>JAJQAZ010000067.1 GCA_021203545.1 Tannerellaceae bacterium | reverse complement strand
GTTTAGATTAGATACTAATAAACTGGAAAACTTTGAAAATGTAACATGATCAGTAAAGAGTTAAAAGAAATGATAAATAACGTTGTTGATCTGGATAAGTTTGGCGAAAACAGAATTCCCGGTTTAAGACTCTATCATGACCTGAATATTTATGGCGATGATGTGGATGATTTTTTTGATGAATACCAGAAGCTATTTGATGTAACTATTCACCCGTTTAATTTCACCGATTATTTTCCGGAAGAAGGATGGGATTGGAGTTCTATAGTACGATTCTTTACAGGAAAAGAAAATACTTATAAAGAATTGACTATTGCTGATTTACAAAAAGGAATTGATAATAAAGAATTGATATTATAAAACAAATGGCAAACTACCTATACATACACCGGGAAAATATGGAGGGGCCGCAGGCACGGTTCAGGGGCACATATGAGGTGCGGAGTGTGGATTTTGAACTGCAACGGGGCATCAGCCGGCGTGGTGAAGCTGCAGGTTCTCTGCGAAGCGGAAATCTGCGGATGGTGTTGAATGGGTTTGCCGATGGCTTGTTACTCTCGTGGCTGTTTGATACGCTGCGGGAGGAAGATGGCGAGATCGTTTCGACCGACGGGGCCGAACAGGTATTAGAGAAAATGGCCTTCCGCCATGCCCGTCTGATCAACTTTCGTACCCATTACGATTCGAGGGTGAGCGAAGGGTTAATTACCCTGCTGACCATACAGGCGGGAGAGATTGCTACGGATAATGATTTACATTATAGTGAGAGGTAAACGATATGGGATTTCTGGACAGGATATTTAAAAGCAAGGCGTATGCCGATAAACGCAACCCGCGGTATGCCTGCGAATTCAGGCTATTGGGCGGAAAGTACCTGGCAGACGAATTCGATATCTCTTACATAGAAGAAGGAGGTATCCGCCGGTTCCGGTTGTATGTGGTATTGGGTGAAGTGCCTGACAGCCAGCTGGAGGGATGGATCACCAAAGGAACCAATTTCGAATCGGGCGAGGTACGGTTTTACCACAACAACGAAGTGGTAAACGAAGGAGCCTCTTACAACATACGGTTTACCGATGCGGTATGCCTGCGGTACAAAAAGAGTATCCGCGGCGGTGTACCGCTTACCACACTGGTATTGGAACCGACTTATGTAAACCTGAACGGAGAAGAATTTAAAACAGGATACAGATAAAGATGGGGAAAGAGTATAGCCTATATGAATTCCTGATGTTGCTTAGCCTCGGCCTCTGGCAGGGGGGGAAAACTACGCGACATCGGCGAGATCAGCCCGCTGGAAGAAGAATCTTCCATTACATTACCGGGGCTGACGGGCTATTCCATTACTCCGTCGGTTATGCTCGAACGGTTTGGCCCATCGGCTACGGGAGCAGGCTACGACCTCTGGTTTTCCGTAACCGATCCTTACTCCGGAGCGGTCCGGATACATGGATTCCGGACGGGAAGTATAGAAGAAGAGGTATTGATGGATTTCATTACGGATGTAGAAAAACGAATCCTCTTTTCGCATAACCTGTTCAAGAGCAACCCAATGCGTATCGAACGGAAGTATGTAGCCAGCCACTACAGCATGTGGAGCGGCCGGGTACCAACTGTAAAACGAAGGAGATTTTAAAACATGGCAGTTCAGAATTACTATAAATTACCATTGAGATTCAGTTCGTTGTTTGATGATTCAAACCGGATGCTGGCCCGGTGCAGTGAAAAAGAGTCTATCGACCAGTATCTGGAACTGATTCTGCTAACCTGTCCGGGCGAGCACCGGTTTGACCCGGAATTCGGCTCTTACATCTGGGACCTGGATTTTGAACGGATGGACTCAGCCGACCGCTGGAAAGAGAAATTCATCGGATATGTGAAAGAAGCTATCATAAAAAACGAAAAGCGTTTAGAGAATATGGCCATCCGGGTAGATATCACGGATTCTATACGGGAGGATGAAACCCTGAAAGCATTCACTGTCAAAAAAAGGGCAGATGTCTATATTGAAGGAGATTTAAAATCAACCGGCGAGAGAACTCTATTCTTATACAAAATCTATCTGGGTCCATTAACCAATCAGTGAAAAAATGAAAGGAAACAATTATACAAAAGAGGGTATACGCAACCGGATGCTTAAACGGATGGCCGCCTTATGGGAAATCCGTAATATAGATACGATTGATCCGTTGGTTAAGTTGCTCATTGAAGCGCTGGCAGGAGAAATATTCCGCCTTTCAGGCGAAATGAACGATATTGAAACCAGAATTATTGAAAAAGTTGCGTCGGCACTTACCCCCGACCCGATGCTGTCTGTTCAACCGGCACATGCTATTTTACATGCCCGTGTAAAACAGGGAGACAAAATTATAGACCCTCTTTGCCAGTTTATTTATAAAGATGCCGCTTTTTCCAGAAAATACCAGATCAAAAGGCTTGATTTCTATCCCCTGTTTCCGGTCAGGATCATAAACGGAGATACTACCCACATGATTTATAAAGGCGAAGCACATTCGCTGCATGTAAAACAGGGTAAAGACTATGAAGCGAAATCGCTTCACGCTGATCCCCGGTTGAATCATACGGTATGGCTCGCACTGGATATAGAAGAAGATATCCAAAACCTGCAGGGTATACCTTTCTACTTTGATTTTTCACAGGCAGAAGATGTTTCGGAATATCTTCCCCTGATCCCTTATACCCGCTGGCAGATAGCAGGACAAACGATTGAAATGGAAAGCGGATTGCCGGTGTCTGGTAATACAGCTTTATTACCGGAAACGTTACCGGCTGGCGAACAGGACTCCAATCATTTGGTGAACCGGTTGCTTGCCGAATATAATCCGGTATTCCTGACTATAAAAAATGAGGTACCGGTAAAGGATATCCCGCGCGAAACTTTCCCACAGATTCTCCGGAACCTATTCCCGGAGGAGTACATTGCAGGTTTTACCAAACCGGTTTACTGGATTGAAATACAGTTTCCTCCGGGATTCTCTGTAGATATTATACAACAGTTACAGATTCACATCAATGCTTTTCCGGTTGTGAACCGTTTTCCTAAAAAAATCACACATGAGATTACGCCTGCTACCACAATTATACCATTGGCAAAACTGGAAACCGAATACCTGATGTCTGTAGAAGAAGTAACCGACTCCGAAGGACTGAAATACGCGGCTATCGCAGGACCGGATAAAGAGAAATATGCTGGGGGTACATTTGCTTTACGGCGGGGAGGATGCGAAAGGTTTAATAAACAGGATGCAACCGGATCTCTTCTACGGCTGATTGACCTGTTATATGATGAAAGTGTAGCTTTTTCAAGTATAGACCAGGATTCTTTAAAAGAAAATATCAATGAGTTGCTGGCACAGATTAGCCGGTTATCACAAAGAATCAGGCCCCAAGAGCGTACACAGGAATCACTCTCCTATCTGATGATAGACCGGCGGAAGAACGACCTGGAAAACACCCATATGTTTGTTAATTACTGGCTCACGAACGGGAAACTGGCCAATGGCATACCGCCGGCCACCTCTATCAGTTATCCGGACGAGAATGATCTGGTAAATGATACCCTCTGTCTGCTTACAACTACCCGGGGAGGAAAAGAGGCGCCGGAAATGGCCCAAAAACTCGACTTGTATAAATATGCACTGCTTTCGCACGATTCGGTTTATACACGGGAAGACATTCTGAACTTTTGCCGGGCACATTACGGAGAATATATCCGGAACATTTCCCTGCAACCGGGATATGCTCCCGGTAAATTGCCCGGACAGGGTATTATACGTACACTGGACATTCATATAACCTCTTCGGCAGCCTGCCGGGAGATCAATACAGACGAACTGGCCACACATATACGCTGTAACCTGGCAAGCCGTTCGCCCGGGACTTTCAATTACCGAGTATTTATAAATTAAAACGAAATAATATGGCAACATCTAATCCTTTGAACCTGGTAAAAGTAGAAATAAAGATAAATGGAAAAGAGTGCGACTTTCTCAATATGAAGCTCACACAGTCCATCAGTACACATCATTACTTCGAGATTGAGGTCAATTATAAAGCCGGTAAACCAAGTGTCTGGGCAGTTACTCCCGACGAGATATTTAAACAGTTGGGCGAAGAGGTACATATTAAAATGACCCATCGCCAGACAGGTGAGGTTACCGATTTTTTTGGAATTATTACCGATATCGTTGCCGGAGGTTATAACGGCGACCAGGGGTCTGTTATACTCAAAGGGGGCTCTCCTACCCTGATCCTGGACCGCGACCCTTCTATGCAGTGTTTTACGGAAACAACCCTTCAGAATATTGTCAGCGAAGTGTTGGATAACAGCGGTGTGAAGGTTGAGGTAGAAAATAATCCCCGTTTTGGAGGTACCATTCCTTATGTGGCCCGTTATAAAGAGAGTAGTTATGCGTTCCTTTCCAGGCTTTTAACAAGCTTTGGGGAGTGGTTCTATTACGACGGGACCAAACTGATTGTTGGAAATCCGCAGGTAAGCACTACAACGAAAGCTACTTACGATATGGAACTCCGGTCGGTTCATATCGCGTCCACGATCCGTACGCTCAATACGGAAGTGTACGATTATGATCCATCCGGCGATGAATATTTTAATGACGCACCCTCACAACTGACAGAAGGCGAAAACAATTACATGCGTGTAGCACGTGGCCGCTCCGAAGGATTTTATCCGTCGGCCGGTATTCTGCCGACTTCCCGTGCTATCGTGAACGATAACGATGTAGTAACCTATATGGCTTCCGAACACAGCCGCAATTACTCGCAGATGTCGCAGTTCGAAGCTGTAAGTAACACGTGTGATGTTCGTCTGGGCGAACTGGTAGTTACTACCGTACCCAAAACATTTGAAGGAGTTAATATTACTGACCTGGGACGTTACAGGGTAACAGAAATCATACATCAGGTAGATAATAAAGAAATTTATACAAACAGATTCCGGGGTGTTCCGGGAGCCACCGAGGCCATGCCTGCCGACCCTTCCGTACAAATGCCTGTAGCCTACCCCGAACCGGCAACGGTGATGGATAATAAAGACCCGGAAGGACAAGGGCGTGTAAAAGTTCAGTTTTTCTGGCAATACCTTACCGATCCGGATGCTACCACCCATTGGATACGGGTACAGACACCCGATGGCGGAAGCAGTGATGTGTTCAATAAAAACCGGGGATTTTTCTTTATTCCCGAAGTGGGCGACCAGGTCATGGTAGGCTTCCAGCAGGGCGACCCGGGCCGCCCCTTCGTAATGGGTAGCCTCTACCACAGCGGGAATACATCCGGCATTACAGGAGATAATGAAGAAAAATCCATTAAAACGAAAAGTGGTATCCGGATCGTTCTGAACGACAACCGCAAATCTGTTTACATTGCGGACCCCAGTGGGAACACCTTCGAAATGGATGGGGAAGGAAATATATAGATAAGTGCTCCTAATAATATCTCTGTAAAATGTGGTGAGACCTTAACCGTTATTTCTAAAAATATTGATGTGCAGGTAGCAGAATCGGTTAATGAAGTGATTGAGCAGGATCATACGATTTATGTAGGTGCCAACCGCACCACCGAGGTGGGCGAAAACTGCAGTTACGCGGTGAATGGCGACTATAATGTACAGGCCGGAGGAGATTCCGCATATTCTGCCGCCGGAATTACAGTAGATGCAGCTTCCGGCGATCTGCAATTACAAGCTTCCAGATTGGCCAGCCTGCAGGGTGGATCAGATGTACAGATAAGTAAATAATATATGCAAACAACTGCCGGACATACATTTTACAGGTTCCGGATCTCTTCCCGCGAGATCCGGGAAAACCGCTATTTACCTGAACAGACGGAAAGCATCTGGCATGTTACACGGAATTATTTTCCGAAACAACAAACCTACCGGCTGCACATCCAAATGTTTCGCTATATGCTTACATGCAATTATATTCCCAAAAGCGAACAGGGACTCTATTACCGGCTGGCACTTATCAACGACGATGTAAAATTTCTTTGTAACCAGGACGACGAGATCATTGCTATTGAGAATATAGACGCTATTCGCTCGAGGGCAGCCATGATTTGCAACGAGTTACGACTTAGGTACAAAGGAGAGGCAACAGAAAACACCCTGAAAGCTATACTTGACATTTACGAAGACGAAGCATCCCTTATCTTTTACTACCAACAACTCAATTTATGGGGCACCCTTCTGCAGGAGCAATTAAACCGGCTTCCAGATTCTCTGTCCATCCGGAAAGGAACCTTCTATCTGCCTCCGGATCATACGCCTGTAACCGGAGACATTGAATATAACAAAGTCCGGGAATCGTCAAACCAGAGTATTATTCATCTGAAAAACCTTACATTTAAGGCTCCGGATTGTTATACTAACATAGAATACCAGGGATATATCCGGTATAACGATGACTGTTTGGCAGAAAGCAACTTCGAGCTCAATGCAATCAGGGAACAACAGAAGCATCTTCATAGTTATAAATTAGTAAAAATGTCTGAGCATGAAATCCGGAAGCTATAAATCAATCCTGAAAAGTTTGCCCCTATTTCTTATAGCGGGGTTACCCTTATCAGCATGCATACAAAAACAAAAAAGATATCTATGAAACAACAGGAAAGATTTGAGTGGAGAGCAGGGATAACCTGCCCCAATTTATACCCTATACGCGAACATGCAAGTGTACTGATCTTTGACGACGGGTATACCTATCTGGAATCAGGGGCCTTTCTAAGAAGTAATTGGAAAGGACCCGGCAGTACCAATACCACAGACAACCGGGACAAAAAGCACCCTACCGCCTGGTAGTACACTGGATTTCCTATATCGAAGAAAAACTCTACAAAGGAGTCTTTGACCTTCCCACCGAAAAAATGACCGAACTCTTTCGCGAAGAATACATAGACTTTAGAAGAAACAAAGAAAGATGTGATTATATAGTAGTAGGCCTTGCCCCTGAAGGCATGGTTGTGGTATGGCTATGGTCTCCCAATAAATGTGTAGAGGTTGGGTGCTACTGGGCGGAAGAATCCGATGCCTATACCATCCGGCAGATTGCGCCTGGCTCAAAGACTGTACATGATAATAAAACCCTAGCTGATTATGCTCATACTCTTTGGACAAAAAAGGCCGATCTGGTAGAAAACTTCAACAAAAACGGTTTGGGCAACAAAATATGGGATACCTACCGCGAGTGGTTTACCTATCGTGTGGTGACTGAATATATTGATGGTGCTACCGGTATTACTGATTATATACGTACGGACTTCTATAATGCGGAAATAGATTGTTTCAAAGAAGAAAGTTTGCAGACAATATACAATTTCAGACAGTGGCCCAGAATGAAATTCCTCAATGTGGTCTGGTCAGATAAAGAAGATATCTATGAAGTAAATATAGACTTCGATGAAGAGGAAGTTTTCCGGCACTTTGCCACCATGTTCCCCGAAGGCGAAGACACACAGGCTGAAATGGTGGTGCAAATAGGCCCCGATAACCTGCATATAAACCTCTTGTTAAGGAATACTGCCGATCCTACCAAAGAGGTGATTTTCCACAATGCAGATATAAAAGTATACAAACTAAGGTACTCAACCGTAGGAGAACATATCTCTGTTTTAAACCCTAAAAAATAAAACCATGAGCATAACTACTAACTCCGGAGAAAGATGGAATAACACATATACCCCAGCCGAAAGATTAGAGATAACTTTTGGTGTATTCTTTGATGGCACACTTAATAATATAAAGAACATAGAGGCCAGAGGGATATATGAAGAATACAAGGAGCAATATGAACAACATATAGAGGAAAACGGAAAAAATGACAAAAAAATTCTAAGCGATGTATTCGGTAACGACAAAGAAAAGAAATTAGCCTACGAAGCCTATGAGAAATACAAAAGTAAAGAGCTGGTAGAAGGTACACTTGAAAGGGACGGGTATGACTACCGCACCAGGCCAGACGATGTAAGTTATGAAAACGATTATACCAATCCGGCACGGCTGTTTAAAATAACAAAAGACGAGGATTACCGTATATACATAGAAGGTTCCGGAAGCCTGAACTACCAGGAAGACCGGACGAGCGGTATGGCCTTTGGCGACGAAGAAAGTGGTGTGAGGGCCAAAGTAAGGAAAGGATGTAAAGAATTAGCTCAAAAAATAGCAGATGAATATAAAAATAAAAAAAATGCAAGTATCATATATGTCAATGTAGATACTTACGGATTCAGCCGTGGGGCTGCCGGTGCCAGGAACTTTATTCATGAGATTACCCGCAGGGATGGTATAGTAGCTATTGCGATAGAAACTAATCCGTTAAAAATAGCCAGAAGAACATACAGTTTATACAACTCGAGGGGATTTAAACCAACTAAAGCCGAAATTATGGAAGTATATACTGCCAGTGAGAAACAGGAGTATTGGCAGGCAAACAAATACATAATGCCTAAAGGTTTTTTAGGATACTATTTAAAAAAGAATCATGAAATTAATATACAAAAGATCAGATTAGTAGTTCGTGTAAGATTTGCAGGTCTGTACGATACAGTCTCTTCATATGGAGAAATTGCGGGTTTTATTCCACAATTTGCAAATGACATAGAAGAGCTGAAGCTACATGAAGTAAGTAATGAGGCAAAATATGTACTTCATCTGACAGCTAAAGACGAATGGAGAGTAAATTTTGCACTCACCCAATTAAAAACCACAAATTGCAACCATAGAGAATTATCCCTTGTGGGATCGCATGCGGATGTGGGGGATCGTATATTGATAATGCGGATGAACGAAAATTTGTATATTGGGCCTCAAGTAATAAAGACCTGGAAAATAGAATAGCCAAATATGAAGAATGGGGCTGGTTTAAAAGAAAGGAAAGATTGCTGGGAGACATCAAATACACAAAAGGCAGACCCACCTATGATGGGAAAAAGAATAGATACATATACCTTACACCCCTTTGGCACCAAACTCTTTTATAAACGAAAAGGGTTAAGTCATAAATACAGCTACATTACCCTGCATCTGATGAGTCGGTATATGGATTATTTTGGGGTTGACATGCAAGGTGAGCCAATTATTGACCCCGATTCATTAGAAGAAGATTACTCTTTAAATCTCACCTCCCACTTTACAGTAGGAGAAATGCTGAAAATGATTCGTGATAATTTGCAAACGGTATTGGACGAAACCGAAGTTTTGCTGAAAGAGAGTGAACAAAGCCTCTATATTATGAAAGTGGGAAGTAGATGGAAAGAGCATATTCATAAGGGGTTGGTCAAACTCCTTCAGGGCGATTTCCTGACCCACTATTACACCACTTTAGACGATCCATTACTCTATATGAAAAAAATAGTATTGGAACACAATTACAAGGAGGGTACAATAAAAGATTGTACTGTACTAACAGTAAATGAGTTACTAAGCCCATATAAATATTTTGATAACCTGAAAAAGAACAAAGAAGAATTTGCGGGTGTACTGTGCCATCAGTTTTATCTGCGCTGGCTACGAAACCGCTTCCTTCATCACTCTCCGGATGAGCATACCTCGGCTGGAATGGATGTGCCACTAATAACCATACTAAGAGCACACCGGGGCCGCTACAGTAATGGAGAGCCCAACAGACAAACCTATGTATAACTCCTGTAAAAACATATGAAATTGAATATCCTAAAAAAAGCGG
This sequence comes from Tannerellaceae bacterium, assembly GCA_021203545.1. Lineage (GTDB taxonomy): Bacteria > Bacteroidota > Bacteroidia > Bacteroidales > Tannerellaceae > UBA4116. Next base: position 28,524 of record JAJQAZ010000067.1, on the reverse strand, counting down.
TCATCCGGTATATCCCTACATTTCTTATAGCAGGATTACCCTTATCAGCATGCATACAAAAACAAAAAAAAGAAACACCTATGAAACAACAGGAAAAATTTGAATGGCAGGCAGGGGTAACCTGCCCCAATTTATACCCTATACGCGAACATGCAAGTGTACTGATTTTTGACGACGGATATACCTATCTGGAATCAGGGGCCTTTCTAAGAAGTAATTGGAAAGGACCCGGCAGTACCAATACCACAGACAACCGGGACAAAAAGCACCCTACCGCCTGGTAGTACACTGGATTTCCTATATCGAAGAAAAACTCTACAAAGGAGTCTTTGACCTTCCCACCGAAAAAATGACCGAACTCTTTCGCGAAGAATACATAGACTTTAGAAGAAACAAAGAAAGATGTGATTATATAGTAGTAGGCCTTGCCCCTGAAGGCATGGTTGTGGTATGGCTATGGTCTCCCAATAAATGTGTAGAGGTTGGGTGCTACTGGGCGGAAGAATCCGATGCCTATACCATCCGGCAGATTGCGCCTGGCTCAAAGACTGTACATGATAATAAAACCCTAGCTGATTATGCTCATACTCTTTGGACAAAAAAGGCCGATCTGGTAGAAAACTTCAACAAAAACGGTTTGGGCAACAAAATATGGGATACCTACCGCGAGTGGTTTACCTATCGTGTGGTGACTGAATATATTGATGGTGCTACCGGTATTACTGATTATATACGTACGGACTTCTATAATGCGGAAATAGATTGTTTCAAAGAAGAAAGTTTGCAGACAATATACAATTTCAGACAGTGGCCCAGAATGAAATTCCTCAATGTGGTCTGGTCAGATAAAGAAGATATCTATGAAGTAAATATAGACTTCGATGAAGAGGAAGTTTTCCGGCACTTTGCCACCATGTTCCCCGAAGGCGAAGACACACAGGCTGAAATGGTGGTGCAAATAGGCCCCGATAACCTGCATATAAACCTCTTGTTAAGGAATACTGCCGATCCTACCAAAGAGGTGATTTTCCACAATGCAGATATAAAAGTATACAAACTAAGGTACTCAACCGTAGGAGAACATATCTCTGTTTTAAACCCTAAAAAATAAAACCATTTTATTATTCAACCAATGGCTGATACACAATTAAATAAACTACAGGAGGAAAAGGAACAAAAAGGTACCTCCTCGCCCAGTGAAGACCTGAATTTTGTGATGGATGGGGCTATGTTGCAATGCAAATATGCGGCAGCCCCCGCACAACTCAAAGTTACTTCCAACCAGATTAAATTGCAGGGGAAATTCTGGGCAACCGAAATGGATTGCACAAATACCAATATTATGTTTTCATCGCCCTGTATGCACTCCTGCTGGGGAACTTACAAACCACCCTGCGTAGGAGTGATGGCACTTATTAAATGGGAAAATACCGGAAACATAAAAGTACAGAACTATAAACCGCTACTGAAATCCTCCACAATCAAATGTGCGATCAGTGGCGAAGATATCGAAATTATTTTTGACGGACAGATATCCAAACCCGGTTCTTTCAAAACAATCGGAACCATTGTTATGCCCAAACAGGCAGAAACCTATACTCCGGAAACTAAAAATAAAAATGGGGATACACCCTAACATAATTTATCTTTATAAAAAATGAACCCTTTTCTGAACTACCTTGCTTTGACCTATCTGATCTATCCTTTATTGGGATTGCTTTGTATTGGATTGGGCATATTTATGGCAAAAAAGAATGAACTGCTCAGTAACAAACGGCTGATCGGTTATACAATCATTATAGCTTCCGTACTGATAGCGCCGGCACTTTTTGGTTTTATTGATTACCATTTCATGCCGGTAGGCTATCTGGTACTTTCCCTTTTCTATTTTATTGCCGGTAGTGTACATTACCGGCTCCTATCGTGGGTGTTTAAAAATGAACAAACCCTTGTACATGAAATTGTTTTCACATCGTTTCTGCTGATCGTAGGCATGGCTTTTTTGCACTGGTATTCAACCTGTGCAATGAGTTGAAATACGGTATGTGGGCATGTACCTGCCTCCTGCCATTTGTGCTGCCGATGGCATTTATGAAAAGCTACCGGATGTTTATGGACATTCCTATTCCCATATATAAAATATGGAAATATGGGGAGGATACGGATATTGCCTCTACCGAAAACATCGACTACAACCAATTGAAAGTAGTGATGCTGGAAATCTTTAAACAGGAAACAGACTCTATGCCCGTTACCCTGAATGCGAAAGCAGCCGATGATATGCTGTTTGCCGTATGGTTTAAACGGCTACTGAACGACTACAACCTCAGTTCGCCGCTTTCGCCTATCGACAATTTCTCGCAGGTCATCGAAGGTGGCTGGATATTCTATGTAAAACCTTCTGTTTTTAAACCCAGGAAATACATAGACTTTGCAAAGACATTCAAAGAAAATAAAATCGGCGAACGATACACCATTGTTGCAAAACGAATCATTCAATAATATATAAAAAACAATACATTATGATATTACAAAGACGCCTGGTAAACTGGCAGGACTCGATGGAGATAACCCGTAACTGTTTCGTGCAGACAGAAGATTATTTTATTGACCGGATCAGGGATATGGCTGCGGTTAGCCTGACCAATTACAATTATGGTTTGCTCTCGCAGCCGGAAGGAGGCGATAACGGAAAAGGAATTGAAATTAACCAGAATATGACCGGGCAGATTGAAATACGGCTCAACTTTTGTGATGCCATCACTTCGTCGGGTATCCGGATACATTTTCATCCGGAAAATGAGAATGGGGTATTAACAAAAGTGTACTCGCCGGCTACCGAAAGCCGTGCAGATACGGAACTATGGGATATTGTACTGGTGATTGACCCTTATAAACGCATTCCCACAGGTGAACCGGACGTTAACGAAGTGCCGCCCCGCCACCCGGATGCCAGGCCAATGCTGGAAATGCATGTAATACCTTCGGGTCAACTCAATACCAAAGCATTTGGTAGTCATCACCTTATTATCGGAAGGATCCGGAAAGATGGCGACACCTATCCGGTAGATTCTCATTATATTCCTCCCTGCCGGGTGCTTGGCAGCCACCGGGACCTGGTTAATTTTTATTACCGGATGGGTGAATGGTTACAAAAACTGGAAGACTCTTCGCTTATTATTATCCGTAAGGTTCATGAGCGTACCAATAAGTCGGATCTGGCTGGTAACCTGAAAACTATTTGTGAGGATGTTATCCGCTATATTACCGCCATCCAGTTCAGTTTCCGTAATAAAGGTACACAGATGATGCCCATAGAGGTTATGGATATGATTTCGCAACTGGCACATACCTTATATATAAACCTGAACTTCCTGAAAACCACCCAAAAGGAAGAGCTTCTCACTTACCTGTACGAATGGAGCAACGTGACCCCGGGTTCGTTCGAACAGATGATGGCGGATGTAATCAGTTTACGGTATGACCATACCAGTATACGGGCTATACTGTGGCGTACCGAAGCATTTATGGAAACATTGACTGAACTATGGGAACGGTTATGCCGGTTAGAATACATCGGGCAACATAAAGAGAGCATTGTGGTTTCCGAACGCAGGGAACAACTTTCCGATCAGGGAAAAAGTAACTGGAACATAATCGGGTAAAAGAAAGGCGAATGAAATTAATTGAAAAACTCCATAACAACAAAACCATTTTTTCGGGCAGCCACGACTGGCGGTTCGATGTGCTGGCTGCCAGCCTCATTGAACAGGGGTTGGATATCGACCGGATTACCATCCGGCGGAAAGGAGCTGCCAAACGGGGTATTTCTACGGATATAGAGAGGATTCGCCTGCAAAAAAACGGCCAGCTTTCCGAACAGCTACTGCTGGAAATAGAAACCAATCGTCCGGCACTGTATGATGTACTACCGGAAGGCCTGTTCCATACAACTTCTTTCTCGGGAAAGATAAAGGGCCGGGAAGAGATGCTTGAAGAAATAAGGAAGCACCGGAATGAAGAATTTTTTATACGGCGTTTTTTCCAGTTGTTTGAAACGGAAATTGACCGGGGAATGGTTGAATTACAACTGGATGAACTGAAATTTGATAAATTCAACAGTCACCGGGACCTGGCTGACCTATTCAGTGGATTCTGGCCTGTTTTTACGGCAAATGCCTTTATACTATGCAAACCTTTTTATACTATTCATACCGGAAATTCATACCATCCGGCGCAGTATGCCGGAAATATCCAGGGTATTTACACTACTATTGGGGAATCCGGTACAAATAAGTCATGCGTTTTTTCCAAACAGGCCCGTACAAAACAATACCTCAAACTGGGGAAAACACGCTTAGGGGTAGACTTTGTACTGCGTGGAGCTTTTCAGGACGGCTTGCCGGACCTGGTGCTGAAAATAGAAGATATACCGGCCTGCCGGGTGCGTGATTTTATAAAAGGAGATAAACGGGATATACTGGATTTCCTGATGGGTTTACTGCTTCCGGCAGACCGCGAAGTAAAAGTCAGGCTCACCGTATCACCGGAAGAACGCACACTCCGGTTAAAAGGAAAGCACAACCCCTACCCCTCTTATCTGGGTATAAATAGTTATATGAAATAAAAACAAATCCCTATGAAACCTTTAAATGACAAAGAAGTAACCCGCCATTATATCCGCTTCTCGTTTACATTAGCGGGAACAGCCCTGATTGCTGTATTCTTCTTTTTTACCTTTCTACGTACCCTACAGACAGAAATGAAACGTATAGAAATAAAAACCGGAGAGTACGACCATATCTATACTTACCAGACAGAAATTGTAGAAAAGGTAGACTCCCTGTATTCCTATATGACATTATTGAACAGCAGTGACAGAATTAATGATATTGCCGTACAGGGAATTATCAGTAACCGCAAAATGAATCTGCTGGAACACCTCAACCGGATGGACGAACGGGATAGCCGGGTATATCACCGGCTGGTAGGCCAGGTGAACACTTTCTTATCCCTGAAAGATTCTATCCGGCGCCTGTCTGTACAGGAAGAATTATTGAGGAACGATCTGTTGCGTTGTGTACAGGATAACCGGCAAACAAACCGCAGGCTTACCCTGGAAGGAGGAAAATAAAACGAAAAATAAAAACTATGCAAAACAACCTGAAAATAAACCCTTACGTGAACCGCCGTGAAAAAGTGATCGGATTTATATATGTTTTAGTCTTGTTTCTGGTGATTACCGGTATATGCAGCTATATTTTACTGGTACGGGAAACAGGATTACAAACCCGCAGCCGGAAAGAGGTTACTATCCGGAAAATGGACCGGTTACGCGACTTCCGCCAGATGCAATCCGCCCAGGTATCCGTTGTGGACTCACTTTATAACCGGATCGTGGAATTCTCGCCCGCTGTAAATGCTTCGTATGAAGAGAATGATATCAAATTCCTTATTCAATCTTTGGATAATCAATACGAACGAAACAGTTGGGACAAACGTTACCGGGTATTCAAACATGTATCTTCCTTCTATCATATGTGGTTTACCGACAAAAAAGAGTTATGGAGTAAACAGGAAAACATTTCCCGTTTCAGAAAAAACCTGGAAGAGTGTGAAATCGGGTTGGAAAAGAAAAAAGAAGAACTGAAACGTAATAAATAGAAAAGGAATGGATAAATTAGTAAATGCAAAAACCCTTATCATTATTGCTGTAATTATTATTTGTATTGCCGCTTTCAGTGCATTGCACCGTTCATGTGCTCCTTCGCGGACAATCAATGCCTATATTTCACCCATAGATGTGGAACTGGGAGAGCCCGTCAGATTTGCGGACAGTACCCGCTATGCCTCGAAATGGTTATGGGAATTCGGAAACGGAGATTTTACAGAATTACAAAGCGGAGAGTATTTTTTCACTGCTACCGGCAAATACCAGGTAAGGCTTACCGTTAATAATACAATGGAAAAACGGTTTCTGATCAATGTGAAGGCTGCGTCCCAGGCAAACGACAATCCGCTGGTACGGATCACTGCTCCCAGTGTGGCAATGCAGGAGGAGTTAGTGGTATTCAAAGGGGTAGGCAACGATACGGAATGGCGCTGGGAGTTTGGCGAAACAGGCATGGTAGATGCCCGGGAAAAGACCGCTCTATACTCGTACCGTAATCCCGGTGTATACGATGTGATGCTCACGACCGAAAACACCCGCTATCCGGTGATACACCAGATCGAGGTATTACCCAAATATATGGAGAACGATTCGACCGATATGCTGACACTGATCGGGATGGATATCCGGGAGAAATTACAACACATTGCCAACGGGCAGCCGTTCAACACCAATTACAATTATATCCTGAAAAAATACTTATGCGGTAATCCCGATGCGATTGTAATGGTAAACAATAATAAGTACAACGACTTTTACTCCTATTGCCACGGCTTGCGCCTGATAGGGCGGGATGTGACTACAATCGACCAGGTAGTGGTAGAAACCCGGAGTGAAACCGACGACTGTATTCATAAACTAATGGTACTACAATCCGAAAAAATAAGGTAACCATGCGCTATATATATAAAATCCTATTATTGTGTGTGATGCTTTCCGCCGTAGCCTGCTCGCCGGTAAATATGTTTACCCGGCTGAAACGGCTACCCCGGGAGCACTCTATGAATTTCCCTATGGACGGGGTACGGGCACCAAAGACCAGTGCCAACAAAAACCCATGGATTGTGTATTCGGACCGGGCCGGTAACCAGACGCTGGCCGAACCGGGAGGACAAACCAAACTGAAAGAGGCCGGTTTTTTAGATGCGTTCTTAGTAACCGGGCGGAAAGGGGATTACCTGAAACTAATCCGTTACAACGAAGAACACATTGCCGGCAACCGGATGGACCGGTATGTAAAAAAGCGCAAAGAGGCGGAGTATTACGGTTGGATGCACATTTCGCGCCTGCTGCTTTCGCCGGTATCGTATACCGATATCCGTACCGGGATGAAAAATAAATACATTACCGGAATCAGCGATACATTAGCTATCCGCCAACCCAAACTGTTTTTCGGAACAGGCGATTCGCTGAAACTGTTTACCGATCCGGGACTGACTGAACGGGCCGGATTGATAGGGCTACACGAAATTGTGTATGTAATGAAATTGTCGGGAGACGGAAAAAGCGCACTGATAGCAACCAAACCGGAAATCACCCCGGAAGAAGCTCCGGAAAAGATTGTAGGCTGGATTTCGTGCGACAGGATACTTCCGGCCGGACGGCAACTATTCGGCGAAACCGGGCTGAATGACCCGGAATGGATGTCCGGTATCTTAAAATATGAGCCGCTGCTATCTCCCCTTTTCCACGATAGTTTACTGACTTACCGCAGTTATGCCGTACGGCCTGTGATAGACCGCAGCGATAACCGGGTATATAATATAGATGGCGAGCCAATCACCTTTGCGGAAAGCCGGGAAGTAGAAAAAGAGCTAAAACGGATCAATGTACTATTTGTAGTGGAACCATCTACTCACCTGCGCGAACAGTATCCGGTACTACTCAATATTATCCAGAATTTCCAGCCTCTGTTTGCCCGTACAGGAGAATCGTTCCGGTATAATTTCGGAGCAGTGGTATCTCTGCGGAACGAAACATTTACCCTGTCGCCCGGGCCGGATTACACCCGCCTGACAGATGCGTTAACCGCTTTGTCGTTGCAGCCGCAGTGTTTGGATGCCGATACCACCCGCGCAAGCTGGAGTGCTTTGCGGGAAGCAATCCGGCAGGTAGAAAACACGCCGCAGGCAACCAACCTGTTTATCCTGATAGGTGAACGGGGAGGCACTACGGAATGGGCCGATTCGACCCTGATGAAACAGTTGGGAGAGGTGAACGGACGGTTGCTGGCATTCCAGCTATATGCCGGGAAAGAAGATCGTTATAACAATTTTGTATTGCAGACAGCCCATCTGATACAGGGATATGCCCGGGAAATAACCCGTAACAAACGGAGATATATCCTGTATGCCGATCAGGTAAGACGGCAGAACCGTTTCCGGGAAGATATGAAAAACGGTTACAGCCTGTGGTATCCGGAATACTCCATGACCCAGGGAGGATTGCTGTTTCCGGAAAAAGAACGGGTCATGGAAACCGAAGTAATGGTACATGCGGTAGATACTTTCCTGCATCAGGTAAAAGCGGATAACAGACTGTTAATAGAGAGCCTGCACAAAGCCTTTTCGACAGTAGGCAATACCCGGGACAAATATGAACAGGAGTTCCGGGAAACCTTCGTCCTGGCAGATACGGTAACAATCAATACGGAATTTAAAGAGGTATTTAACGGTTTCCAGCCGGTTTACCTGACGGAAACCCAACGGACCACCCTACCGGACACAGTCATACAATACCGGTTACTACTTTCGGAAGCCGAATTGGAAAAACACCTGTTCTTTCTGGAGCAGATATCGGCTGGCAGAATAGAAAAACGGGACCCTAAAGCAGGAAAAAAGAAAAAAAACCGTTCCAAAGATATCTGTGATGTACTGGATGAACTGATCGCGCAGGAGGAAGCACAATTATACACCCAACCGGTTACGGAAACAATAGAAGTGGAAGCGACGGAATCCGGTAGTATCTTTATTTACAATTCTACCCGGAAACTCCGGAAACAACTCCGGAAAACCTATATGAACGAACTGATACACTGCCGGGTGTGCCGGAAAGCCAACCGGAAGTTAAAATACAATACACTGGCCGAAGCCCACCGGCAACTGTTTCTGGTTCCCTCTTCCACCCCACTTTTACAGGAAATCACCCTGCGTGACCTGACCAAAAAGAGAAGAGTACCCGATCCCGTACTGGAAGAGGTATTAGAATATTATAAAGAAAAAAAGAAGAACTGGAAAACAATATGAATAAAGAAAAGCAAACCTCCGCCGGCGAAACCTATTATTTCATCCATACGGAGTGGTTGCCCTGAAAAAACACCTTCCGGAGAATTAAAAATAGCACAGATCAGACAGAGAATCTGTGCTATTTCCGTATTAAATCCATACTTTTACCCTATCCGGTACACAGTATCAAAAGAAATCATTATATTTACCTCCGGAACTGTTAACTTAATAATTAAATGCACAAAGCTACTCTTACCGGCCGGACAGGCTGTATCCCGGTTTTTCCCAATAAGGACTCTATCGTCACCCGGCCGGGTGACAAATGGCACTCAACCGGTTAACAGACGGCACCCATTCGGTTGACGATTGGTAACCGGCCGCGTGACGATTCATTTCATACTATTCACCCATTAAATACTTACTGTTATGCCTGCATATTTTAGGATTGTAGAAACTCCCAACCCTAATAAAGAAAAAGAAACCCAGTATCATGTACGTTTTTCATCAAACGGAACACTAACGATAAATGATTTGATGGAAGAGATCACTTATGGTACTACTTTTACGGAACCGGATGTAGATGGATTATTATCTCTTTTGAAATGGTTGCTTGTTAGAACAACCTCTTTGGGATATAACCTGAATTTAGAGGGGATTGGCACATTTATGCCGTCTGCAAAATGTCCGCAGGGACTTCAAAAGTCAGAGATAAATACCTATAACGTAAAAATAAGTGGAGTACAATTCCGTCCTTCTGCCGAATTGATGAACCAACTGGCTCTTATCCCCGTACGCCGCCGGAAAGAAATTACCAAACCCCAGTACACACTGGAGCAACGGAGAGCATTCATTATAAGATATCTCTCCCGGAATTATCATATCACCGGTAAATACTACAGAGAGCATATGGTTATTTCTAAAACAACCGCAGCCAAAGACCTCAAACTATTTATTGACGAAGGTCTTATTGTAAGCGAAGGAAACGGCCCTACCACTTTCTACCGAAAGAAATAAATTAGTGAAAACGGCAGATTTGTAACAGGTAGTGAAATGTCCGGCCGGGTGCATAATATTTACGTAAAAAATTGTACTTTTACGGGCACGGGCGTAAAGGTTCGTTAGCAAGTGAAACGAGTGATAACTACTTAAATAAAACGTAAATTTTGTAATTAACTAACTTAGTAAAGAAAAATGAAAGAACTGAACAGAAGTACCGTACAGGCCAATCTTTACCCGGAACGGATTATCCAGTTTGGCGAAGGAAATTTCCTGCGTGCGTTTGTTGACTGGATTGTATGGAACATGAACGAAAAAACTGATTTTAAAGGCAGTGTTGTAGCCGTTCAGCCCATAGCACAGGGTATGGTTGATATGCTAAACAAACAGGATTGCCTGTACCATCTGATCCTTAAAGGTCTTGATAAGGGAGAAGCGGTATATACAACTCAACTGATCGACGTGATTAGCCGGGCACTTAACCCCTATTCGCAATTTGATGAATACCTGAAACTGGCGGAAAATCCGGATATGCGTTTTGTAATATCCAATACAACCGAAGCAGGTATCGCATTCAATGCAGAGGATAAACTGACCGATACACCGGCCTCCGGATTTCCGGGCAAATTAACCCAACTCTTATACCACCGGTTTAAAACATTCAATGGTGCTGCCGATAAAGGATTTATTATTTTTCCCTGCGAATTGATTTTCCTGAATGGTACCAATCTGATTGCCTGTATCGAAAAATACATCGAACTGTGGCAATTGGGCGATGATTTTACCCGGTGGTTCCACAACCACTGTGGAGTATACAATACACTGGTAGACCGGATTGTTCCGGGTTATCCCCGCGAAACAGCGGATGAGATCCGCGCGGAATTAGGATACAACGACCAGTTACTGGTAGAAGGTGAAATCTTCCATTTATGGGTAATCGAAGCCCCGCAACCGGTAGCCGCTGAATTTCCTGCCGGTAAAGCAGGTATGAATGTGTTGTTTGTTCCCAGCGAAGAACCTTACCACGAACGGAAAGTAACGTTGCTGAACGGTCCTCATACCGTACTTTCGCCGATAGGTTACCTGTACGGACTGGATACCGTACGCGAATGTGTGGAAGACGAAACGATGGGTGCATTTATCCGTAAAGTAATGTTTGAAGAGTTACTTCCAACCCTGAATCTGCCTGAAAACGAATTAACACAGTTTGCCAATGATGTACTTGACCGTTTCCGGAACCCGTATGTAAAACACCAGGTTACCAGTATTATGCTAAATTCGTTCCCTAAGTTTAAAACCCGCGACCTGCCGGGATTAAAAACCTACCTGGAACGGAAAGGATCACTGCCTGCGGGTTTGGTATTAGGGTTAGCCGCTATTATTACCTATTACAAAGGTGGCAAACGGGGTAACGACGAGATTGTAGTGCAGGATGATGAAAAGATCATCAGTGCCGTACAGGAAGCATGGGCGACAGGCGATTATACGCAGATAGCAACCGGAGTTCTGGCAAACGAATATATCTGGGGCGAAAATCTGAACAATATCCCCGGACTGACAACTAAAATAGCAGGTTACCTGAAAGCCATACAGGAAAAAGGAATGGTAGAAGTAGTAAAAGAAGTTATCCATGGATAAGTATATTAAAATTAATCCCGCGGATAATATCATCGTTGCCGTTGAAATTATACCCGCAGGATCAACCATAGAAATAGACGGCAAAAGCCTGCAGGTTTCAAGGGCCATTCCTGCCGGACACAAAGTTGCCATTCAGGATTTTGAACCGGGAGACAATATCATTAAATATGGCTTTCCGATCGGACATGCTACCCAGGCGATCCCTGCAGGTGGTTGGGTAAACGAACGGAATATTAAAACAAACCTGTCAGGACTATTAGACTACACCTATGATCCGCAAGCCATCCCTCCTATCGAAGCCAAAGGAGAATATACCTTTAAAGGATACCGCCGGAAAAACGGCGAAGTAGGAATCCGTAACGAAATATGGATCATACCAACCGTTGGTTGTGTGAATGGTATCGTAAACCAACTGGCCGAACGCCTGCGCAACGAAACCCAATCCATGGGAGTAGACACGATTGTGGCTTTCCCTCATAATTATGGTTGCTCGCAATTGGGTGAAGATCATGAAAATACCCGCAAAATACTGCGTAACATGGTATTACACCCTAATGCAGGGGCTGTACTGATTGTAGGTCTGGGATGCGAAAATAACCAACCGGATGCATTCCGGGAGTTTCTGGGCGAATACGACGAAGAACGTGTACGCTTTATGGTAACACAACAGGTAGACGATGAAGTAGAAACAGGCATGCAACTGCTTCGTGATTTATATGATTTGGCGTCTGCGGACACACGGGAAGATGTACCCCTCTCAGAACTGCGTGTAGGGCTGAAATGTGGCGGTTCCGACGGGTTTTCAGGCATCACTGCCAACCCATTGTTAGGTGTATTTTCTGACTTCCTGGTTGCACAGGGAGGAACAACGGTACTAACCGAAGTTCCGGAAATGTTTGGAGCGGAAACACTGCTGATGAACCGTTGTGAAACAACAGAACTCTTTAATAAAACAGTTCACCTGATCAATAATTTCAAAGCTTATTTTATAGCAAACGACCAACCGGTGTATGAGAATCCTTCACCCGGAAACAAAGCGGGAGGAATCTCAACCCTGGAAGAGAAATCATTGGGATGTACGCAGAAATCAGGCCGTTCCGCAGTAAAAGATGTATTGATGTATGGCGACCGGTTAAAAACAAAGGGCCTGAACCTGTTGAGTGCACCGGGAAACGATCTGGTGGCCAGCACGGCACTTGCTTCGGCAGGATGCCACATGGTACTGTTCACTACCGGCCGGGGTACCCCTTTCGGTACTTTTGTTCCTACGGTAAAGATATCTACCAACAGTACGATATATAATCAGAAACCGGGGTGGATCGATTTCAACGCGGGAACCCTGCTGGAAGGCGATACCATGGAAACACTCAGCGAAAAGTTTATCAACTTCCTGATAGATACCGCCAGTGGTAAACCCACTAATAACGAACGGAAAAACTACCGGGAGATTGCGATCTTTAAAAAGGGAGTAACGTTGTAATAACCCCCCAGCCCCCTAAGGGGGGGGTGGGGATAGTTCTATGGAAACTGTCAGTCTTGGACGGAGGGGATTTGTAATCCCTGACAAACGAGTATTAGGATCTGTGATCCGGAAAACAAATAAATACCTCTTAATCGGAACTTAGGTATATCAAAGCGGATTATAAATCCTTATACTCAGCAGGCGGGGATTGCAAATCCCCTTCGACCAGTTTCAAATGAAATAAAAAGTATAGAGTATAAAACAATAATAAAAAAAGGAGGCCTTACCCCCCCCTTAGGGGGCCGGGGGGTTTATAGTATGAAAGCATTTATGGACGAAAATTTCCTGCTCGGGACAGAAACCGCGCAGGAGCTATATCACAATCACGCGGCTAAAATGCCGATCATTGACTATCATTGCCACCTGATCCCACAAATGGTGGCTGATGATTATAAATTCCGTTCCATTACGGAGCTGTGGCTGGGTGGCGACCATTACAAATGGAGAGCCATGCGTACCAACGGTGTGGACGAACGTTACTGCACTAGAAAAGATACCTCTGATTGGGAGAAATTCCAAAAATGGGCGGAAACAGTTCCTTATACCATGCGTAATCCGTTGTATCACTGGACACATCTGGAGCTAAAAACAGCTTTCGGAATTACTAAACTGCTATCTCCCGAAACCGCACAGGATATTTACGACGAATGTAACGAGAAGCTCAAATCCCCGGAATTCTCGGCCCGTAACCTGATGCGCCATTACAATGTAGAAGCAGTTTGTACAACAGACGATCCTATTGATTCGCTGGAATACCATATCCGTACCCGTGAAAGCGGATTCGAAGTAAAAATGCTCCCTACCTGGCGACCGGATAAAGCCATGGCCGTAGAAGATGTAGCCGGATTTCGCGATTATATGGAAAAACTATCAGCAGTTAGTGGCGTAACTATTTCAGGTTACAATGACATGGTAGATGCTTTACAGAAACGACATGACTTTTTTGCTGAAAACGGTTGTAAGCTGTCTGACCACGGTATCGAAGAGTTTTATGCTGCCGATTATACCGATGCAGAGATCAAAGCTATCTTTAATAAAGTGTATGGAGGCGCATCGCTGACACAGGAAGAGATTGTAAAATTCAAATCAGCTATGCTGGTATTGTTTGGCGAAATGGATTACGAAAAAGGTTGGGCACAACAATTCCATTACGGAGCGATCCGCAACAATAATACCAAAATGTTCAAACAGTTGGGGGTAGATACCGGGTTTGACTCTATCGGCGAATTTGCAACAGCCAAAGCGATGTCTAAATTCCTTGATACACTCAACTCACGGGATAAGCTGACAAAAACGATCCTTTATAACCTGAATCCGTGTGCCAATGAAGTAATCGCAACGATGTTGGGTAACTTCCAAGATGGAACTATTCCCGGCAAAATACAATTTGGTTCAGGCTGGTGGTTCCTTGACCAGAAAGACGGTATGCAGAAGCAAATGAATGCACTATCCGTACTCGGACTGTTAAGCCGTTTTGTAGGAATGCTTACCGATTCGCGCAGCCTGCTCTCCTACCCTCGTCACGAATATTTCCGCCGTACATTATGTAATCTGTACGGTACAGACGTAGAAAACGGAGAACTACCCAACGACCGCGCATTCCTGGGTCAAACCATCGAAAATATCTCTTACTACAACGCAAAAGAATATTTCGGTTTTTAAATGAATTGTCAATAATAGTGAAAGGGAACGCAGATTTCACAGATTAAGCAGATTTACACAGATTAATATTTTTATATATAATATCTGTGTAAATCTGTTCTCTCTGCGTAATCTGCGTTCCCTATACTTTCGTATTAAAACACATCTCAAACGTATAATAAATTAGCACATTAAAAGAATTATGAAAAACAAAATTGTTTCTTTCGGAGAAGTAATGCTACGTCTGGCTACACCTGATTACCAACGGTTCAACCAGGCAACCCAATTCAACCTTTCTTTTGGCGGTGGTGAGGCAAACGTTGCGGTATCACTTGCCAACTATGGCCTGCCTGTTGAGTTCGTAACCCGTTTGCCCCAAAACGATATTGCACGTGCCTGTGTAATGGACCTGCGTAAATACAACGTAGGTGTAGATAACATTGTGTATGGTGGAGACCGTATGGGTATTTATTTTCTGGAAACCGGTGCTGTGGCACGTGCCAGTAAAGTGGTGTACGACCGTGCACATTCCTCTATTTCTGAAATACAGCCGGGGATGATTAACTGGAAAGAGGTACTGAAAGATGCAACCTGGTTCCATTGGACCGGAATTACACCTGCTATCTCACAGGGTGCGGCTGATGCCTGTCTGGAAGCTATAGAGGTAGCTAACCGGCTGGGTGTAACCGTTTCGTGCGATTTGAATTACCGGAAGAACCTCTGGAAGTATGGAAAAACAGCGTCCGAAGTAATGCCGGAACTGGTAGAAGGCTGCGATGTGATTCTGGGAAACGAAGAAGATGCCGAGAAAGTATTTGGTATTAAACCGGAAGGATTTGATGTGGCTCATACGGAGGGAGAAGTAAATACGACTGAATTCGAATCGGTATGTACCCAGTTAATGGCTAAATTTCCACGGGCTAAAAAAGTGATTATTACGCTGCGTGGTTCCATCAATGCCAATCATAACACATGGGGTGGCGTACTATATGCGGAAGGCAAACTATACCAATCCAAACGTTATGATATTACCCATATCGTAGACCGTGTAGGTGGTGGCGACTCCTTTATGGGAGGACTGATTTACGGACTACTTACCTATACAACCGACAATCAGAAAGCACTGGAATTTGCCGTTGCAGCCTCGTGTCTGAAGCATACTATTTATGGAGATTACAACCAGGTAACTGTGGATGAAGTAGAAAAACTGATGACTGGAGACGGTTCAGGACGTGTATCCCGCTGATAGCTACTTCAGTTTTATATAACGAACTCATCCCTCCTGTTCCTACCGGCAGGAGGGATTTTTTTTGTATCTTTACATCCCTATGGAGAAACAGACAATTACTACAATAGAAGCATTCAACCAACTAAACCTGTTGATTACTACAATGGGAATGGCCGGAATAAAAGAAAATCCCTGTTTTGATATCCGGGAAATCTCACCGGACGACCTACTGATCCGTTTCCGTAAACAAGAGTGTGTACCTTTAGATTTCAGAATCAATGACAAGGTTTGTTATATCAAAGTGGACGATATACAATTGGACTGGCCGGAAGAAATTAGCGATATTTTATACAACCCTGCCTGGTTTCAGGAAGTTATTGAATTTCTTTTTTTACATACAATAAGAATCGTTCGAACTTCTACCAAAAACATTGTAGAAATATATTCCGCACAGGACGAACTGATAAGTTCTGCTACTGTTTCAGGGAAAAAAGATCAACCGGAATTCACCGGAGAACAGATTACTACTTATAAACCGGTACGAACATTCACTCCACAGGAACAGGAAGAGTACAACATGCAAGTTCGTATCCGTCACTCTTTAATTACTTTTCCGGAAGAAGATATAACACTTATGCGCAACAGAAAAAGGATATTCCTTCGGGGCCGCGCCTGGTTCAACTACTTTTATGCTTCTATAGGCCTGATACTTTTTCCTTTCATATATCTGATGTTCTTTATCTGGGGTGGTTCACTTAAAGATGTAATGAGTTCGATACCGGTTGTAACCGGACCTGTGGTAATAGCCGGGATCTTTCTCTTTCTATACCAGTATAGTAATCTCCGGCTAAGGATTTTTACCACACACTATACGGAAGACCAGTTTTACAATGCCCTGCGTAAAGCAGTAAATACCGGCAACTGGACATTCCTCACCTATAGTCCGGAATTAATCATAGCCTCTAACAATCCCTATCCTGTAGGTATTAATAGAAGAGAATTAATATATATCTTTAAAGAAAAGGAGAAAATCCTGATTCGCAGTATATCGGAACCTGACGGAAAGAGCTTCCCTTTCTCATTCGGCCGTAATAAAAAAAATGAAAAGTTACTCCTCAGCGCTCTACACGAATCCGGAGTAGATATAAAAAAGTAGAAGATTACTTTCCCGGTCGCTGGCCAATCGCTGGCATCGCTGGCGCAGATTTGCAATCTGTGCCTAAATTAGTAAAACTGTATAGAAGGCACGGATTTAAATCCGCGCCAGCGAATAGCCAGCGAAGGATTTTGATATATTGAATATTGTATTTATATATCATTAATACGTAAAAATACCCCCGGATACCTAACGAAAGTGCCGTAATAATTGACATATGTCAAAAAAAATGGCCTAAATTCAATTTTTAAGTAAAAAAATTATTGGTTATAGGTGGGATACCCTATTTTTGCCGGAAACTTAAACAAATGTTAAACCTTAAATTATTCACAATATAAAACAACAATGTATAGAAACGCGGACAAAATCTTTATTATTCTAAGTTTTCCTTTCTTATCTATACACAGATATAATCTGCCAATCGTAGAACCAATTTCCTCTCCCGTAAACTAACGCTCTAACCCTAAATCGAACACAAGTAAAACAGTCCGGTAAGTAAATAAGTAAAAAAAAGAGGAAGGAGAGAACAACACAATCATCGTTCTCTCCTTCCATACGGATAATATTTCCGGTCAGTCCCGGACTTTTTCATTTTTCACTTTTCATTTTAATCAGAACGCTACCCCTATGCGTACACCCCAGTTATTAAGCCCGTCAAGCGAATAACCTAATACGCGGCTTTTATTAGTGGCATAACTATAATAAGTAGCCAAATGTAATCCGAATTTCTTTTCCGGGCTGAAGAAGATGGTTACCCCAACTTCCGGAGAAACATAAAATCCCCATTTATCCTCAGATACTTTGAATATATTTAAATGGCTGGATACTTCACTATAGTTGGCTCCCAGCTTTGCACCGATATAAGGTTGTACCAACCCGTAACGGTCCGGAGTAAAACGGAAAGCCGCACCAAAAGGCAACTGATAGATAGAATGCTGCTGGTCTGACGTTACAGCCGACGATGAGTTAATATAAATTGTTTGTCTATCAATATATTTATTATTGGTATGCCAGGCAATAAATGCTCCCAACGAAAAACTTTCCGTAAGGAAGTAACCTACTTCACCCTGCATTCCCCAACCACTAATACGGTTGGCATAATCATCGGCTACCGGCAAATTCAACTGCCAGTCTATGTTGAAATACAGGTTTGGGCTTACAGCCTGTCCGTAAGCCGACGATGCACATACGCTGGCTGTCAGCACCAGTGCAATTATCTGAATGGAACGAATTATCTTTTTCATACATGATCTCTTTTTGAATTTATACACTTACTTTTTGATATAGGCAGATTGTGCAAATGCCTGGTCAATAGCTCTTGTTGCCAACTGTATATTAATACTGTTAGACGATGCAAGCAATCCACTCATATAGGCAGTCCATATCACCGGTAATGTTTTATCGGCACGCTGTGCACCATTCCGCAAATCTACCATTTCGGCCAGCAGAGAACCCACATTATAATAATAGGTAACAGGATATGAGTAATACCAGTTACCCCATCCTCCCCAATAACCAGGATACCAGTAACCGGGATAGCCCCACCACCAGTAAGGATCGTCATATCCATAGAAATAATAGGCATCTTCTATATAAGACACCTGTAAACCCAGATCAGCCTCTTCTTTTTCTAATGTCTGTGTATAGCCACGGCTATTCATATTTCTGACAAAAGCACCAATAATTTCATCGGCCCGTGAGTCGGTCCAGTAAGTAGCCCGTTCATTTCCGTCAATTACCAATACACTGTCAGGAATATAATAAGAAGTATATGTATTGAAGTTGGCACTTGTATCGTGATCCGTTAAAACCGGAAAATCATTATCCAGTTTGGATGTATCCGGATCTTTCTGGCAGGCAAAACAAATTAGCAGCCAGGAGAATATAATTAATTTTTTATTCATTCTTCTAAGGTTTTAATTTATAATGATGTTGACCTTCCCTCTTCAAACAAAGCATACATTTAAAAAGTTGGCAATCTCTTTAGTACAGACTGTTAAACACACTGTTAAAAATACAGTAACTCCGGAATATCTGTTTATGCATAAGCAAAAAAGTACACAGATTTACGCAGACAGATTATTATTAAATAAAAAAACGCAGACCTGTGCCTTGAGGACAAATCTGCGTATTATGCTATTATACGAATTTACTTATTGCAATGTACCGTTTTGTGCAGCCTGTTTCATTGCTTCGTTAGCTTCGATCAGGATCTCTACACGACGATTCAGGGCACGGCCTGCAGGTGTACTGTTATCGGCTACCGGGTCATGTACTCCATGTCCTTCATACTCCATACGATTACGGCTTACACCTTCGCTTTGGAGAAATGAATATACACTTTGAGCACGTTTTTCAGATAGCGTCTGGTTATAATCTACCTGCCCGGTATTGTCTGTATAACCTAAAATTTTAATATCCGTATCCGGATTATCTTTCAATGTACCGGCAAAACGTTCCAACGCATCTTTTGATGCTTCACTCAATGTGCTTGAATTGGTCGCAAACAGAATGCCGGAGTCAAAAGTGACTTTCAATGCTTCACCATCATTTACGGTTTCTACATTCACTTCAGGTATTTTTTCAGCAATCTCCTGTTTTTGTTTATCCATTTTTTTTTACCGATCAAAGCTCCGGCAGTACCACCAACTGCCGCACCGATTATACCCCCTAAAGCAGTATTACCGGCTATGGCTCCTACACCGGCGCCCAATACGCCACCGGCACCAACACCAATACCGGCACCCTTTACTGTTTTACTTGCTCCACAACCGGAGAAAACAATAGCTATACATAACAGTGCTACAGCACCTAATAAACTTACATTCTTCATATTACCTTTTTAAACGTTTAAATAATAAAAAAGTAGTTGGCAGATAGTAGCTGGTAGAAAAAATGCTTTACCTGTTTTTTCTTTATGAAAAGAATTCTACTAACTACTAACTACTAACTACTAACTACCAACTACTTATTACATCAGCGTAAAGCGTCTATCCATAAATTCTTTAACGGTAATATAACAAGATTTTACTCAAACATGTTGCCGTATTCCAGTTCACCCTGTATTACAAAGCGTATTTCTTCAGGGTCAAACTTACCAATTTCGTCTTTTGGAGCGTTCTTTACAACAAATGCAAGCATTTCATCTTCATCAAACTCCAGGTCTTCCGAAGCATTAAAGAAGCCTTTATTTTCAAAAAACTCATGAATCAGATCAACGATATAAATAATATCATCGTCATTGAATTTTTCTTTTAACTCCTGAGGTAAGTAGTTGCGTATAAATTTAACAGCCTCGTCGTCGTCGTATTGGAATAAATCATCTTGTGTACTCATATTCTTTCTATTTTTGTATGTGACAAAATTAACATTTTAATTGTCAATTATCCATAGTCAATTATAATTTATTTCTCTATCCGTATGCGGGCATCTACGGCATACAATTCCTTTTCGGTTGCTACGATCGGATTAATATCCATCTCTTTTATCTCTGATGCAAACCGTAAAAGGGTAGATAGTCGTACAATAATATCGGCATATTGCTGCTCATCAATGCCTTTTTGTCCCCTTGTTCCCTTGATGATTTTATATCCACGCAGCGAACGGATCATCGAGAATATCTCTTCATAGGATAGCGGAGCCAATCCGTAACTGATATCTTTCAATACCTCTACAAATATACCGCCCAGGCCGCAAAGGACCACATGCCCGAAACGGTCTTCATATTTGGCTCCCAGAAACAACTCCTGTCCTTTCAGCATAGGTTGTACCATTACCGCTGTTACATCCGGAATAGCCATCATCCGTTCAAATTCAAACTGTAAATGTTCCGGGGTGCGGATATTAAGGGCTACTCCCCCGATATCACTTTTATGCACCGGTCCAACCACTTTTGCCACCACCGGATAACCAATCGTCGCTGCAAACTTTACTATTTCTTCTTTCGAACCGGAAGTAATTTCCTCTACCAATGGAATCTGTGCCAGGCTTAATAAAGTCCGGACATCTTCAGGTACCAGATACCCGTTATCCGGCAGACGGTCTATTACCCGGCGTATTCCGGGTACATCAACCCCGTACAATTGGATATCAGTTGTTGCCGGGCGGGGTGTATTGATCACCCGGGAGAGAGCTGTTCCCAGAGTTACTTCGTCCGAGAAATTCACATGCCCTTTTTTTACAAAGCTACGCACTTCAGGGCCTGCAGTAACAATAGAAGGCAGTACCGGGAAAATCGGTTTTCTGCAGGTTTCCATCTTTTTATGCAACACTTCATAGGTATCATATACTTTTACCAGGCCGGGACTACCAAATATAACCATCATCATATCTACCTGGTCGAAACGGTTCTCACAATAATCGATAGCTGTAGCCAGATGCTCGGGAGTGCCTGTTCCAATAATATCTATCGGATTACCTACAGCCGCCCCGGGATAAAGTTTGCTTTTCAGTTCAGTTGCCACCGGACCGGTCAGGTCAGGAACATTTACATGTCCTTTAGAAAGCGCATCGGCCAGCATTACAGCCGGGCCACCGGCATGGGTTATAATCGCACAGTTACGCCCCCTGATCTCTTTCAGTGTAAATATACTGGCCACAGTCGTCAATTCCTCCCGGCTGAAACAACGCACAATACCTGCTTTACGGAAAAGAGCTTCCACCGCCGAATCCGAACTGGCTATTGCCCCGGTATGCGATGAAGCAGCCCGTTTACCTGAATCGGTACTACCGGCCTTGATGGCCGCAATACGGCATCCTTTCCTGATCAGGGAAGAGGCATGATAAAGTAATTTATCCGGGTCCCGGATACTTTCTATATATAACATTTTGATTTTCGAGTCGAATACCGGATCGAAATGCTTGTCCATATACTCCACAATATCTTCTACCCCTATCTGCTTAGAGTTTCCAACCGACCAGACGGAAGAAAACCGCAAACCTTTTGTTAAAGCCGATTCTATAATAAAAAGGGCAGTACCTCCCGAACTGGAAATAAAATCCACTCCACCGGGATAAAATTCGGGAACCGGCTGAGTAAATACGCCATGGTAGTGCATATTCATGACCCCGATGCAGTTAGGTCCAATCAGTGACGCTCCTACCTCATTAACCGTTTGCAGAATCTGTTCCTCCAGGATAGCCCCTTCGGCAGTTTCTTCACCAAAGCCAGCCGAAACAATAATAAAAGCCTTCACATTTTTCTCCCGGGCCAGAATTTCCACCACACCCGGACAGGATTTACCGGGAATAGAAAGTATGGCCAATTCGGTTTCCGGAATATCCTTTACATCAGGATAGGATTTTACCCCCTGCACATCCGTATCTTTTGCATTTACAACATACAGTTCTCCCTGATATTTACCGTCCAACAGGTTACGTACGATTCTTCCACCCGGTTTATGTACATTGTTCGATCCCCCAACTACTACGATACTGCATGGATTAATTAATTCTCCATTTAGCATAACGTTTTGACAATTTACAGCGGTTTATATACAGCAAATATACATTTTATTCCCAAACACCTACCACCTAAAATAGGTTTTTAATAACATATTGTCAGACACAATTAAATTTACAAATTATTTATTACTTTTGGAAAATTAAAAAGCATATTAACCGAATTAAACTTATTTCTTATGCCTAAAATGTATATTTATATCGCTGTGGCGATAGTTATTCTTTTCTGGTTACTGAGAAACCAGACAATCCGTCAACTTTTTAAAGCTTTCAATCACAAAGATTTCACACGAAATCCCAAAGGTTCAAACCTGACACAGCAACAATACCGGGCACTTCTGGTAGGACTTATCAACGGCGAACAGCTAATGAGTTACTGCGATTTGCTGGAAACGGGAGTAGGCCGTGACCGCCTGGTGGAAGGGCTAAGGGATTATTGGGGCATAACCGACCGGCAATCGGCTTTCGATTTAATGAATAGTATGATGGAAGGCGGACACCGCATGTATTTTGATATGGTTCTGGATTTTGTGAAAAAATATCCGGACGACGGCATCCGTACTAAAATGATCAATCAGGAATACCCTAATAACGAACGGGTCGCAGAGTTTGCTGCAAACCTGGCAGCCTGTATAAAAGAGTATAAAAACGATCCGGGAATACCCTATTCGGAAGTAAATCTTTCTAAAGGTATTCTTGGCTGGGATACCGGACGTATGGTAAACCTGGCTCGTATGTGTTGTGATGTAGGATACATTACCAGCGAAGAAGCCTGGGATTTGATTAATAGTGCCTATGAGGCTGCACAGGAAAATTTCCCTGACTGGCGTTCATTTGCTATTTCCTATGTAATAGGCCGTGGCATGTGGGGAGGAAATAGTATGTCGTATGGCGGTATTCAGGAAATAGCTGTTAAAGCCCTTACACAACCTGAAAGTCCATGGACCAAGATTCCATTGCATTGACAATATCTTATGTAAAAAACAAAAGGTATCAGTCGCGACCGGACTGATACCTTTTATATATATCGAAAAAATCTTTTAAAAATTATATCCTATGCGAAGAGCAAGGATAGCCTGGTCGAAATCTTTGATAATATTATATTTGATTTCCAGGCCGATAGTAAGTTCATCGCTGGCATATAATTCACCTCCTAATCCCAGGTTTACACCAAAACGGGTCCGGGTATCAGTATAATCATACCTGTTATTATATGCATCTACACCATTCCATTTGTGTCGCCAGAAGGACAGATCCAGCCCTGCTAAGGGATAGAACCCAAACATTTCAGTGATCTTTACTGCATAATGTACATTCATGTCGATTGCCCATGCGCTCAAACCGTTATTCTTTACAAAATAAGAAAGCGAAGGAGCAAACCGCACCGCATCAGTAAAGTTATACCGGTAATCAAGGCCCAGGGTTACATTTTCACTGTCAAAACCGTATCCTAAATTAAAACCTACTGAAGAATCGCCACTGGTTGTCTGGGAATACGAATTTGCACTAAAAAGGGCTGACATGCAAATAATAACTAATTGTTTCACCTGTTTCATAAATCAATATTTTAAGTTTAGCTACTATATTAACATCATTTTACCTTCAATCGTTCACCGGCATCTTTTACAATACTACGGAAATAATCTTCATCGTATCCCGGGAAATCCGGATATTCCGGCATGCCGTATGCATTTCGTTTAAATGCTCCGTTCTCCTCTTTTTTTACATTTCCGTCTATATATTTTATCAACAGGTATTCGCCCAGTTTTTTCCATCTTCCGGTTGCCTGGTCGGCAGTAGTAGTACTATACCAGGTAAGGAATTTACGGGCTTCCGCAGGATCTTTTTGATATAGTTCCAGGGCTGCTTTATCAATAGCCGGGATAGCCTGTTGGTAACTGTTTTCCAGTTCCTGCTGTACTTTCCGTATATCTTCAATCATAAAGCTATATTTATGATAAGCCATATTGGCTACCCAGTTATGCATCCAGAAAGCAGATGTCCACGAAAAAGTCAGCATATCGCCATTGCCTACCCGGTAACATTCAGGTGAAGCTGTAATTGAACTATACAAAGGGCAGAATACAGCCATATCCGCATCGTCTACACCAAACCACAGGATTCCACCAATTTCGTCAGGCAGCCAGTTACGCATCTGTGGTACAATCACAAAGCCGGTCTGTTGGGTTGCAATCGCACGTTCGTGTGTATATTCCTGTCCGTCTACTTCAAATGTCATCGGACGCCAACGGTATGGTACTTTGTAAGGTCCGGCACCAATATCCTGCATCATGCAAAGGTCTGTTCCTTCGTAATGGTCGCGCATACCATTCTGTACATCCTGTACCGACAGTTTGCGGTTAGGTTTAATATACAAAGGCATCGGGTCTTTTGTTGCATCCCCTTTTATAAAATCAGTATATTGATCCATAGTTGGGTCATATTTCCGTAAGAACGACCATACACGGGCTTCACAGGCACGGAGTCCACCAAAATCATATGGGTTATAAGCTTTTGCAAAACTGAAATCCGCATCTTTTCCTTCATAATATCCCATCTCCCTGGCAAAAGATACCACATCTTCCGAATACAGACAGTTTTCTTTATCCTTAAACAGGATTTGCTGAATACGTGCCTGATTGGCATGTGCCGAAATACAATCATCCGGGATACGAATAGCCACCCATACAGCACCTTTGCGACCTGGTCCTTTTCCAATCAGTTCCATTATCCACACTTCATTTTTATCGGCTATGGAAAAAGTTTCCCCACTGCTGTAGTAGCCATAATCACGCACCAATCCGGTCATTACATCAATTGCTTCGCGGGCTGATTTTGAACGTTGCAAAGCAATGTAAATAAGGCTACCGTAGTCGATAATCCCTTCCGGGTCGTGCAACTCTGTGCGTCCTCCCCAGGTACTTTCTGTTATCGCTACCTGATATTCATTCATATTACCCACTACCGAATAGGTTCTTTCTACCTGCGGAATCTGTCCTAACGGTTTACCGGTATCCCACTCTACCACATCCAGCATCGCCCCTTTGGGCCATGTTGCTGCCGGCCAGCGGTACAACTCGCCATACAATGAGTGCGAATCAGCCGAATAACTGATCATAACCGAACCGTCTACCGAGGCTTTCGGTCCAACTAACAACCCGGTACAAGCCCGGGAGTCTACTGTGATACAGGCGGTCATAACAACTGCCAGACATACTGCTTTTAATTTCATATTTATTCTTTTAAGTAGTTATTATTCGCTTCGCTCATTAGGAGTCAAGTAGTTATCACTCACTTTGTTCGTTAGTAGTCATCATTCACTTCGTTCATTAGTTGTTAAGTAGAATACGGATTTCTCTACTTGACTACTAAGCCTCAAAGAGGCTGATGACTACTTAACTACTTGACTACTTTCTTTTACTTTCTGGCTGCAATTGGAAAAAAAATCGAAATTTCTCGTCTAAAAACTTGATTATTTCGAGAATTCCCTCTATATTTGCAACTCATAGTTAAGGTTTTGGTTAAATGGAAGGGGGTGACTTGTGATAAGCCGCCCTTTTTTTTATTGTAAACTATAAAGATATGTTATCTCTTCTGCCCACAGGCTCTCATCCGGGGTTTCAAGAATCAGGGGTATCTCTTCAAAACGCAAATCGCTCATAATAAATCTGAACGTATCAAGACCCATACATCCTTTTCCTATATTATCATGCCGGTCTACCCGTGTAGCCAGTTCTTTTTTCGAATCGTTGATATGCATCCCTTTTAAATACTCAATTCCTACTATTTTTTCAAACAACAGGAAGGTTTCCGTAAAACTATCCAGGGTACATATATTATATCCCGCGGCCAGTGTATGAGCTGTATCAATACATACGCCTACCCGGCTTTTATCCTCTACCTGATCAATAATTGCCGCAATGTGTTCAAACTCGTGGCCCAGATTAGTACCTTGTCCGGCTGTATTTTCGATCACGGCGGTTACTCCGCTGGTAGCATCCAATGCCCTGTTGATTCCTTCGGCTACATTGGCAAGTCCGTCATCAATACTACACAGTTTCAGGTGGCTGCCGGGATGAAAATTTAATCGATCCAACCCTAATTGCTCACAGCGTTTCATCTCATCTTCAAAGGAATCGTACGACTTTTTCCAGTTGTCCGAATCCGGATGTGCCAGATTGATCAGATAACTGTCGTGAGGCAATATCTGTTTCGTGGTATACCCATATTCTTCACACCGTTCTTTGAATAGTTCGATACTTTTAGCCGTCAGAGCCGGCGATTTCCATTGGCGTTGATTTTTAGTAAACAGGGCAAAAGCCTTGGCCCCGATCGCATGGGCATTTACCGGGGCATTCTCTACCCCACCCGATGCACTTACATGTGCTCCTACGTATTTCATAAATATATTTTTTAGGTAGTTAGTAGTTAGTAGTACGTTCGCTTAGCTCACTTAGTAGAGACTCACTTCGTGAGTTTTATATTTAGTACTATAGTGTTTTCCTACTAACTACTAACTACTAACTACTAACTACTAACTACTAACTACTAACTACTAATTATTCATTTCTTCTATATTGCATCCGCTAAAATGAAATTTTTCGCGGGCCTGTTCGGGGGTGGTTACAAAATAAACCATATCCGCACGGGCGCACACTTCGCCGGCTGTATTGTATATCTCACTCTCAATAAAGACTGCATTCCGTTTTTGTTCTTTGATCCGTCCACGGATAGTCAGTTCGGGTTCGTTGGTAGAAACAGGTTTTAGAAAACGGGCATCCAGGCGGGAGGTTACTCCTGTAGTCTGTAACTTCCGTACCACTACCCAACCACCGATCTCGTCCATAAGGGTACTCTGTATCCCCCCATGCAAAGTATCAAGCCACCCCTGATAATGAGCATCCGGCCGCCAGATTGCAACAATATCATCACCATCTTCATAAAACTCCATATGTAATCCGGAAGGGTTCGTAGGCGAGCAGGCAAAACACATATAGCCTTCCAGTCCCTGCCAGGGGTTAATAATTTTCTTCATCTGTTATCTGAGTTTTTGTTTTTCCTTTACAAAGTAAATAAAACATATGGAACATGGCAAAAACAAGGGGAAGAAATCTCCTCTGTCCAAAATTTGAACAACAGTGATGCCTATTACTGGAGTAATTTTGTTATTGGGGCATCGTAATTGATAAATAGCCACCATTGCCGATCAGGAAATAGAGTTGAGCACCCAACCAGAAATAATCCTTTATGTAACCATTATAGCCAACTACGTCATAAGGTAATTGACGGGCGATTTCATAAAAGGTCGTAATTGTTTCGTATGATTGAGTCTGCCGGTTCCATCTTTTAAACTTATACACGCAGGCATCATGACCATCATACATTTCCGTTAAACAATATGTGCGGTCAGGAGAGCATGAAACAGGTACATCGGTTCGTTCACCGGTCTGCAGATCAATAGCTGCATCCGTACTATGCCCACCAACGTAGTGAAAAATGTAAAATTCCGGATAATAGCCCTCAACCTCTCCTTCTACTTCATCTATAAAAATACGCAATTCATCTTTTTCCCGGATCTCATAAGGTAGAAAAAACGTGACGAGGCTATCTTCATGCATATACTCAAACTTTTCATAATAAAATGTATATTCGCCTGCAAGGAGGTCTTTTACCTTTTTGAAACCGCTCACCTTTTCCACTTTACAACCGGAAGCATGATGGTCATGAAGTACTAAGAAATCTGCTTCCGGTATTCTATGCACTCTGAAAAATTGTCCGTTTACTTCTATGGTGCTGTCGTACACATCATAATCCATATCTTCTGTACTCTGTGCAGAGATTAAAGGAGTCAATAAACTGAACAGAAAAAACAATAAATAAAAAGATGTATCGTTCATAAATTCATTCCTCCTCAAATTAATTTGTATATATCTATTCTTTGAGTCATTATCATTAAAATGATTCAAAAGTGTATTATTAATCAAGCAG
>JAJQAZ010000152.1 GCA_021203545.1 Tannerellaceae bacterium | reverse complement strand
GTGAACTGCTGACGGTGACCGTTCAGTTTACGGTATCCTTTTCTTCTCTTTTTGTGGAAGATCAACACTTTGTCACCTTTTACCAGTGGAGAAAGTACTTCGCATACTACTTTTGCACCTTCTACAAGTGGAGCACCCACTTTCACATCACCGTTATTGTCTACCAATAACACTTTGTCAAATTCCACTACCGCTCCGCTTTCCGCGTTCTGGATGTGGTGTACGAACAATCTCTTTCCTTGTTCTGCTTTGAACTGTTGTCCGTTAATTTCTACGATTACGTACATCTGTCTTAATTCATTAAACAGGGTTATTTCCGGGGGTGGACGCCTTTATGCCGTCGCTTGTTTACCCTTAAGGAATTTCAGACCGCAAAATTACTGTTTATGAATTTAATATGCAAGAATCAAAACTATTTTTTTTCTATTAAAAATTCTTCCGGCAGACCAGAAGAAATTCTTTTCAGACCATTCAAGTTATGAATTATTGCACTATATTTGTAGTTACACGATAACTCAAACTAAATTAGAAATGAATTATTACGAAATAGCATTCCTTTTTTCTTCTTCCATTGATAATGAAATCATTAACGATATTCTGGCGGCAGAGCTGGCAGAGATTGGTTTTGAAAGCTTTTCGCCACAGGATACCGGTCTGATAGCCTATGTATCAGATAAAATTTATAATAGAAGCACCCTGGAAGACCAATTGAAACAATTTCCTTTGGAAGGAGTTGAATTTTCATTCAACGAAACATTTATTGAAGGAAGAGATTGGAACGAAGAATGGGAAAAGAATTATTTCAAGCCGATTACTATTGGAAATGATTGTATTATTCATGCCTCTTTCCATGAGTTGAAAGAGACATACACCTATAATATTGTAATTGATCCGAAAATGGCTTTTGGAACGGGTAATCATGAAACAACCCGGTTGATGATCAATGAAATTCTGAAAGAAGATATGACGGGCAAACGTGTACTCGACATGGGTTGCGGAACAGCTGTATTGGCCATTCTGGCAGCCAAAAAAGGAGCCACAGATGTTACCGCGATTGATATTGATGAGTGGGCCTACCAAAATGCGAAAGAGAATATCCGGTTAAACCGGACTGAAAGCATACAGGTTTTATTGGGTGGCGCGGAACGGATTCCGGACAATAGCCGGTTTGATCTGATTCTGGCAAATATCAACCGGAATATATTGCTTAATGATATGGCGACCTATAAAAAAGCACTGAAAACAGGCGGGCTGCTATTTATGAGCGGATTCTATACGGAAGATATCCCGGCAATCAGGGAAGAGTGCGAATTGCATGGGCTTAACTTCCTCTGTCATACAGAGAATAACAACTGGGCCGCAGTGAAATTTCAATTGTAAATTTTTAACCCGAAAAAATAGTTTCCGGTATAAACTATACCAACAAAATTGTCGTTATATATAGTAGAAACATTTAAAAATTTAATGGTTATGAAAAATGTAGATTCTAAACTACTACTTGGTCTTGTGGTAGGTGCTGCAGTAGGAGCAGCAGTGGGTTACCTGGCAGCTACAGATAAGAGAGAACAGCTACTGGAAGAATTGAACGGTATGTTCGGTAAAGTGAAAGAGGGCGTAAACTCTGCGATATCAAAATACAAAGAGACTGTGCCGGAAATACTTCATGCAGCTGAAGAAAAAGTAGCCGGAGTTGTAAACAAAAGTAAAGAGGATTAATCGGAAGTAAATGGAAAAAGACTCAGGAGTATTTTTCCGTGAACTGAAAGATAAGATCACGGAATATGCGGAACTGAAACTTGAGTATTATAAATTAAGCTCATACGAAGTGATCGGTAAAGCTGCCGGTAAACTTTCGTATGGCTTAATTTTAATACTTACAGGTTTGGGAGCGCTGATTTTCCTACTGCTTTCAGTAGGATTTTTCCTGGGAGACCTGCTTCATTCGAACGGCCTTGGTTTCCTATGTGTAACGATGTTTTTTGTACTGGTTTTAGGACTGGTAGTTCTCAATAAAGATGCAATAAAAGTTTTAATTATAAACAAATGCCTGGATGGCATTTCGAAGTTGGAAGAGGAATTAGATAATGGAAACGACAGTTCAGACAATCCCTCCGGTGCCGAAGACGTCGCTGGAGAAATTATGCTCACGGAAAAGACAGATCAAGCAGCAGACTAAGTTTTACGAAGAGCGTATTGCCGAGGATGTGGATTTTCTACAGCATCATGCGGGTAGTTTCCTGTTATCGGGAGTTAGCTCGCTTGTTTTCCCCAAAACAAGGAAAGGATGCGATAAGACGAAATCCGGTGATGACGATTCCGGGTCGTTCAACTTCATGGGATTAGCCAAGGGATTCATTCTCCCGGCAGCCTTATCTATCGCGCAACCGCTATTACTTTCATGGGGTTTGGGTAAACTTCCTACATGGATTATTAATTTTGTAATCAAAAGGCTTAAAAAGAAATAGCATCCGAATATTAATTTATGTTATAGGGCATATTTTTTCTACCTTTATAGTGCGAAACTATAAAAAAACATAATTACATTTGCAGTCGTTAAAACAGAAGCAAGATGAAACGAATCGCAGCTAATACGATAGCATTTTTATTTCTATTGGCATTTTTAATATCATGTGCCACACCTTGCGGTTGTTGACAAGATGAGTAAACAAACGATTTTTTAATAAACCCATAAAAAGTTTTATTACAATGATTAAAGTAGGTATTAACGGTTTCGGCCGTATCGGACGTTTAGTTTTCCGTGCTGCTCAAGGTAACAGCAACATTCAGGTAGTAGGTATCAACGACCTTATCAGTGTTGAATACATGGCTTACATGTTGAAATATGACACTATGCACGGACGTTTCGACGGTACAGTTGAAGTGAAAGACGGTAACCTCGTAGTAAACGGTAACTCTATTCGCGTAACAGCAGAAAGAAACCCGGCTGATTTGAAATGGGATGCTGTAGGTGCTGAATACGTTGTTGAATCAACTGGTCTTTTCCTTTCTAAAGAATCAGCTCAGGGTCACATCGACGCTGGTGCTAAATACGTAGTTATGTCGGCTCCTTCTAAAGATGACACTCCTATGTTCGTTTGTGGTGTAAACCTTGATTCTTACGAAAAAGGTACTCAGTTCGTTTCTAACGCTTCTTGTACTACTAACTGTTTGGCTCCTATCGCAAAAGTACTGAACGACAAATTCGGTATCAAAGACGGTTTGATGACTACAGTTCACGCTACAACTGCTACTCAGAAAACAGTTGACGGTCCTTCAGTAAAAGACTGGAGAGGTGGCCGTGCTGCTGCAGGCAACATCATTCCTTCTTCTACAGGTGCTGCTAAAGCTGTAGGTAAAGTTATTCCTCAGTTGAATGGTAAACTGACAGGTATGGCATTCCGTGTTCCTACTCTGGATGTTTCTGTAGTTGACCTGACTGTAAACTTAGCAAAAGAAACTACCTATGCTGAAATCTGTGCAGCTATGAAAGAAGCTTCTGAAGGCGAATTGGCTGGTATCTTAGGATATACTGAAGATGAAGTTGTATCTTCTGACTTCCTGACTGACCCACGTACTTCTATCTTCGATGCTAAAGCCGGTATCCAGTTGACTCCGACTTTCGTAAAAGTTGTATCATGGTATGACAACGAGTGGGGTTATTCAAACAAAGTATTAGGTTTGATCGAACACATGGCAAAAGTAAACGGATAATTTATTTATCCCTTACATACATTTACAAAATAGGCTTCCCGGGTTCGGGAAGCCTATTTTAGTTTTATAATACTTACTATTAATATCCCGGATTATTAGACCAGCCGGCAGCTTCGCAATCTTTAGCCGGAATGGCAAACAGTTCGTGTTTTCCGGATTGGAACAAACTGCCTTTAGTTTCTCCGGCATCCGGTGCGGTATTCTCTTCTGTATTGAAACGGACGAATTCGGTCAGTACCTCTTTGGCTATTCCCCACCGGCAAATATCCCAGAAGCGGTGCTGTTCCATAGCCAGTTCCACTCTCCTCTCCTGCCGGATCGCGTCTGTTAGCAAGGTTGCATCACTGGTTGTGATTTTGGGAAGCACTGTTAGGTCACTGCCCTGATTACGGGCCCGCCCGCGGATTCTTTCCAAAGCCCATTGTGCTGTCGCATAATCCTGTATCCCGACTGCAGCTTCCGCATACATTAGCAATAAATCCGCATACCGGTATATCCGGATATTATATCCTGTATGTTCCCATTCGTTACTTGCCCGTTTACTTTTAGGAATATAATGTTTATAGGAAGTTCGTTTCGGTTCCATTACATTGTGCATGCTGTAGGGTTCTCCTTCTATTATATCGCCTTCTTC
Source organism: Tannerellaceae bacterium (assembly GCA_021203545.1). Classification (GTDB taxonomy): domain Bacteria; phylum Bacteroidota; class Bacteroidia; order Bacteroidales; family Tannerellaceae; genus UBA4116. Next base: position 33,926 of record JAJQAZ010000152.1, on the reverse strand, counting down.
AATAATGGTTAACTTTTTCCGGGGATCGCCATTTTCAAAAGCAGCTACCAGGCTGGTTGAGGGGAGATTATATCCCCAACCTCCATCCGCACGGCTACGCATCAGGGTGGGTAAACCGGCACCTTCGGAATAAACCTGTGAGGGATCATGCTGAATTTCAAAAACAGATTCTATATTGTTCTTATTATCTACATCCCAGTTATCCAGAAAAACAGGTTCCAGATCGTACTCATTTTCTTCTACAACAGTTTTAAAGGTGTTGTGTGCTTCCTGGTATTTATGCTGGTACAGATAAACCTTTCCCAGGAATCCAAGGGCAGCGCCACGGGTAGCCCGTCCCCGGTCAGTTGCATCCTGTTCACTTCTTTGCTGAAGTATTCCCGCCGCGTATTTCAGATCCGGTTCTATGACTTCCTCATAAATGGTGGATTTCTTCTCACGGGGTATTTTTGCTTCTGCCGGAGTGATAGGGGTTGTTATTTTAGGAAGATCGCCAAATTGCTTAACCAGTTCAAAGTATTGGAAGGCACGTAAGAAGCGGGCTTCTGCCATCAACTGTTCTTTGATGTCCTGATCCATATCAATCCCCCCGATTACTTCAAGTGCATTGTTACAACGGTAAATACCCATCCAGCGTACACGCCAAATGTATTCAACAAATTTATTGTTCGTTCCGGAGTAAAAATACATAATCTCCAGCGCCTCTCCCTGGTCGGTCATATTCTCCCCGCCTTTCCAGCTATCGTCTGCACGAAGGCCACCAAACATCATTGGAAAATCCAGACTCCATACATGGTTATGAATGGCATCGTAACAACCGGTTATCAGGTCGCGGGTATCTTTTTCCGTTTTATATATGTCTTCTGTTAATACTCCTTCTACAGGTATATCAATAAAACTCTGGCAACCGGAGGTTAATATAGCTCCTGAAACACAACCTGCCAGTATAATATTTCGTATATATGATTTCATATGTTAAAAAATTAAAAGGTAAATATTTAAAATGCCACATTGAGGCCAAATAAATAAGCACGGGCAGAGGGATAATTACCGTAGTCGATACCCAATGTACTCACGCTGGCAGAAGATGTTTCGGGTTCCATTCCTTTGTAAGAAGTAATGGTAAACAGATTTTGCGTAGCAAAGTACAGGCGCAGTTTTGTCATTCCCAACTTATCCGTTACATTGCGTTTGAAACTATACCCGATCTGCAGGTCTTTGAGGCGCAAATAAGAGCCATTCTGTAAAAGGTGATCGGAAAAACGCTGATAGTTCGCGTTTTCATCTTTTGCTGCCAGACGCGGGTTCTTTGCCGATGTATTGGTTTCGCTCCAGGCATTTTCATACGTTCCGGCCAACGAGTTATACAGGTCTTTCCCGGAAGAGTAGAATACGCTGTTCGCATCCATTACTTTATTTCCTACCACTCCATAGAAATACGCGCGGAAGTCGAATCCATTGTATTCCAGATTAATATTAATCCCTCCGGTAGCTGTTGGCAGCGGGCTACCGATCCAGTCTTTATCGTCATCCGTAATTTGTCCGTCGCCATTCTTATCTATAAATTTCAGGTCGCCGGGTTTAGCATTGGGCTGAATCAGGCTTCCTTCTTTCTGATACGCATTGATCTCTTCCCAGGACTGAAAGATTCCGTCTGTTTTGTATCCCCAGAACCGTGCAATAGAAGAACCTACCTGGGTACGGGTAATATCTCCTACTTCACGGATATTTCCGGCAGAGATAAATTCAACAGCACCTAATTCCAACACTTTGTTTTTCACAAAAGAGACATTTCCTCCCACACGGTACTTTAATTTATTGACCTGTCCCCGGTATTCCAGAGAAACCTCGATACCCTGATTGCGGATACTTCCCACATTTTCCCAGATACCTGCGCTTAATTCAACAGGGTCTTCAAAAAGTCCGGTATACCCCGGCACCGGATTATCCAACAGCATGTCTCTTGTTTTACGGCTATACAGGTCAATCGTCCAGGTTAGTGCACCGTTCAGAGAAGTACCATCTATACCAATACTGAAATCTTCTGTCGTTTCCCATTTGACGGAAGCATTACCGGGTTTATAGGTGCAAGCCCGGAACTTAATGTTCCTCCAAAAGGATAGCGGTATATGTTCCGGATCTGATCAATGTAAGCATAATTGGATATATTCTGATTACCGATCTGTCAGTATCCTGTTCTTAATTTCAGGAAGCTGACGGCCTTCGTATCCGGAAAAAAGTTTTCGTTAGAGATTACCCAGGCAGCCGAAACAGAAGGAAAGAATCCCCATTTATTTCCTTTTGCAAAACGGGAAGAACCGTCTTCCCGGGAATTGGCTGTAACAATGTATTTATCAAGATAACTGTAATTCACACGCCCCAGATAGGAGATCATCGTATTCTTACTGAATGTACCGTCCGCATCCGCATTCAGGGTAGCTAATTACAGGTACTGGTAAGCATTTGCATTTCCCGGTGTGTTTGTTTTGGTAGCATATACACTTTCGGATTTATTATACTCCATGGTATAACCTGCCATTACGGATAAACGGTGAATACTATTAAACGTTTTCTGGAAATTCAGGGTATTTTCCCAGGCATAGTTCAACCAATAATAATTTTCATTCTCTACTTTATTATCATCGTTCTTTTCATTTGGGTTGATATAGAATTCCGGACTGAATGTTTTCTGTTTGGAATCTTTGTATTCTACACCAAAAGTAGTTTTGAAAAACAGGTAATCGGTGAAATCCAGTTTCATACCCATATTTACCACGCCCGAATACTGTTTGATGTTATCGTTTGTGCGGGCAATGGTAGCTGCCGGATTTCCTATTTCGGTATAGAGGGAACGGTGATAATTGCTCAAAGGATTTTCCACCCACTCTGATTCGGGTTTCATTACAGGGGTTATCGGATTAATCAGTAATGCATTGAACAGCACACCACCATACTGGTCTTTTTCGCCGGCAATCAGGTTCCGGTTTGTATGGCCTGCAATCAGGTTAAAATGAAAACTGACAATCTTATTCGGTTGTATGTTGGCGTTTAACCGGGCAGAGTATTTTTCGTAATCGGATGATTCCACAACGCCTTTCTGGCCATAATACCCAATCCCCGCCGATATGGAAGAGACTTTATTCCCTCCGGTTATATTCAGATTATAATTGTGCGACGGAGCCAAACGGGTAATTTCTTTCACCCAATCCGTGCCTTTTCCGGATAAACTGTTCAGATCAATACGTCCGTCCACGCCTGAATTTTCGCGTGCCTGGTTGAATATCCCCGCATATTCATTCGCATCTGCCATTTTCAGTTTGTTACCCAGTGTCTGAACGCCAAATGATCCGTCAAAGCTGATCGTATATTTCCCATCTCCGTCTTTTCCCGATTTCGTGGTAATCAGTACTACCCCGTTAGAACCCCTGGAACCATAAATGGCTGCCGAAGTAGCATCTTTCAGGATTTTCATTCGCTCAATATCATTTGTATTCACAAACTCCAATGAGTTGACCGGCATACCATCCACAATGTAAAGCGGGCTGTTATCGTTTAAGGTACCTACCCCACGGATACGGATATCTACCTGTCCACCGGGCGATGCACTGTTAGTAGCTATCTCTACTCCCGGAGCAATACCCTGTAAGGCTGTTCCGATATTGGGAGTAGCCGATACACCCATATCTTCTGCTTTTACAGAAGTAACCGAACTGGTCAGGTCTGATTTACGTACACTACCATATCCTACGACAACGACTTCTTCCAAAGCCTGGGTATCTTCTTTCAGGATAATAGTAAATACAGTCTGGTTGCCTACCGGAATTTCCTGTGGCAGGTATCCGATATAACTGATTTGTAATACGGCATCAGCCGGAACTTCCAGACTAAACTCCCCGTCGAAATTAGTAATGGTTCCATTCGTGGTTCCTTTTACAATTACATTTGCACCAATTATGGGTTCTTCATTTGCTTCAGTGATTATCCCACTGATGTTTTTTACCTGTGCATATATCTTTCCCTGTCCTGCTATCAGTAAAGCAAATAACAGTATACATGGGAAAAACGTCCGTTGCCGGTTACACCTGTTGATTGAATCTGACTTCATATCATTCTTTATTTATAAGGTTAGTAAATTTATCTTTTTTATAAAGCCGTTACTTCTATCATCCGGCTGTGTATGCGGTTTGCAGTCAATGCATCCAGTCCTATTTTCATCAGGTAATCCCCGGAGTATACCATTCCGTCTTCCGGTAAAGTGGATTTTTGACCCGGCATCAGATTAATTTCCTGTATGCGGTATCTTTTCATAGGTTCTAACCCCTGCAATTTTACAGGCAATACCTTTTCTTTATAAAGAGGGTGGATGTCATACGTAAACAAGACTGCTTTTTCTTTGGAGTCAGAGACATGCATAACCGCGGTATGATTTCCTTCGTACGGAGAGACCAGCCTGTAAAAATCACCATCCAGAATTATTTTTTTCAGGCGGTTGTAACTGGCCACCGCTTCTATGCAGTATTGCTGTTCTTCGCGGCTCATCTCTTCCATACTGATGTCAAAACCAAACTTACACATCATCGCTACATCCGTACGGAATTTAACAGAGGCATCTTTGTTCCAGCCCGTCACATGGGCAGCCATAGATTTAATGGGGAAAAACTGCGAGAAATTCCACTGGATGTACAACCGGTCTATCGGATCGGTATTGTCGCTGCACCAGAATTCGGTATAATATTTCAATCCTTCGTAATCGCAACGGGCACCGCCTCCGGAACACATCATCATGGCTACACCGGGATATTTAGTGGTAAAACGATCCAGTAGATTATAAACGCCACGTACATGGTCGATATATAAATGATTCTGTTTCTCTTTCAGGTAAGGAGAGTAAATATTGGTTACCGGGCTGTTACAATCCCACTTAAAATAGGCTATATCCGGATTTTCAGTCATCATTTTATCCAATACACCAAAGGCATACTCCTGTACTTCCGGGTTACTCATATCCAGCACTAACTGGCTCCGGTAATAATAAGTCTCTCTGTTAGGTAACATTATTGCCCACTCCGGATGTTTTTCAAATAACTCACTTTTAGGGCTGATCATTTCCGGTTCTACCCAAATACCAAATTTAACCCCGGCATCTTTTGCTGCATTTACCAAAGCAGGTATTCCTCCCGGCAGTTTGCTACGCATCACTTCCCAATCTCCCAATGCGGCATTATCACTTAAACGGGGATGTTTATTTCCAAACCAGCCATCGTCCAGTAAAAACATATCGACTCCCAGTTCTTTAGCTTCATGCATCAGACCAGCCAGTATATCCTGGTCAAAATCATAACCCGTAGCTTCCCAGTTGTTCAATAATGTCAACCGTTCGCCTTTGCCATCTTTCAACTGGTAATTTCTTGCCCAATCATGCAGGTTCCGGCTGGCTTTTCCTACTCCGGTATGGCTTAGGGTATAAATAAATTCAGGTGTTTTAAAAATTTCTGCCGGTTTCAACTGATAAGTAGAGGCATACGGATTAATCCCGGATAGTACGCGTAAATTATTTACGTTATCTACCTCGAACGTAAAACGGAAGTTGCCTGTCCAGCCAATCGTACCGAGCAGTACTTTTCCCTGATCTTCCTTCGCCGGTTCGCCAAGTCCAAGCTGGAAAAACGGATAAGCATGCATAGCAGCCCGTGACCCCAGTTTGGTATCAATTATTTTCTTACCAAATACCAGTTCCTGTGTGCTTAACTGCGCTTCTTTTGCCCAGTCGCCACTGTACTCATTCAGGTAGTAGGAGGAACTTTGAAAATAAAGCATGGAAGATGCATAGAGGCTGATATCCACCGGTTTCTTTTCTTTATGCTTAATTTCTGTCCACGATTTGATCACATTTTCCCGGGCAAAGGATACATAAAAGAGAGTTACTTCTACCGGATATTTGTCGTCGGCCATTTTTATCACCGTTTCGGTTACATTCGTGTCTATCTTCCTGATTTCGTGCGACTGATAATAAAGAATGGATGTCATATTACCGTCGTTATGCTGTATGGCAAAAGCCGGTTCAAAAAAATCTTCGGCTCCCGAACCCGGATACACTTCCCATCCACGGGGACAAACCGAACCATCAGAAGCCACATGAGATAAATAATGAGGTAATGCTTCAATCTCCTCTTCATGGAGAAGTTTCTCACCGAAATAAACCTGATAAAGCCGTCCGTTCGGTGCCGTCTTAAAAACCAGGTCAAGTTCGTGAGTTGACACTTTAATTACCGTTTGCTTTGCATGAATATGCATACACGGTAACAGACAAACAAGGAATAAAATAAAATAGTGTTTCATGATATATGGTTTTAAAATTGTTGTTAACAGATAACGCAAAACTAACGGGAATTAATCAACCCTTTCTCACAGAGTAGCATTCAGGTAGACTTTTATAAACAGTGTATTATTTTATAAATCTGAATATCTGAACTTTACACATTTCACTTTTTACAAACCAGGTAGACAGAGATATTGTCTGTTTCAGTAAAAAAGCGTATATTCGGAACCGTAAGTACAGCACATTAGCATATGAAAAGACACATAACCCTTATTATTCTATTGTTATTTATACAGAATTGTTTTGCCGGTGAAAGGGACGACTTATTAAATGAGTTGGATAAAACGATCCGTAAAAGAAGTTTGTATATGGAGTTAAAGGAAAAACCGGATTGATAGCCTCCGCAATCTGCTACAGGAAGGATTAACCCTGGAAGAAAGATACCATATCAATAATGCTATTTTTAAAGAATATACTACCTACCGGGCAGACTCTGCCATGCATTATATTTTCCTGAATAAAGAACTGGCAGACCAGTCCGGAATCCGGAAATACCAGGACGAAGTAACGATGAACCTTTCTTTTATTTTATCCAGTACCGGATTATACAGAGAATCGATTGATAACCTTAAAGAGATAAACAGTGCCCTACTCGACCCTGAACTTTTATACGATTATTATTATACATCGGAATGGACTTATTATGCAGCCGGGCAATATAGTAACGATTTGTTATACTCTCCGCAATACCGGGAAATTGAGAGGTTATATACCGATTCGGTATGTTCCGTATTGGATTCCGGTTCCGGATTGTATATTTATTATACAGGAAAGAAGTTATTAATAGAAGGCAAACTGGAAGATGCGTTGAATATATTTTTAGAAACCTATCCCGGACTGGCTGTCAACACCCGTTTATACGCAATCATGACATTCGATATAGCCCATATTTACAACCGGTTCGGAAGTATGGACCTGTATGAGAAATTCCTGATACTGGCTGCTATTTCCGACCAGGTTTGTCCTTTAAAAGAGAATCTGGCAATGCAGGATTTGTCTTTGTATCTGTTCCGTAATAAACCGGATGATCTGGACAGGGCATACCGGTATATCCAGTGCTCTATGGAGGATGCCCATTTCTATAATAACCGACTCCGGATTGTACAAATCTCTGAAAAACTACCCATCATTGTACAGGCTTTCCAGGAAAAAAGTGAAAAGGAGAAATCCCGGATTACTTTTGCACTTGTAATCATTACGATCTTATCCGTATGTACTATCGCTTTACTGGGATATGTATACAAACAGATGAAATTAGTGAAAAGAAGCCGCCACGAATTACAAACACTGAATGATGCACTGAACCGGTTAAATACAAAATTGAATGAAGCCAACCATACCAAAGAGGAATATGTGGGGCTTTTTATTGACCTTTGCTCTTCCTATATTGACAAGCTGGATAAATACAGGGAAAGGGTGAAACGAAAACTTATGACCAAACAGGTAGACGACCTCTATAAGATGGTGAATTCCACCCGGCATATCGAAACTGAGCTGGAAGATTTTTTCCACAGTTTTGACAATGCTTTTCTTAAACTGTTTCCTACATTTATTGAAGATTTCAACCGGCTACTTTCGGAGAATGAAGGTATATGGCCTAAAAAGGGAGAGTTATTAAACCGGGAATTACGGATATTCGCACTGATCCGGCTGGGTATCAATGATAGTTCACGGATCGCCTCCTTCCTGCGGTATTCTCCTCAAACGATTTATAACAACCGAACCAAAGTGAGGAATAAAGCCCGGAACAGAGAGTGCTTCGAAAAAGATATTCTGGGGATAGGCATATAATTTCCGCCGTTTTGGGGATTTCATCAAAAGAAATAAGCCATTGGTCACATAAAATTGAATATAGATACCGGCATAAATAGTTTCGCTGAAAAAAATTATTTACCGGTCATGAAAAGAAAGTTTATAAATTCAGTAAGTATATTATTTTGTACAGTTGCCCTGTGGGGACAAAGCACGATTACCGGCAAAGTTGTGGAGCAAACTACCGAAGCGCTGCAAAGTGTAACCCTGTTATTGTTAAACGCATCTGATTCCTCTTATATAACAGGAACCGTAACGGGTTCAAACGGAGATTTCCGGATAGAATATACGCATACAGGCCCTTGTTTACTGGAAATATCTATGATAGGGTTCCGTAAACAATTGATTGAAATGAACGCCTCTCCCAATGAAACCGTACACCTGGGAGTTATTACCCTACCGGAAGAGACCTATAACCTGAAAGATGTTGTTGTAACTGCCGGACAGAAACATATAGAAATGGATGCCGGTAAAACTGTTGTAAATCTTTCGGCTTCTATTCTGGGTGCGCAAGGGAATGTATTGGATGCATTGAAAAACCTGCCCGGAGTGATTGTCCGTGATGACGGCTCCATTTATCTGAACGGCCAATCCGGTATCTATGTAATGATAAACAACAGGCAGACCTATCTGTCCGGCGAAAACCTGGCAAACCTGTTACGCTCTCTCCCTTCTACTTCTGTTGACAAAATTGAACTTATTACTCATCCTTCTTCCAGATATGATGCAGCCGGTAACGCCGGAATTATTAATATTCATACGAAGAAAGTAAAGCTACAGGGAGTAAATCTTTCGGCAACTTCCAATGTGCAGTATGGAAAATATGCCAAAGGATATGAGAGTCTGTTCCTGAACCTGCAAAAAAATAAATTCAGATTTTATGCAGACTATTCTTTTTCCTGGGGAAAAGAATACCTGATACTCAATTCAGCCGGTGGCTATTTCGATATACTGACCTCTCTGCCTAAGGATGTAACCCGGAATATTTATGCAGACCGTATGTACAATCAGCAATCCCATTATTTCAGAACCGGAATAGATTATGATCTGTCCGAACGACTAACAATTGGCACTTATATTACCTCTAATTGGTATAAACGAACAAAAAATGAAATAACAATCTCTGATTTTATCTATGAGGAACAGTGCGATTCAAGCCTTACTACCTATAATATATATAATATCCGTCATACAAATCTAACCGGAGGAATAGGGATAAACTACGATCCAAAAGAAAATCTTACATGGGATGCATCATTCGATTTCCAGCTATTCGGTCACGATCAGGATCTTTCGCAGCACAATTCATTCCATGCTACTTCATTACCTTTGCAGAAAGATACCCTGGCAGGAGGTGTAGACGGTAAAATCAGGATATATACAGGCCAGACAAATCTATCGTACAGCTTCCGGGAAAAGTTTAAACTGGATGCCGGCATAAAAACGGTTTTTGTAGATGTAAACAATGATGCCGTTTATACAAATCTCCGGAATGGTGACTGGACCGTAAATCACAGCCTGGGCAGTTTTTTCTCGTATAATGAAAATATACACGCAGCCTATGCACAGGTGAATGCCCAATGGAACAAGGTATTTTCTACCGAAACCGGATTACGGATAGAAAATACGCATGTAAAAGGGTGGCAAAAAAACATGGAACAGGATTCTGTCTTCAAACAGAGTTATACTCATTTGTTCCCGAATACAATCGTCAAATACCAGCCTTCGGACAATCACAGTTTCTCTGTCCTTTACGGACGGCGCATTGTACGGCCCAATTACCGGGACCTGAATCCTTTCGTTGAAGTAAACGACCGCTATCTGAACGAAAAAGGAAATACGGAACTAAAACCGGAATTAACAGATAATATAGAATTCGCCTATTTCCTGAAAAAACAATATGGGCTCAGGCTGTTTTACTCCCACCGTAGACGTCCGATCACCAAAAGCTATCTGGTAGATGAAAACGATGTAACAATTGTTACCCCTTTAAACCTCTCCTCCAACCACGTTACCGGTATACGTATAGGACTTAATAACATGCAGCCTTTCCGGTGGTGGACACTACATATCAATTCTTCTGTTACTTATAAACAATTTCAATGGTCTATAAGAGATATTATAGAGAAAAACAACCTACTGACTCCTATGGTACATATAAATAACCAACTTATCCTGCCACTGGGCTGGACAGCAGAAGTAAGCGGTTTCTATAACGGCAAAATGGCAGAAGGGCAGGCTATTATACATCCTTTATGGATGATTTCCGCAGGGTTAAAGAAAAATTTTTTCAAAAACAAAGTATCCTTATACTTGTATGCCAATGATATATTCTGGTCAAACCAGTTAAAAATAGATTTTACCAGCCCGGTATTAAAAGGGTGGTATGCAGAGGAGACAGACACACGGGTAGCAGGGGTTACACTTTCTTACCGGTTTAATTCGGGAAACAAGATTAAAGATTCACGTCGTGAGAATAGGATAGATGAAAGTAAACGGATAAATTTGTACCTATGAATAACAACAGAAAAAACGATGCCTGATCAGCTGGATATATCCTTTTTTCCTCGCTGTACTCATGTTCAATATTTTACGGATAACGACAGACTTCACAAAAAAAGATACTTTCTGGCCCGGCGAGATGAGATACCATATTACAGCACTGGTTGTGATTATTTGTAGTTGTTATTTGTTAGATATTATCTGGCGTAAAAGGCTGAACAGAAAAACAAACTTTTCTGAAACCAACCAAACGGTTATAAAAGAATACCTGAAAGTACTTCTTTCTACTATCGTTTTTCTCAATGGAACTGTATTTTTGGGAGATACAACCGGCCTGTTGTACCTGGGCGACGGATTCATTGATTACATACTTTCCAATGTGGTATTAGTTCCGTTGCTATTACTATATTACACATTAATCAGAAATGATATTGTAGATAAAAACTATATGCAGCAAAAATTACAATTAGAAGGGTTAAAAAGCAAACAGTTAGAAACCGAACTGGATTATCTGAAAGCTCAATACCATCCTCATTTTCTGTTTAACGCATTGAATACAGTCTATTTCCAAATCAACGAAGAGAACGATGTTGCCAAAAAAACAGTAGAGTTATTATCGGAATTATTGCGTTACCAGCTATATGGAGTAAATAAGATTGTAAGCATTCGCGAAGAGATCGATTTTATTAATAACTATATCAGTTTCCAGCAATTACGGATCAGCGAACGGTTATGCCTGCATATGACAGTTGACCCGGTACTAAACGACCAACTGTTACATCCGCTATTATTTCAGCCTTTACTGGAAAATGCGTTTAAATATGTAGACGGAGAATACCGGATAGACATTGATATCCGGATGACGGATAATGGAATCCGGTTTACTATAGAAAACTCCATTTCTCCACAAAACAAGATCTACTCCAATAAAAACAAAGGGATAGGTATTGAAAACCTGAAACGCAGGCTTTCCATTTTGTACCCGGACAGGTATATATTTAAAACAGGAAAAGAAGAGAACAAATTTCGTGCATGTTTAATCATAGAGCCTGAAAAAGATGGATATTAAATGTGTTATTGTAGACGACGAACCTGTTGCCCGTAAAGGGATAAGAGGATATGTGGAAAAAATAGATTTTCTGACCTTAGTAGGTGAATGCGAAAATGCGATTGAATTAAACTCACTGTTAAAGGTTCAACAGGTTGACTTGCTTTTTCTGGATATAGAGATGCCTTATCTATCCGGAATCGACTTTCTGACCGGTTTACTAAACCCTCCTAAAGTAATTCTGACTACAGCCTATACACAATATGCCCTGCAGGGCTATGAACTGGATGTGGTGGATTATCTGTTAAAACCGGTTCCTTTTGAACGCTTCCTGAAAGCTGTTAATAAAGTATACAGCCTGTTTGAAGAGAAAAAAGAGGAAGGAGAAGATTTCTTTTTTGTAAAAAGCGGGAAACAATATAAAAAGATATTTTTTGACGAAATCCTGTTTATTGAAAGCCTCGAAAACTACGTAGTTATCCACACGGCCAACGCGAAGGATATTGTTCATTCTACGTTGAAAAACATGATCACTTCGCTTCCTTCCGGTAAATTCCTGCAGGTACACCGTTCCTATATTATTAATTCTACTCAGATACGCTCTATCGAAGGGAATCAGCTGATTATTGGGACTGATAAAATACCTGTTTCCAAAAGCCAGCGGGAAGAGATATTCCGCACACTCCTTAAAAACCGCTTGGAGTAAAAAATTTACTATCTTTGTTCTTTATGAACAGATACGAGCTTATAACGGTATTAGGGCCTACCGCATCGGGCAAAACGGCATTTGCCACCCACCTGGCCGGCAGGCTACAAACGGAAATTATCAGTGGCGATTCCCGGCAGGTATACCGTTCTATGGATATCGGAACCGGAAAAGACCTTTCCGAATATATAATAAATGGCAAACAGATTCCGTATCACCTGATTGATATCCATCCCCCCGGCTATAAATATAATGTATTCGAATACCAGCATGATTTCTTCCGGGTATATGAAGAAATACGTGGCAGAGACAAAATCCCGGTGTTGTGTGGTGGAACCGGGATGTATATGGAAGCGGTATTGAAAGGTTACAAACTACTGGATGTACCGGAAAACCCGGCATTAAGGGAATCACTGAAAGATAAATCGCTTCAGGAACTGGAAGAAATCCTGGCTTCATACAAAGAATTACATAACAAAACAGATGTGGACAGTGCCCAGCGGGCTATCCGGGCGATAGAGATTGAGGAGTTTTATAAAACGGAAGCTCCGGCACAAAACGAATATCCACCCCTGAACAGCCTGATTATAGGAATCGATATCGACCGGGAACTAAGAAGAGAAAAAATATCCCGGCGGTTACGGGCACGGCTGGAAGAAGGCATGGTGGATGAAGTCAAGGGAATACTGGCTACCGGGGTAGCCCCGGAAGACCTGATTTATTATGGTCTGGAATACAAATACCTGACACTTTATATCACCGGTAAGTTAACTTATGGGGATATGATAAACCAATTGGAGATCGCAATCCACCAGTTTGCTAAACGGCAAATGACATGGTTCCGGGGTATGGAACGGAGGGGATTTACAATCCACTGGATGGATGCGATGCTTCCTACGGAAGAAAAAATAGAGAGAACAATCGGGTTATTAGAAGAAAATAAAAAAACAATATGATAACGAACAACGATTTAAGTGGGAAAAAGAACTTTTTCCTGATGGCCGGCCCCTGTGTAATAGAGGGAGAAGAGATGGCATTGGAAATAGCTGAAAAGATCAAAGGAATCACAGACAGACTAGATATTCCTTTCGTATTCAAAGGATCTTACCGCAAAGCCAACCGCTCACGCCTTGACTCATTTACCGGTATTGGCGACGAAAAGGCATTGAAAATACTAAAAAAAGTAAATGATACATTTCAGGTGCCGACCGTTACAGATATTCACGAGAACCACGAAGCAGCGATGGCTGCCGAATATGTGGATGTATTGCAAATTCCTGCATTCCTGTGCCGCCAGACAGACCTGTTAGTGGCAGCCGCGGAAACAGGAAAAATTGTGAACATAAAGAAAGGACAATTCCTATCGCCCGGTAGTATGCAGTTTGCTATACAAAAGGTAGTAGATGCCGGAAACAAGAATGTAATGATTACCGAACGGGGAACCACCTTCGGCTATACCGATCTTGTGGTTGATTACCGGGGCATCCCGCAAATGCAATCCTCCGGCTTTCCTGTCGTAATGGATGTTACCCACTCCCTACAACAACCCAACCAGACAACGGGTGTAACAGGTGGCTTGCCTTCATTGATCGAAACAGTGGCAAAAGCAGCGATAGCAGTAGGTGCGGATGGCCTGTTTATCGAAACCCATCCCACCCCAGGCTGTGCCAAATCAGACGGAGCCAACATGTTACAATTAGACCTGTTAGAAGGACTACTCGAAAAACTGGTGCGCATACGTGAAGCTATTTTATAATATACCCTAAAACAAAAAAAGCTGACTCATTCCTGAATCAGCTTTTTCTGTTATTAAGATTCTTACCCTAACCGGCTTATCTTTTTAAGTTTCTCCATGTCAATCAACTTGATCTTCCTTCCGTCAAGCGCAATCATACGCTCCGCAGCAAAAGTTGATAAAGTACGAATGGCATTGGATGTAGTCATGTTAGATAAATTTGCCAGGTCTTCACGTGCCAGATAGATACTAAGGGTTGCCCCATCTTCTTCCAGTCCGTAGCTATCTTTAAGGAATAATAATGATTCGGCCAACCGTCCGCGGATATGTTTCTGTGTCAGATTCACCGTCCGTTCGTCGGCTATACCCAGATCAGACGAAAGCTGACGAATAAAAAACATTGCCAGATTCGGATTTCCCATCAACAAATCAGTTACGACAGTCATTGGGATCATACAAACACTCGAGGCTTCAAAAGCCGACGCATTTGTCAGGTAATCTTCCTGGGCAAAATAAGCACGGTAACCAAAATATTGAATAGGTTTGATCATCCGGATGATCTGGCTGCGCCCCCCTACTCCTTCCTTAAAAATTTTCACCTTGCCGTTAAGTAAGCACATCATATCTTTCGGTTCGTCTCCTTCACAGTAAATCAATTCATTCTTCCTGAATCGCTGGATAGACGAATTTTTCCGGAGAATTTCACGTTCTTTGTCCGTCAAAACTCTCCACACATCTGATAAACTGGCCGAAATATCGACCTCTTCTTTCTGCTGTTTAACCACGACTGCTGCTATATAACATACTTATGAAGCACAAATCTAAGACTTTTTTTTCTTAATCAATAAACAAATTCATAGATAAAATGTGTTTTTAAAATCAATTTAGAATTCTAAAAGGGGGTTTCTTGATTAAAATTATTAAGTTTGCCCGAAACTGAGGACTGATCATTGAATAAATTAGTATATATACTTACTATCTTTCTCTTTACTATGAGGGTTGCTGCTGATACGACCAGTGTGTACAGCGAGCATGCTAATTTATTCCGTAAAAACCGGACTACCAGCCAGCTGGAGGCCGATTCTATCATGCAACTGGTTATTGCCAATGCAAAACGATACGAGAAATCTTTATCCAGTTATGAATCGGAGATTTATGTAAAAGGAAGAGCCGAAATATTACGGCAAAATAAACTGATTCGTTTTGCACATCACGTGTTTCCGGTCAACCGCAAAACAAAAGACATTGTATTCGAAATGATAAGTCATTCAAAGTATGAAGCTCCCAACATCTATTACCATGACTTTAAAGCCCTTAATGGCAATGCAATTCCCAATTACAGAAAGCAGCAGGAATTTATGAACTTCCTGAATCTGAATGTATATGCACCAACCGCTTATAACGAGGGATATCTGATGCCATTGGCTAAAAACGCATTCCGTTTTTATAAATTCGATTTACGGGAAGTAATAGAAGAAGATGGATTGAAAATCTATAAAATACGGTTTCTGCCCAACCAATGGAGTATGAAGCTGATGAGTGGAGACCTGTATATCATTGATAAATACTGGACAGTTGATAAAATCGACATCAGTGGGCGTTATTCGTTTGCAGACTTTAACCTGGTCATGTCTTTCAGCCGGGATTACCGCTGGTTTGTACTTCCGGAAACAGCCAGTCTTTTCATCCGGTACCATATACTCGGAAACGCAGTAGTCAGCAACTACGATGCCGCATTTAAATATCAATCCGTAGAATGGATCGAAGAGAACAATACTCCCCGCCGGAAACGCTCGCTCGACCTATCCAATTATTTCCGTTTATCATCCGATACCATCCCGATTATCCGGGATACTACCTTTTGGAATAAAAAACGAAAAATCCCGTTACTGCCGGAAGAAGAAATATTATACGAAAAGAGTCAGCTATTCAAAGAGGTAGACCCGGATTCGACACTGAACCTGCGGTTCCTTAAAGCCACCGAGAAAATCACCAATTCCATTCGTTTTAACAACAAAACCATGCGTCTGAGGTATTCCGGATTCCTGAACCCATTCCGGATGGGATATTCCAAGAAGAATGGTTTCACCTATAAACAAAAAGTACGTTTTACCAAAAGATTTGAGAACGACAAAGAATTCAGGGTCAACCCTTCACTTGGATTCGTCTCCAGACGAAAAGAGGTATTTTTTGATGTTCCCATCTACTGGGATTATTTACCCAAAAAGATGGGAAGTTTCAGTCTGACTGGTGGTAACGAAAATACCGGTTACTCTTCGGAGATCATGGATGAACTCAACGAAATGTTGAAAGACTCCACCTTTACATTCGAGGATCTTAACATGCAGTATTTTCGTCACTATTATTTAACATTCCGCCATAATATAGAAATATTTAACGGTTTTCAGGTTTCTGCCGATCTCTCTTATCACAAACGTACAGCCATTAAGAAACCTAACCTGATCGATGATGATCTTGAAGAAGACATTACAGATATAATAAATGACAGATACAACGACTTCACTCCGTTAGTACGCTTTACTTATACCCCACGCCAATACTACAGGATGGATGGAAAAAGAAAGGAGTATGTCTATTCCAGATTCCCGACGGCATCTGTTGAGTTTGCCCGGGGAGTACCAGGCGTATTAAACAGCACAGGAAATTATACACGCATAGAAGGAGAAATTAACCAGAGCATTCCTATCGGTATGTTACGGATTTTCAATTATCATTTAAGTGCCGGTGCATATACATTAAAGAAGTCTACCTATTTTTCTGACTTCGAGTATTTCCGCCGCCGTAACTTCCCGGATACCTGGGAAGACCAGATCGGAGGTGTATTTAATCTGTTAGATAGTGAATGGTTCAATGCTTCCGACAGATATTTTCAGGCCCATTTTATGTATGAAAGTCCCTTTGTGCTTTTCCAGTTATTCAATACCAAATTGGCTTCCCGGTTAGTTCTATCCGAACGCTTCTATTTCAGTACCCTCACCACCCCGGCTTTGCCCAGTTATTCGGAAATAGGCTACGGAATCGGTAATCAGCTATTTAACGTCGGTGTCTTTGCCGGATTTAAAAGATATGAATATCAATCCATCGGATTTAAGTTTACCTTCGAAATTTTCAATTAAACGAATTTCCATTTTCTACAGGTCGTAATATGATCATTCCTGTATTACTTTTTATCCGTGCCATATATTCCGTCAGCGGAACTTCATTAATAACCACCTTTTTTGCTCCGGTTGAGGCATGGATAAAAGACGTTTCATATTCCCTTTTATATATAAAGCCAACATGTGTTACATCCAACCCGGCAATAGAAGTGGTAAACAGCACAATATCACCGTCCCGTAACTGGCTCAGATGCCCCGATGCCTGCGCTTTGGGAATATAATAAGGCTGTGCCTGACGGTTGATTCGTTGTTCAATTATTCTCATCTCCTCCACCAACAAAGGATCAGCCAATTGCTTATAACTTTCCGGATGCATAGACATAAAATGTAAATCTATATTAAAAGGTACACCCCCTATTTCCCGGGTAATATCTTTTACGATACCGGCTTCCTCATTATCAGCAATCCATTCGGTCATATAATGGAGCCTGCTGGTATAATCTCCAATAATCCCACCTCTGTAACGTATCTGTTGTAATTCCGACTGAAAGTTTTCAAAAGTAATATCCCCGCTTTTTACTGTCCGTGAAAGAGCCAGTACAGTCTCAACAAAAGTAGTACAATCCAGTTCCCGCAAATTCACAACCAACTGCTCTGGAACCTCTTCCAAAGTTTGTGCCACATAAGGTCTGTCCAGAAAGAACTCCCCGGAAGCAATAATTACCTCATTTAACGGTTGATTGCGGTAAAACAAAATATAATCAACATACCGCTCAAAAGCATCTTTATCAGCTTTCGTATACATAGTATCAGCCTGCTGTCCGGATACGCCTAAACTACAAATAACAGCCAACAGCAGAAAAACGTATTTAAAAAATGGTCTCTTTGTCATTTTGGTATTTATTTTATTATTCTTTTACCTCTCTTTTTTGAGAAGCTATGTAAAAAAACTCTTCTCGCTCTTTGATAAAGTTATAAATCGTAAGTAATTACCCCGTATGGGGTAAAATGTGACTAACCCCGGGTGCAACCCGGGGTAGGCCGAAACCTTCCCCATAACAACCCTGAAAGGGTTGAACCCGCTTCGGGGTTCATAGGGTAGAGTCGCTTTCTACCACGGGTTTCACCCGCGGTTATTCAAATTCAAGCCCTTCGGGCTTACAATCTGTAACTTTTTCAATTTTACAATTTAGTTTTCACAACCCTTTTTAGGCTCATATTCAACTCTCTGCCGGAGCGAATTTGGTCTGTAACAAATCTTCCAGTTTAATCAATTCGTCCCGATACTGGGCTGCTTCCATGAATTCCAGTTTCCGGGCAGCTTCGTGCATCTGCTTCTTCGTCTTCTCAATCGCTTTCTCCAACTGCGGACGTGTCATATACTGAACTACAGGATCGGCTGCCAGCGTCAATTCCGGTTCCCGGTACGCATATTCTTCTGCCGCACGTTGTTTTTCCGCTACCAGCGATTTGCTTGCCTTGATTACCTGCGTCGGCGTTATACCATGTTTCTCGTTATAAGCCAACTGTTTCTCCCTGCGACGGTTCGTCTCCTCCATAGTTAGCCGCATACTATCCGTGATCTTATCGGCATAAAAGATAACTTTTCCGTTCACGTTACGGGCAGCACGTCCGGCTGTCTGTGTCAGGGAACGGTGCGAACGCAGGAAGCCTTCTTTATCGGCATCCAACACAGCCACCAACGAAACCTCCGGAAGGTCTAATCCCTCCCTGAGCAGGTTTACCCCGATCAACACATCATACAAACCACTCCGCAAATCATCCATAATCTGAATACGTTCCAACGTATCCACATCACTATGTATATAGTTACAACGCACCCCCATCCGTGTCAGGTATGCAGTCAACTCCTCTGCCATACGTTTGGTAAGTGTCGTCACCAGAACACGTTCATTTACAGCAATGCGTTGATTAATCTCCTTCATCAGGTCATCAATCTGGTTCAGCGTAGGGCGTACATCAATAACCGGATCCAACAAACCGGTCGGACGGATCACCTGATCCACCACAATACCCTCACTTTTTGCCAGTTCATAATCCGCCGGCGTAGCACTTACATAAATGGCATTGGGTGTAAGCGACTCAAACTCTTCAAACTTCAGCGGACGGTTATCCATGGCTGCCGGCAGACGAAATCCATATTCCACCAGGCTTAGTTTGCGGGAGTGGTCGCCTCCATACATAGCCCTTACCTGCGGAATCGTAACATGGCTCTCATCTACCACCAACAGGAAATCTTCCGGAAAATAATCCAACAGACAGTAAGGGCGTTCACCCGGCAAACGTCCGTCAAAATAACGGGAATAGTTTTCTATTCCCGAACAATGCCCCAATTCCCGGATCATTTCCAGGTCAAACGTAGTCCGTTCGTATAACCGTTTGGCTTCAAACGGCTTTCCAATCTCATTCAGGAAGTTTACCTGCGTACCCAAATCCACATCGATTTCGCTGATAGCAGAGTTGATGCGTTCCTGTGTAGTAACAAACAGATTCGTCGGATAGACATTCAACTCTTCCAGTTCAGTCAGCTCCCTGCCAGACATCGGTTCAAAAGAAGAAATACGCTCTATTTCATCTCCCCAGAACTCAATCCGGTAAGCCACACCGTCAAACTTTTCAATAGCCGGAAAGATATCCACGGTATCTCCGTTCACCCGGAAAGTTCCACTTCTGAACTCTACTTTATCGTTTATATAGAGGGCATCTACAAAATTACGCAATAATTTATCCCGGTTTATCTGCATACCCCGGTGAACATGAACGACCTTTTCCGCAAAAGCGCTGGGATCAGCCATACCGTACAAACAGGAAACCGACGAAACTACAATTACATCCCGCCGCCCTGATAACAGGGAAGCAGTAGCACGCAACCTCAGTTTATCAATTTCCTCATTGATCTGCAAATCCTTCTCTATATAAGTATCCGAACCAGGCAGATAAGCCTCCGGCTGATAATAATCATAATAAGAAACAAAATACTCTACCGCATTATTCGGGAAAAATGTCTTAAATTCACTATACAACTGCGCAGCCAGCGTTTTATTATGACTCATAATAAGCGTTGGCTTCTGTACATTCTGAATAACATTGGCTACGGTAAAAGTTTTTCCCGATCCGGTTACACCCAGTAAAGTCTGGTAGGGTACTCCGCTATTGATCCCCTCTGTCAGCGAGGCAATAGCTTCCGGCTGGTCGCCGGTAGGTTTAAAAGGCGATGTTAATTCAAATTTCATTCGATAGCTAACGGTTTTTTAGGGATTACAATCCACATAACAAAATAGGCAATAACTCCGGCAAAAGCAGTAAAAAAGGTAAGAAATACATATCCCAACCTTACTAATGTAGGATCTAATTGAAAATATTCAGCAATCCCCCCCACATACACCTGCCACCATTTTATCCGAAGTAGACCTATATAATCTTTTTTTAACACTCATAACTTAGTTAATTGATAAGTAACAAGAGGGTATCCCAAAAGAGAAAAGCATCTGCATGCTTTTCCGTTACTTTTGACATACCCCCATGTCAACCTGTTGATGAACAATAACAAATTTACTAAAATCCTGCGATATACACAATAAAGCAATGTTAAACCTCGTTCAAAAGTGTCATATATAATAAACAACCTGTTTAACCTTATTCCGGTCAGTCTCAACCGTTTCAAACTCCGAAGTTACAACCGATGCTCCCATGGGAACATTCTCATTCCTGTAAACCATTCCGCTTTGCACAACCGAGCGTGCCGAAGTATGAAACTCGTAGGCTCCGGTTTCCCGCTCTATCTGTGCGATATTAGTCTCCCTCACACCACATCCGGGCATAATAATAATCCGGTCTCCGGCCCTTTTTACCAATTCAGCCAGTAACGGAATCCCTTTTACGGCATCCGGCTGCTGTCCGGAAGTAAGAATACGGTCGCATCCGGCTGCTATAATCTGTTCAAGAGCCACAAACGGATCCCGGCACACATCAAAAGCCCGGTGGAACGTAACCGATAAAGGCTCTGCCGTCTCTACCAACCGCTTCAACAACGGCACATCTATATCCCCCTCCTTCGTCAGGCAACCCACCACCACACCATGCACCTGTAGCTGCTTTGCCATTTCTATATCATATAGCATGGATTGTATTTCCGCCTCCGAATAAAGAAAATCCCCTCCTCTCGGGCGGATAATCACATTAATAGCTATAGAAGTTGTTAAATCCTGTGCGGTTTTTATCTCTCCATAACTAGGGGTAGTTCCCCCTTCAGGTATCCCGGCACACAACTCCACACGGGTAGCCCCGCCGGCCTCTGCTTCTACACAACTCTGTGCCGAATTGGCACAAATCTCAATAATTCGTTTTGATTCCATTTCTATTCGTTTAAGTACCTCTTTTTCATACAAAGATAACAAACAAACAGGAGTAAAAGAAGCTGAAATCCTTGAACTATATCGCAAAGTGTTTTAAAAAAAGAAGCTTTTTTTAAATTTATGTGTATATAACAACACCTGGAGCCGGTTATCGTATGTATAGCCCCGGGTTATTTTTATCGTGCACCGTTATACAAATGATGAATAATACCATCCACCAGGCCCAATTTAGGTACGTGGATTTCGTTGGTTTTACAAATTTTACTGACAGTCAGAAATATTTTTAAAGCCGGAATAATAACATCTGCCCGGTAAGTATTCAGTTTATAATTAGTAATCCTTTCCTCATAGGTCATCTTCTTCAGAGTATCATACAGTACTTTCGTTTCCGGATAGTTCAGATGTTCTCCCTCTCCTTTTCCCAACAGTTTATGCACTTTATTAATATTACCGCCCGATGCGATAATACTAAGTGGTGCGTACCGGGCATAAATATCCTGAAGCCAGGTTTTAAATTTCGTCATCTCTTCATCCGTTACTTTTCCGGTCAGCAAACGTACGGTTCCCAACTGAAAAGAACTGGCAGTTATTTTACGACGGTCACCATATACAACTATCTCCGTACTTCCGCCTCCTACATCGACATAAAGATAGTTACGGTTTTTATCCATCATGGTATCCAGCCCACCGGCCTCATAGATCATATCCGCCTCTTCGCGGCCTGAAATAATGGAAATATCAATTCCATTCGTTTTCCTGATGGATTTTACAATCTCCATACCATTCACAGCATCCCTCATGGCACTGGTTGCACACGCTTTATACTCTTTTACCTGGTATGCATTCATCATGTGGCGAAAACCACTCATTGCTTCCAGCAGTAACGTCTTTTTGGCTTCACTGATCATTCCCTGTATAAACACATCTTCTCCCAACCGGATAGGTACCCGGATATAAGCAGCTTTCTTAAAATCGGGATATTTCAGGCTCCTGTCTACATTATTAATCAACAACCTGATCGCATTCGAACCAATGTCGATCGCGGCATATGTTTCAATCTTCATCTATACTCTTTCCCCCATTCTTATAAAATTCATAAAGTTCTTCCTGCGAACGGTATACTCTTTTCCCTTTTGCTGCTACATACCTGTTCGCCCCTTCTTTATCCTGAATACGGGCTTTCACATTATCAGCCCACTGAATACGAAAGAACTCTTTTAATGTTTTCTTTATTTCACTATCATACACCGGTGCGGCCACTTCCACCCGCCGGTCCAGATTCCGGGTCATCCAGTCTGCACTCATAATAAATGTCTTATCTTCACCCGCATGGTGGAAAATCAATAACCGGGCATGTTCAAGATATTTATCTACAATACTAATGATCCGGATATTTTCACTCAATCCCTCAATACCGGGTTGAAGAATACAGGCACCTCGTATAATTAACCGCACTTCTACCCCGGCCTGGCTTGCTTTATAAAGTTGCCGGATCATCCGTTCATCAGTCAAACTGTTAAACTTCCCATAGATATACGCTTTCCGGCCTTTGGATGCAAATTTTATCTCTTTAGCAATCAGTTCTTCGAAACGTTCACGCATATAATAAGGTGAAACCAGCAGTTCCTTACTTTTAAAGTGTTTATGGGTATTAATTAAAAAATCAAACACTTCACGGGCATCTGCCACAATTTGAGGATGAGCTGTAAAAAAGTCCGAAATCACCATATATACGTGCTGTTGATTCATTAAAATTACCGGTACCAATGTAAGCAAATCCATGCACACCAACCTTAGCCTTACGCTCTACCAACACAAGTTTACTATGCACTTTTAGTCCTGCAATACCATGAATCACTTTTACCCCTTCCCGTTGAAGTAACTCCGAATATTCTACATTCTGTTCCTCGTCAAAACGGGCCAGTAATTCCAGTAAAACAACGACCTCCTTTCCATTTTTAGCGGCATTGATCAGCGCATTAATCACCTTCGAATGCTCTGCCGTCCGGTAAAGAGTTATATAAATTCGTTCCACATGCGGATCTATTGCCGCTTCACGTAAAAAATCAATAAAATGAGTAAATGTATAATAAGGATAGTTCAGCAGAATATCCTTTTTACGGATCACCCGTAAAATACTGGAATTCGGTTTAATATGCGGATGAGGTAAAGGAGCCGGATTCACATTCTCAAGTTCCGGCCTTATAAACGGAAACTTCATCAGATCGCGCAAAAGGTGATAACGCCCTCCTGCTTCCAGTACACCCTGGTCTTTTAGTTTCAATTTTCCGGCTATCACTTTCAACAGATCCTCCGGCATTTCCCTGTCATATACCATACGTACCGGTTGCCCATGTAAACGATTCTGTATCCCGTCTTCCATTTTTTCCACCAGACTTTTAGAAATATCGTCATCAATGGTAAGAAGAGCATCCCGCATAAATTTAAATGTATATGCGGAAATAGCATCATAATTGAACATAAAAAAGATTTCATCCAGACAAAGCCGTATAATATCATCAAGGAAAATAATATCCGTACGTCCTTTCTCTGACGGTAAAACCACAAAACGCGGACAGGAACTATTAACCGGAATCTGTATAATGGCATACCGCAAATTACTCTTTCCGGTAATCATACGCACCGCCAGATAGATACGATTATCCCGCAGGAAAGGCATCTGCGTTCTTTTACGTATAATAAGCGGCACTAATAACGGGCTGACCACCGAGTTAAAATAATCCCGGCAGAACTGTTTTTGCTCCGGATTTAACTGCCGCTCATTAATAAGGTAAATACCTTCCTGTTCCATTTCGGCCAACAGGGAAAGATAGGTTTCTGTAAATTTATTCTGTGCTTTCAATACTTTATCGTGTACCAAAGGCAATAAATCTTTAGGATCATATCCACCGGAAAAGCGGGTTACTTTTCTTTCTCTCAAATTGGCAAACCGGATGATATTGGCCACACGTACTTTAATGAACTCGTCCTGGTTGTTGGAAAATATTCCAAGGAAACGCAACCGTTGAATTAATGGAACACTTTTATCCTGTGCTTCCTGCAATACGCGTTCGTTAAAGGAAAGCCAACTTAAATCTCTGTTATTAATTGTAGCAGGCATATTTTCATTGAATTAATGCACAAAAGAAACAATGCCATATGACAGGGATATTACAACTGTATGTCAGAAAAGAGGCATCTATATTAATAGATCGTTACTTTATAAACGATAGCCAACAGCTTAATAAATAAAAACCAATAAGTATCTGAATTTACGTCCCGGACGTAAAAAATTACCACCGGGACGTAATTTTTTATCACCGGGACGTAAATCCGTAGCACCCGGTTGTAAATTTGAATGCCTATGGGATACAATCAGGAAAGTTATGGGGCGTATTTTAAATAGCAACGGAATATGAACGAAAAAAGACGTACATTTGTTTCCTGTAAACGATGTACTTTCATATGCTTAACAACGATAAAGTAAAAGGCCATATATTGATACTCATTGCAAACATTTTGTTTGGGATTAATATGCCTGTTTCTAAATATTTAATGGCCGGACAGGTTACACCGGAAGGACTCACCATTATGCGTATGCTATTTGCCTGCGTGATGTTCTGGATTACGTCTCTCTTTTTTAAACAGGAAAAAGTACCTTTCAAAGATCTGGCTTTATTGTTCCTCTGCGCTATGTGTGGAATTGCTATCAATCAGAGTGTATTTATTGAAGGACTCAGCCGGACATCTCCTGTAGACGCTTCTATCATCGCTACTGCCGGCCCTATTTATGTGATGCTGCTGGCTGCTATTATTTTAAAAGAACCCATTACCCGGCAGAAAACGATAGGAGTAATGGTCGGAGCCGCAGGTGCACTGACATTGATTCTTTTTTCTGCACAATCCCATACACAAAGCAGCGACCTGACAGGAGACCTCATGGTGTTTTTCAGTGGTTTCATGTACTCTATCTATGTAGTAGTTTCACGTCCGCTAAGCCAGCGTTACTCCTCCATAACCATTATGAAGTGGATGTTTCTTTTCTCCTGTATTGTATTACTGCCTGTTATGTATAAAGATATTGCCATTACTCCTGCGTTCCATACTGAAACACCCAATTGGACGGTATTAGGTGGCATTGCATTTGTGTTGCTGGGAGCTACTTATCTGCCTTATCTGATGATTCCCATGGCTTTAAAACGGTTACGCCCTACTACCGTTAGTATGTATAATTATATGCAACCGATTGTAGCCTCTTTCATTGCTATTATGATCGGACAGGACAGGTTCTCTATCGGTAATATTTTATCTGCCATACTGGTATTTGCCGGAGTTTATCTGGTAACACAAAGTAAAAGCAGAGAGGATCTCGAAAAAGAGAAAAAATCCGGCGTGTTGTAAGGACGGTGCCCATTTGTTAAACCAGGATAAGCTTTTAGAGCGTAAAATTTAAGGAATAATGCGATCAGAATAAAAAAGAATTCAGACACCGCCCTTTAAACAACACGTCACATAGAGTTTTTCACACAAACGAGTTAAAGTTTACGCTTCAGGGTTGGTAGAGAAGCCTACATCTTTCAGAAAACAAAAACGGTTCCTATCCCTCTATCCGGGAAACAGTTACCGTTTTTGTTCCTTCTTCCCCGCATGTATCAAGATACATTCAGTTAGTTAACACAAAACGATAATATAAAATAACTACACACAATAATTTCCTGTCAGACAGGGTCTACATTCACAATAAAAATCTTCACTTTATCACAGATACAAATGTAAAATAGAATATTCCGGATCAGTACATAATTATTCTACATTTATACACAATTATTGTTTTACTCTCTTTTTATTACGTATCTCACGGGGAGAAGTACCAAAGTGTTTCCGGCAGAAATCGCCTAATTGCGAGAGGGATACAAACTCATACTCTTCCGCGATGACTTTAAATAATTTATCGGTCGCGGAAATATCATGAAGCAACTTTTTTGTTTTCTTATTAAGCATCCAGCGATAAGGAGAGGTTCCGAAAACTTTCCGGAACTCCTTTTCGAAACCGGATAAACTTAAGGTAGAAAGTTCTGCCAACTCTCCTACCGTTTTTACTTTGTAATAATTATTCAGTATAAAGAGGGTAAATTCATAATTGTAAGAAAACACAGGACACAGAAAACTGGTCAGTTCTTCTTTCGGATAACAAATTTTTAACATCAGGAATAACTCCTGGACTTTGTTTTTCATTAAAGAGTGATAACCTCCCAGTTCACAGGCCAAAACCTGTAAAGACTGAATCCATAGACTGATATACCTCTTGACAGGTAAAGGATAGAAAAGTGTTTCGCAAATATATTTTTTATGTTCTACAACTTCAGGAATATAACTGTTACATAAAGATAGTATTTCCGGAAAGGCAATCAGTAACGCCTCACACTTTTCAATAGCCATAATTGTACAGGGAAACCCCGAATGAACAAAAATCATCTGATCCTTCGCGATACAAACGCCTTCATGTTCTCCGGATTTTAACAGGAAACTTCCGCCGGTGCCTATCAGAATAACAGATTCCGTAAGCTGGAATTCTGTTTTTTACCCTGATTAAGAGTTACGACCCGGGCAGTATAGTACGATTCAAGATCGTGATCATAAACGAACATAACTGCATAATTTATACCATTTTAATAAAATAACATATAGTACTATAACAAACTTATCATTGGGATTCACCCCTTATCCGCCTATGTTATAAATACTCTGATGAGTTACGGCCCAAAAGCCGCAATGTATACACACTACCATAATTTAATATGTCAAAGATATTAAAAATAGATTATCTTCCAACCATAATCCTTTATTTTTCAATTTCCAATTATTTACAGACTTATCCTTAAAAAACGGCTGTTATTTGGGAAATTATATGTAATATTGCAGCATATTATAACTATTAATCAGAAAAGATTAAGTAAATGAATGCAGGATTTGCATATTATACATGGGCTTTAACAATGACCCCTTGGGGGATTAAAATCTACAAATAAGCAAAAGCAGTGGCCACGCCCTGTTTTGTTACCATTCCTTTCTTATCGTTATTATATACCGGGTTAGGCCGGTTCATTTTAATTTGTTACACATAAAATTATCATACCGATGAAAGTATTGAAGTTCGGCGGAACATCCGTAGGTTCTGTAAAGAGCATACTGAATGTGAAGAAAATTGTTGAGGCAATCGAAGAGCCCGTAGTTGTAATTGTATCCGCATTAGGGGGTATCACAGATAAATTATTGCATACATCTGTATTGGCTTCCAAGGGCGATCCGGCTTACGAAAAAGAGTTATCCGGAATTATAGCGCGCCACATGGATGTCATTGAAGGCGTTATTACGAACGATGAAGTACGCCGCGAAGTACAGAAACAGACTGTTGTACTTCTGGACGAATTATCGAACATCTATAAAGGTGTATACCTGATCAACGATCTTTCCGCGAAAACATCCGATACAATAGTAAGTTACGGCGAACGGTTATCATCGCTTATTATATCGTATGTGATTAAAGACGCGAAATTATTTGATTCCCGTAAGTTCATTAAAACCGTTCACCAGTTCGGAAAACATATTGTTGATTTCGACAAAACCAATCAACTGATCGAAGAAACGTTTAATCCCCTTCCACAGGTTTCACTGGTTCCCGGCTTTATCTCTTCGTGTGTGGAAACCGGCGAAGTAACCAATCTGGGCAGGGGTGGTTCCGATTATACCGCAGCTATTATCGCCGCGGCACTAAATGCTTCGGCACTGGAAATATGGACAGACGTAGACGGCTTTATGACTGCCGATCCACGGGTGATCAATTCGGCCTATGTAATTGACCGTCTTACTTTCACCGAAGCCATGGAGTTGTGCAACTTTGGAGCTAAAGTAATTTATCCGCCTACGATCTATCCGGTATACCATAAGAATATACCCATACGTATATTAAATACGTTCAATCCCGAAGCACCCGGAACCCTGATCTGTAAAGATAAAAAACAGGGAACGGAAAAAGAAAGAGCAATCATCAAAGGAATCTCTTCTATTAACGACACCTCACTGATTACCGTATCCGGATTAGGTATGGTAGGAGTAATCGGTGTTAATTACCGTATATTCAAAACATTGGCTAAAAACGGTATCAGCGTGTTTATGGTATCACAAGCCAGCTCGGAGAACAATACTACGTTTGCCGTAAGGAATGCCGATTCGGAATTGGCGGTAAAAGTGCTGAACGAAGAGTTCCGGTTAGAACGTTCGCAGGGAGAATTTAATGATGTTACGGCAGAACAGGAACTAGCAACCGTAGCTATTGTAGGCGAAAACATGAAACGTACACCCGGTATTGCCGGTAAACTGTTTGGAACACTGGGCAGGGCAGGTATCAGTGTGATAGCCTGTGCACAGGGAGCTTCCGAAACCAATATTTCATTTGTTATCAAACTGGAATATTTACGGAAAGCACTCAACTCCATACACGACTCCTTTTTTCTGTCGGAATATAAAATATTAAACCTTTTTATTGCCGGTATCGGTACCGTTGGGGGAAACCTGATCGAACAGATCCGTCTGCAACAGCCGAAACTAATGGAGAACAATAGTCTGCAACTACGCGTAGTAGGAGTTG
Source organism: Tannerellaceae bacterium (assembly GCA_021203545.1). Lineage (GTDB taxonomy): Bacteria > Bacteroidota > Bacteroidia > Bacteroidales > Tannerellaceae > UBA4116. The sequence goes on along the minus strand of JAJQAZ010000152.1, from coordinate 4,601 downwards.
CCAACAGCAAAAAATACCTGTTATGCAGGGAAGGATTAAACCTGGAAACCTGTACCAGCGAACTCAAAGAAAAAGGCGAAGATAGTTCAACACAAATATTATGCGATGAGATACTGAAAATGAATATCTTCAACTCCGTATTTGTGGACTGTACAGCAAACGGAGCCGTCGCGGAACTATACGAAACCTTGCTCGAAAATAATATTTCGGTAGTAGCAGCCAATAAAGTAGCAGCCTCGTCCTCGTACGAGAATTATATGAAATTAAAAGATACCGCACGGCAGAGAGGTGTAAAATTCCTGTTCGAGACAAATGTAGGTGCCGGTTTGCCGATCATTAACACAATGAACGACCTGCGCAACAGTGGCGACCACATCTTAAAACTGGAAGCCGTTCTGTCCGGTACGCTTAATTTTATATTCAACACTTTAAGTGCCGATGTTCCTTTGAGCCGTGCCATAGAACTGGCAAAAGAGGCTGGTTATTCGGAACCTGATCCCCGGATCGACCTGAGTGGAAAAGATGTAATTCGCAAACTGGTTATCCTGGCTCGCGAAGCAGGCTACAAAGTAGAACAGGAAGATGTAAAACGGAATCTTTTTATTCCCGAAAAATATTTTGAAGGAACGCTGGATGATTTCTGGAAAAACATACAGGAACTGGATAGCGAATTCGAAGCAAAAAGGCAGATACTGGAATCGGAAAACAAACATTTCCGTTTTGTTGCCAAAATGGAGAACGGTGCCTGTGAAGTTGGACTTCAGGAAGTTTCCAGCGCTCACCCGTTCTATGATCTGGAAGGTAGTAACAACATCATCATGATTTCTACCGAAAGATATCACGAATATCCGATGATCATTAAAGGATACGGTGCCGGTGCCGATGTAACTGCCGCCGGCGTATTTGCAGATATTATTTCGATCGCAAACATCTAATCAAATGAAAAATGAAAAATGAAAAATGAAAAATGAAAAATTACGGATACACTGGATTTTTCATTTTTCACTTTTCGCTTTTCATCTAAAAACGTAGGTTTTTATTATGAAAACGATTGTTATTTTAGGTGATGGGATGGCTGATGAGCCGGTAGACATGTTGGGGGGGGAAAAGACTCCCCTGCAACATGCACACACACCTTATATGGATAAATTGGCTTCGCTGGGTGTAACCGGACGGATGAGTACCGTACCGGAAGGGTTTCACCCGGGAAGCGAAGTGGCCAACCTGGCTGTTTTAGGATACGATCTGCCTGCAGTGTATGAAGGCAGGGGAGTATTAGAGGCTGCCAGCATAGGAGTTACACTATCTCCCGGCGAAATGGCCATGCGCTGTAACCTGATCTGTATAGAGGGAAATGTAATTAAAAATCATTCGGCCGGGCATATCTCTACTGAAGAAGCGGATGAACTGATCCGGTTCCTTCAGCAGGAGTTAGGTAACGACCGGGTTACCTTCCACACAGGTGTCTCCTACCGTCATCTGTTGGTAATTAAAGGTGGAGATAAACACCTCGACTGTACCCCGCCCCACGATGTACCGCTAAAACCGTTCCGTCCGTTGCTTATAAAAGCGACTACTCCGGAAGCAGAAGAGACAGCTGCGCTGTTGAATGAGTTGATCCTGCGTTCGCAGAAGTTATTAAAAAATCATCCTGTAAACCTGAAAAGAGTAGCCGCAGGTAAAGACCCGGCAAATAGTATCTGGCCCTGGTCGCCCGGGTACCGTCCGGCCATGCAGACCCTGCAACAGATGTACGGATTCAAAAACGGCGCTGTTATTTCTGCGGTAGACCTGATCCGTGGAATCGGTGCGTATGCCGGACTTCAAAATATAGAGGTAGAAGGTGCCACCGGATTGTATGATACCAATTACGAAGGTAAGGCTGCCGCAGCCATAGAAGCATTAAAAACTAACGATTTCGTATACCTGCATGTAGAAGCCAGCGACGAAGCCGGGCACGAAGGTGATGTAAACCTGAAAGTAAAAACAATCGAATATCTCGACCGCCGGATTATCGGCCCGGTATACGAAGCTGTTAAAACCTGGAACGAACCGGTTACAATCGCTGTACTACCCGATCATCCTACCCCCTGTGCAATCCGTACCCATACAGCAGAACCAATCCCCTTCCTGATCTGGAAACCAGGCATACAACCGGATGATGTAACTGCCTATGATGAGTACAGCATACAAAAAGGAAAATATGGAATCCTGAAACAGGATGAATTTATAAAAGAAGTTTTAAAATAAAACGAACCAGAAATACAGCAAAGGATAATAAATAAAAACCCCGTGTCTCTGTGTTGAAAAAATATAAATAAATGAAATACTATAGCACCAACAAACAAGCACCACAGGCTTCACTGAAAGAAGCTGTTATTAAAGGACTGGCAGGAGATAAAGGTCTGTTCATGCCGGAACAGATTAAAAGTTTTACACCGGAACAGATCGCTTCGATGAAAAATAAATCTTTCCATGAAATTGCTTACATGGTGGCCAATGCTTTCTTCGGAGAAGATGTGGAACCGGATGTGTTAAAAAGAATTGTAGAAGATACGCTCTCTTTTGATACGCCTGTTGTTCCCGTCAATGATAATATCTACAGCCTGGAACTGTACCACGGCCCGACACTTGCATTCAAAGATGTTGGTGCCCGCTTTATGGCTCGTTTATTAGGCTATTTCATTAAAAAAGAAGGAAAAGAAAAGGTTAACGTATTGGTAGCTACTTCAGGAGATACCGGAAGTGCTGTAGCAAACGGATTTTTAGGTGTGCCGGGTATCCACGTATATGTATTGTATCCGAAAGGCAAAGTAAGTCCTATTCAGGAGTGCCAGTTTACTACTTTAGGACAAAACATCACTGCGCTTGAAATAGACGGCACCTTTGATGACTGCCAGGCATTGGTTAAATCGGCATTCATGGATGCGGAACTGAATAACCATATGAAACTTACCTCGGCTAACTCTATCAACGTGGCTCGCTTCCTGCCCCAATCTTTCTACTATTTCCATGCGTACGCACAACTGGCACGGCAGGGAAAAGCGAACGAATTGGTATTCTGTGTGCCAAGTGGTAATTTCGGAAATATCACTGCCGGCATTTTCGGTTATTACATGGGGTTACCCGTTAAACGTTTCATTGCTGCCAACAACCGGAACGATGTGTTCCTGGAATACCTCAACACAGGTATTTACAATCCGCGTCCTTCGGTATCAACCATTGCCAATGCCATGGATGTAGGCTACCCCAGTAACTTTGCCCGTATAATAGATCTATTTGGTCAGAAAGAAGATGCCTATACAGCCATCAAAAGCTTAGTCACAGGATACCGCTATACCGACGAAGAGATTGCTGAAACTATGCGTAAAGTATACAATGAGTACGGATATCTGCTTGATCCGCACGGTGCCTGCGGTTACCAGGCATTAGTCGATAATAAACTGGCAGCCCAGGAAACCGGCGTATTCCTTGAAACTGCCCATCCGGCCAAATTCAAAGGAACAGTAGACGAAATCCTTAAATCGGATATCGAAATCCCCTCAAAACTCCGGGAATTTATGAAAGGTACCAAACAAAGTACCAATCTATCCAAAGAGTTTAGTGATTTCAGGAATTACCTACTCAATCAATAAAAAAACAGACACAAAACAGGAGACTAAACCTGTTAAATGTGTCGGGTGGAAAAGCACATTTCTTTTGATGCCTCCCCCAAAAAGTGCTCCTTATCTTTAGATAGTGAGCACTTTTTTTCTTGTAATATACTTACTTTTTAGACAGTCCTGATCTTGTTTTATACTTTACTGTTGAAAAAAGAAGCACTGGATTCCTGATTCTTTTTGTGAAAACTGATTCGTTCTATAATTATGGAACGAACCGAATATAATTATAATACTTTCGGTTTCATAATTATATCCGGTTCGTTTCATAATTATAGAACCAAAAAGATCCCACATTCATATCTGAACGTTTAGGTGTAAATTACAAAACACTTTGGTGATGATTTTCTTCCTGCTGGCTTTTGCTGGCGCAGATTTAAATCTGTGCCCTATTCTCTGTAACATTGTCACAATTGTTGTCAACTTAAGGCTTTGGACGGAGGGGATTTGTATTCAGTCGTGGTCAGAAGATTTTTAAAGTGTTGATTTTGTTTCTTTTTCCTTTCTTAAGAGCCTGTGTAAAAACTAAATTGTAAAATCGAAAAAGTTATAGCTTGTAAGCCCGAAGGGCTTGAATGTGAATCGTAGATCGGCCTTAGCCAATAACCGCGGGTGAAACCCGTGGCAGTAAACACCAACCCCCACTCTATGAACCCCGAAGCGGCATAGCCGTCAGGTTAAATTATTATTGGGTTTGTACCATCCGCATAGCGGCTTTCTGTTCATAGCCCTGTGTGGAAGCGCAGGGAAACCAGATAAACGGATATTTGCGCCGCATAGCGGTGCTCTGTTCCGGATGTTTGCCCGGCATTTGTAACATAGCACTCCTATGGAGCGCTTTTTACTAACATATCCTTAACCCCGGGCTTCCGCACAGTCATGTTCAAAAGATTTTGTAGTATATTATATTTATTACGGGGATATGCTGTAAAAAGTAACCAT
>JAJQAZ010000183.1 GCA_021203545.1 Tannerellaceae bacterium | reverse complement strand
TAGACTGGAAAGTTTATATAAAATACCATATACATTCAATAATTATTATAATTCATATCAAAACATTATCTTTAACACATCGTAAAGAATGAAAAGGTTGATTTTTTAATGGAATTTAGAAATGAAATTAACAGTTAAACATATTGTAGAACTTCTTAGTCAGTTAGATAAAAGAAATGAGTATTCTTATATAAATCCTACAAATAGAAATAAAATATGGATTCAGTCAATTAATACTGATGATTCTTTAAAGTTTCTTCGAGAAGCAGAAGAGGGAAGTAGAAAATCCATATCTGTTACACAACCCAATTTATCAAAGTTAGTATCTTTCATTCGCGAGAATGTGCCCTTTCATATAGATAGTATAATGAATGCAAGTGGGAGTTGGCGCTCTATTTTTGAAAGTATTTTAGCATATACAACTGAGTTTTATTATTGTGAGATTAATGATAAAAAACATTTAGTTTGGATTCCTTCTATGCCTCATACCTTAGGAGAACTTGCTTCTATTGATGCTGGCAAAATACCTTATTCACCAGAAAGTGATATGTTCTATACTTCAATAAAAGACCGTTTTATAGCTTATATGCGAAGCATAGGTAAAGCAGAAAAAACGATTACAAATTATACTTCAGCGTTGGAAGGTTTTATAAGTAAAATTCTGCAAAGTCAAATAGGTTCACAGTTTACGAATATTTTTGATTATACAGATATTTCTGAAGTAAAAGATTTTCAATCAAAACTACTTGCTAATATGGAGTTTAAATTGACTAATGAAGCAGGTAAAAATATGTATAGTTGTGCTTATAATATGTATTTGAGTTTTCTTCAAACTTTGAATTCAGCACAAGTAGAACCACAAGCGACAACGCTACCAGCTATTGAATTTTCATTGTCTGAAATACATTCCCATATTCAAAAAACAGGCTTAATCTATACTCCGGATTTGCTTTACCGGTTTGCTATTTCGTTATTAACGAAACGGTTTGTAATTCTTAGCGGTTTATCAGGTTCTGGTAAAACTCAATTAGCTCTGGCTTTTGCAAAATGGATTAGTGAAAAGCCAGAAGAACAAATAAAAATGATAGCAGTAGGGGCCGACTGGACTAACCGTGAGTATTTATTAGGTTATCCTGATGCATTGAAAGAAGGCTGCTATATATGCCCTGAAAATAACGCATTGGAAATCTTAATCCGGGCAGAAGAAAATCCGGACAAACCTTATTTCCTGATTTTGGACGAAATGAATCTTAGTTATGTAGAACGTTATTTTGCAGATTTTCTAAGTGCTATGGAGTCTGATGAGGCTATTTTATTACACCCTGAATGGGAGAATGAAGTCATTCCGCATCAAATAAAACTTCCTAAAAATCTTTTTATTATTGGTACTATTAATGTAGATGAAACGACTTATATGTTCAGTCCAAAGGTGTTAGACCGGGCAAATGTCATAGAGTTTAGAGTTACCAACAATGAAATGGAAAGTTTCTTGTCTTCTTTTAACAAAATAGATAAGAATGCTGCAAATGGCTTAGGGGCACATCTGGCGGCTTCGTTTGTTAAAATAGCGCAACGTACCATAGAAGAAGAAACTGCCGATACTTTGAAGAAAGAGTTGGCTAAGTTTTTTAATAAACTCAAAATAGTAAGCGCAGAGTTTGGTTACCGTACAGCTACCGAAATAAAACGTTTTTATGCAATTGCCAGTAGCTTAGAAACAAAATGGGACGATGATGATATAATGGATAAGATAATTATCCAGAAATTATTGCCTAAACTACATGGGTCACGGAAAAAGATAGTACCTGTATTGGAAGCGTTGTGGGAATTATGCCAAAAACAGAGTGATGATATAACTAAATTAGATAGTGAATTCTCGTACGACGATTTTGATTCGATTTGTAAATATCCGTTATCAGGAGAGAAAATCTGGCGTATGTATAAGAACGCGTGTGAGAATGGATTTACAAGTTTTGCAGAAGCATAAGTAAGTATGTCATCACCAATACCATCACCATTACGGGTTCCAATAAATATTAAAGGTGGGGAGAAAATTCATTTATTCATCCATGAAGATACTAAGGGAACTCTTTTTCATGTGGATGATATAGAAGCCAACGAAAATGGAGAATCGCCTTACCAATTAGTGGAAGGAAAAAGTTATGAATATGAACTTGATAAAGGATACTCTTTAGAAACATCCAAAATAGTAACCCGGTCAAAAATAAAATCAGATTCCCACAAGGGCCGGATTATAACCAATATTTATGTTGGCTCATTATCTATAAATGTATTCAAGAAAGAGGAGGCAGAACCTGTTGGCAAAGTTGTTTTAGAAATCCGGTCTGTTAAAACAGATTATAGAACGGACTACCGGATTATGTTGGAAGAAATTACGGTAAAAACAGCCGAATTGCTTATGCAACATTCAGGATTGGTAAACCAACAATTTACATTAGACCCCAATTGTAGTCCAAGAACCCTTTACCAAAACTTTGCTTTTATCCGTTCGATAGTTTGTACGGAGGAATTTGCTGATGCCCTCCACCGTATCCATACGTCTCCTATAAAAAGGTGGAAAGAAGCAGAAGTAACACGTAGTATTTCTAATATACGCCGTATTAACCACCGTACAGCAAAGCAGTTGGCAACAAAGAACAACCGTTCTCCTTTACCTTGTGGCCATCCTATGGGCGATTGTCTTAATTCTCTCCCCCATAAGGTCACAGTTCCCCATAAGGAAGAAACGGTTGATATACCTGAAAACCGGTTTGTAAAGTATGTGCTTCAAGTTTTTTTACAAATTTGTTTTACGATAGCAAACCATAAAGCCACAATTTCAAACCCACGGTTAAAAAAAGAAGCCCTTTTGGTATGTGAGAAATTAGAACAATACCTATCTTTTTCTTTATTTAAAGATCTTTCTAATTTAACCATCTTACCGTTAAATAGTCCGGTTTTACAACGAAAAGAAGGCTACCGCGAAGTATTGCAAACATGGCTTATGTTTGATATGGCTGCCAGGTTAGGATGGAGTGGCGGTGACCATGTTTATGAGGCTGGGAAAAAAGATGTAGCTACTTTATATGAGTATTGGCTCTTCTTTAAACTCTTGGAATTGATGGAGGAAGTTTTCCAAATAGCTCCGGTTTCATACGATCAATTAATAGTTGAATCTCCAGGTGGATTAGAGCTTTCCTTGCAACAAGGAAAAGTATTGGCATTAGAAGGTGTATATATAAATCCAAATAGAAATTTGAGGGTTGAATTTAGTTATAATAGAACGTTTTCATCCAGCCAGCATTATCCACAAGGTGGAACGTGGACCAAACAAATGCGTCCAGATTATACTTTATCTATTTGGCCGGATGGAATTAGTAAAAAGGATGCGGAAAAAGAAGAATTAATTGTACATATCCACTTCGATGCAAAATATAAAATAGACCTTTATAAAGAACTATTCCAGGATGATATAGATCCAGATGAAGAGAAGGAAGAGCAAAGAAAAGGACAGTATAAGAGAGCCGATTTGCTAAAAATGCATGCTTATAAAGATGCCATCCGCCGTACAGTGGGTGCGTATGTTCTTTATCCGGGAGATAAAAAACAGGTTTTTTCAAATTACCATGAGCTTTTGCCTGGTCTTGGAGCTTTTGCCATATCTCCTTCTAAATCAAAAAAAGGGACGGAAGGATTAAAAGATTTTTTGAACGCTGTAGTAGGCCAGCTTTTAAATAGGGCATCCCAATGGGAAAAGATTTCCTACCATGTATATGATGCTTTGAAAAAACCAAATACGATGGTTGTAAAAGAAAAATTACCAGAGCCTTGTGGTAAGAATAGAGATTTGGTACCAGATGAAACTTTTGTATTAATTGGTTTTTATAAAAATAAGGCCCATAGAGACTGGATTACAGATAACTTTTTATATAATACCCGTACGGATAATAATCCAGGTTCTTTACCCTTAAATGAACAAACAACAAAAGCAAGATATCTGCTTCTACATGGACATGGGGAAACTAAAGCTTCCCTTTTGTATAAATTAGACAAAGAAGGTCCTAAAATATATTCTAAAGAACTTTTGTTAGAAAAAGGTTACCCAGAACCTTCTTTGCCTTTTTATATTGTTTATAAGATTATAGAAGAAAAAGAACCGGAGTTTAAAAATAAAGTTTGGGATATAACAAAGCTAAAAGGTTATAAAGGTGGAAGGGATTCAGCGATTCCCTTTACAGCATCATTAACAGAGTTGATGCAGGTAGTAATAAAAAAGGAGAACTAATTAGTTCTCCTTTTTTATTACTACCTTCTTTTGCTTCTTCTTTTCTTTTGCTTCTTCTATGAAGCTATGAATATTCAATGCCAAGCCTTGAGCCGCCATATAGGGAACTCCGTTTCCAATGGCTTTAAAGGCATTACTTAATGTCATATCCGGTGGAATAACAAACTCCATAGGTAAAGACTGGATAGCTAATGCCTCGGCTGCTGAGATTCTTCTCGACTGGTAAGGATGTAAGTGAACTTCATTATTTCCGTAGGCAGCGGTTGGAGAATACCGCCAACGGTGTAACCTTTTATAAGATTTTTTCTTATCATCGCCTTCCAGTATTGTCTGGAAACGTGCTAATCCCTGCTGGGGGGTAAAGAATTGATCTTGGTTGACATGATTCAATACCTCGTTTTTTTGAAACCAATGCTCAACCGTTAATTCGGGAATGATATTTCCGGGTGCTGGAACTACTGAATTTTCACCGTATGGAGTAGTTTCCGGCCACGTGTATTTATTAATATCTTCCAATTTAAAAATTTTATGCTGCTCCCAATCAAAATTTAATAAACTTCCTTTTTGGGCTTTCATTCCATATTCCTTCCTAATATTTTTATGAAAGCCGATTAAAATAATCCGTTCCCTATCTTGTGGTGCTCCGAATTCAATAGAGTTGATGAGTTGTTCTGTGAATGAATAACCTGCTCTTTTCAACTGTGTTTTTAGCTCCTCAAAGAACTCTCTGTGTTTCTTTGTCCTATATAAACCTTTCACGTTTTCAAAAAGGAAAAAATCCGGTTTGATTTTACAAATAAGTTTTATATATGTGCCTGATAAAACACCATTTTCACCATCTTTGCCTTTGTTTTTACCAGCTACAGAAAAATCCGGACAGGGAGGGCCACCGATAAACCCTATCATTTTATATTCTTTCCGTGCTTCTTCAACTTTGTCTTTTAAGTTAGCCAATTTTTCTTTCTTAAGAAATGTTGTAATATCCCCTAATGAGTATCCAAATTTCGGAGCAGGAATACCCATATTTGCTCTGGAATATTTATAAATCTCCATAAAAGGTTTATGTATCTCATTTACAAATAAAGTTTCATACAAGTCTGTTTGCTCAAACCCTAAGTCAAGAAAACCAGCCCCAGCGAAGAAAGAAAAAATACCTATTTTGTCATTCATAATATTTATTCAGAAAATGTCTTTGCATACTTTTCATAGTATTCTGAAAAGTGTACAAAGATAGAAATATTATCTATTTAGGAGAGGCTGTATAATCTCTTTCTTTC
>JAJQAZ010000091.1 GCA_021203545.1 Tannerellaceae bacterium | reverse complement strand
GATTAATTGTCTGGATTTTTATAAATAAACTGAAACGATTTTTGAAATGAAGAAAATATTTGTTGTGATTTTGATGTTTCAGCTTACTATATGTATGGCTAACGCTTCTTTATCTGATGATTTGGAAAAGGTAAACGCTGAAATTCGTACTAAAAGCGGAATTGTATATAAAGGAGAGATTACAATGCCTTATGTAAATAGTGAGTCCATAGATCTTTTTATAGGAAACGTGAAACAGACTATAAAAAGTTCAGATATAGAAGAAATGCGTACCTGGAAAAAAGGAGCGAGAGAGAACTCAGCTGTTAAATTGGTATATCAACCCAGTTTTGAATATAAAAGTATTAGGGATGAGAAGCCGGAAGTGAACGATCAACCCAAGTGGATGGTCAGTCTGGTTGATCTGGAAAATCTTGAATTATTCATGATTTCTCAGCAATACAATATAAATCAGCATTATAGTCGCCCGGTAGACTATTTAATGGAGGGTATTGCTCCTAATCTTTGGGTGTACGTGCAAAGACCCGATGAGCTTTATCCAACCCGTATATCTTTGTCTCCCGGCTCCGGATATGGTTCAAATCAGCATTTCAGGGCAGTAGGAGCAAAATATTTTCAGGATTGTGAGGAGTTGTCAGATAAAATACAGAATGGTGAAATTACAAATGACTCTCTTATAGACGCCATACTTTTCTATTCAGATTGGAAAAAAAATAATTAATTCAACCTTTCTCTTCTCTTTTAAACTTTTCAAAGGCTATATCAGTTTATTCAGAAAATAAACAGATATGGCAAAGAATATATCGGAAAAATTAGTAGACATGCTGGTTAAGGCAGGCGTCAGGCGTATATATGCAGTTACAGGCGATAGCCTGAACCATGTCAATGATGCCGTGCGTAGAAACGGTAAGATCGAATGGATCCACGTGCGTCATGAAGAGACTGGGACATTTGCAGCCGCTGCGGAAGCACAATTGCATGGGAGCTTAGCTTGTTGTGCCGGTAGTAGTGGTCCCGGACATGTACATTTAATCAATGGTTTATATGATGCACATCGCTCGGGGGCGCCTGTATTAGCCATCACATCTACTTTACCCTCTTTCGAAATGGGTACACAATTTTTTCAGGAAACCAATACAATACGTTTGTTTGACGATTGCAGCCATTGCAATCAGATTGCGGTTAATCCGGTACAATTTCCCCGTATGATGCAGGGAGCTATGCAGGCTGCAATTTCACGCCGTGGAGTAGGAGTCATAGGATTGCCGGGAGACCTGTCGGCACAGGATGAGAAAGGTAGCCTCACTTCTGTGGATGTGTTTGCATCCACACCCTGTGTGATTCCTCAACCGGAAGAGATTGCCCGCATGGCGGAAGTACTGAATAATTCGGATAAAATAACCCTTTTTTGCGGTATAGGAGCCAAAGAGGCACATAAAGAATTGGTGGAATTATCCCGGTTACTGAATGCCCCGGTGGTTTATACCTTTAAAAGTAAAATGGAAATCCAGTATGATAACCCGAATGAGGTAGGGCTTACCGGCCTGTTAGGTATGCCTTCCGGTTACCAGAGCATTATGGATGCGGAAGTATTGCTTATGTTGGGTACAGATTTTCCCTATGAAAATTTCCTTCCGGATGATACCCATGTTATTCAGGTAGATATTAATGCAGAACGGTTAGGGCGCAGGGTACATGTAGCCCAGGGTGTTTGCGGAGATGTTAAATGTACATTACAGGAATTACTGCCGTTGATAAGGCAGAAAAATGATACGAAATTTTTGGATAAACACCTGAAAACTTACGAAAAAACCCGGAAAGATCTGGACGAAGTGATGAAAATAAAAGGTAAAGAGGGTAAAATATCACCCGAATATACCATGTGTACAGTAAATACATTGGCAGCAGATGATGCCATATTTACGGTAGATACCGGAATGACCTGTGTATGGGGCGCCCGCTACCTGCAGGCAACCGGAAAACGTCAAATGATCGGGTCATTTAACCACGGTTCTATGGCCAATGCAATGCCACAGGCTATTGGTGCGGCACTGGCATTTCCGGACAGGCAGGTTGTAGCCCTGTGTGGCGATGGAGGTTTGTCTATGTTATTGGGCGATCTGGCTACGATTGTACAATATAAATTGCCGGTGAAACTGATTGTTTTCAATAACCGTTCCTTAGGAATGGTAAAACTGGAAATGGAAGTAGCCGGATTACCGGATTGGCAGACAGATATGTATAATCCTGATTTCTCGCGTGTGGCGATGTCTATGGGAATGCCCGGTTATAATGTGAACGACCCGGAAGAGGTATATCCTGTTTTAGAAAAAGTGTTTAATACGAAAGGGCCCGTGCTGGTCAATATTAATACCGACCCGGATGCGTTGGCTATGCCGCCTAAAATAGAGTTTCAGCAAATGACAGGTTTTGCGCAGGCGATGTACAAATTGTTGATTGATGGACGGATTGGAGAAATAAAAGACACGTTTGATTCAAATAAAAGGCACATCAAAGAAGTCTTTTAATTCTTTTTTACATATCTAAAAATGTAAAATAATCCGCTTTTCCCGTTAAATATCCACGATATTCCCCCGGATAGTATAAATATCCGGGGATGTCGTTTGTGGTATTAGTATAACGTCCCTATTTTCGTTTGGAAATAAAATTAACCAATGATGGAGAATAATGAGGGACCCTTCCGTGTTGCCATTATTGATAATGACGAAATGGAAATCGATGAATTGATGCTGATTTTGAAGACCTATCCTGATTTAGAGATAGTAGGAACTTCTAAAGTCGGTGCAATGGGGAAAAGATTAATTTTAAATAAGAAGCCGGATCTGTTATTTTTAGATATTCAATTACCGGATACAGACGGAGTAACTCTGTTGGACAGTATACGTGATTCTATTGACTGGAAGATGCAGGTTGTATTTTTTACTACCAGCAATATTTCCTATGTCCTTCAGGCAGTGCGCAAATCTGTATTTGACTGTTTACTGAAACCGATAGACAAAAAACCGATAGATAAAAAAGAACTGGAATCCATTGTGAACAGATTCTATAAAGAAAGAGCAAAAAAAAGAAAACCGGACACCCGACTTTTCAAAAGCGTTATATCCGTTGATGCCTTATAATAAAGTAATATTGATAACCTCCAATTCGATTAAACGGGTCGTACGGGTAAATGAAGTTGTGTTCTTTTCCTACCATGCAGCGACTAAACAATGGAAAGCACATATGGTAAACGGTACCTTTATTAATATTAAAAAGAACATAACGGCAAAAGATATTATTAATTGTGATGAAGCATTCAGGCGCACCAATCAATCTTTCATTGTTAATATCTATTACCTGCAAACGATAAAAAACAGCGAGTGCCGCTTTATCCCCCCCATTTGATACAATTGGAATCCCTTTATCTAAAGCCGAAAAAAGCATCTGGAAGAAAACCTGATCGTTCTTTGAAAGATCAGGGTATAGAGAGGACAATTTTGTCAACTAAAGAAAAACGTGTTTAATGTTATTTGCCGGTGCGGATTTCCGAATTGAAAATCGGCCTTAACCAATCCGTGCTTCTTTACCGCCAGTTAATTAAGGCACAGATTTAAATCTGCGCCAGCAAAAAGGGGTAAATTCACTATGTATTTTCAAAAAGAACGAAAACTTTCATTTTCTGTTAGGGTGAAATTGGTTAGGGCTTTCTATCTTTGTGCCTCCTAATTATACAAATCTATGAAGTATCTGATAGTATGTTTGTTTTTTCCTTTATTTCTTTCTGCACAGGAAAAAGGAGTAACATCGGAAAAACGTCTTTTCCATATAGAACGGAGTAAAAACCGGAACCTGGTTTGTTATGATGCAAATCTGGTAGAAGGGAAGCTGGATACTAAAAAGCCTCTGGATGTATATTGGGTAAACCAGGAAGATAATCCCGGCCATGTAAACGGATTGTCCGGGATAGAAAAACGGTTTGCCTATGGATATAAAACCGTTTCGCAGGGAGAAGATAGCAGCCGGATAACCCTGACTGCCTATCCCGGCAGGGTATTAACTGTGCAGCGTATAGAGGACCGTTATGTTTGCACTATTGAAATAGACGGACAAACGGCTATTCTTGAAAAACTTTATGTAAAAGCCAAACCCGGTAATTCCCTGAGTGTAGAATATGTAGAACTTACCGGGGTGGATATAGCTTCCGGAGAAACTCTTTTTGAACGGGTTAATAACAAAGAGAAATAACTTCGCCACTCCGGGCGCTGCGTATGGCTGCGTCTAATATCTCCATAACAACCAGATTATTATCTAACCCCGACAGGTCATAGGGAGGCAGCGTAATCTCATTGCGAACCACAGCCCGGAGAAAGTAAAACGAATCATTATAGGGCGGTTGAAGGGCAGGAGAACTAACTGCTTCCTCTTTTTGGTTAGTATATACGCGCATCCGGTTGGGGGTATCCTGGTAAATATAGCCTTTACTCCCGTAAATATGCATATCTTTGCGCGATATGGGCCAGTTCCACGAGGCCATAATCTGCACTGTTGCCTGCGGATATTTCAAAACAATGGTTGCGTCGTCGTCTACAAGGGGGTATATATCCGGTTTTTTTGTTGCTGTAATACAGCATATACACTTTCCGGCCTTTCGCCATTCAATAACCAGGTAGCCAGATTAGCCCCGTAGCAACCAAAATCAATAACGGCACCTCCTCCATTTAATACCGGATCGGTAAGCCAGTCAGTAAATTCTTTCCCGCATCCTATCTCTATAGGCCCCTCATGGCCGTCGTATACATTAATCCGGTTAATGGATCCGATAGCCTCTTCGCCAATCAGGCGATATGCATCGTGATTGGTATTATACCAGGTAGTTTCATAATTTGTAAGCAGGTGAATATTGTATTGCTTAGCCAATCCGGCCATGCGGTTCACATGTTCCATACTTACAGCTAATGGTTTTTCAACCATTACATGAATTCCCCGGGGTGCACAGGCCTCAACCACCCGTAAATGATCGTATATGGATTCATAAACAATAACAGCTTCCGGCTTTGTTTTATCTAACATCTCTTCCAGACCGGCAAAAAAGAGTTCCGGTGCGATTTTACCGGTCAATGCATTTTTATTCCGTAATTCATCGTCAGATTCTGCAACTCCCGTAATAATAAAATCACCCCGGTCTAACCGGCTTACTACTTCCCAGATATGTCCGTGCGATACTCCCGCTACTCCCAGACGCAGAGGCTTTCCGGATTGCGCATTCATCTTTCCTGATGTTACTGTTAATAGTGTACTAATTAACAGAATAATAATTTTACAAGGTCTATTCATGATATTATTGTCTTTGTTTAGGCAAATATAATTACTTTTGCCGTGATAATTTTAACTTTATTACAAATGAAAGAAAAACAAATGAACGGGCGATCCGTTTACCGTTTCAAGCGATTTATGCGGAAAGGGTACGGTGCCTTTTGTAGTTTGCACCGGGTAGTGAACATCGGTGTAGTGGCGGGTTGTGTATTAACAGCCATGTGTATACCTGATGCGTCTGCACAAAATGCGGCAGGAGAGCAGCAACAAAAAGTAATGGAACAGGAGTTGGAAGAGGTCATGGTTACCGCTTCGAAGGTAGAAACTCCGTTGAACCAGTCGGCAAAACTGGTTAGTGTGATCACTAAAACAGAGATTGAGCAGGCGCCTGCCCAAAGTATTCAGGATCTGTTAGTTTATTTCGCTAATGTGGATATCCTGCAACGTGGCGGACATGGTGTGCAGGCGGATATATCCCTACGAGGCGGAACTTTCGACCAAACCGCAATTCTTTTAAACGGAGTTAACCTCACCAGCGCCCATACCGGGCATTACAGTTTTGACCTTCCTGTTAATCTTTCCGACATCGAACGTATTGAAATTATTCATGGGCCTTCCGCACTTGTCTATGGTTCGAGCGCTTTTTCCGGCGGAGTGAATATTATTACTAAAAAAAATGCAGATACACCTTTATATGCTAAAATAGAGGGGGGGGGGAATGCATAATCTGAAAGGGCTGGAAATCCGGGGTACTGCCCATACCGGAATAGCTACCCATTCCCTTTCCGGCGGGCATAATTCTTCTGATGGATACCGTGAAATACAGACTATTCAATTTATAATCTTCTCTGGCAAACACGGTTGAACCTGAAAGAGAATAATAAACTGGATTTCAGCCTGGGGTACAATGATAAACGGTATGCAGCCAATACCTTTTATTCCTATAAATTTCCCGATCAGTACGAAGAAACACAAACCTATATTACCTCCGTAAAAGGCGAGTTCGGCTCGCGTCTGAAAATAATCCCTATTGTTTACTGGAGCCGTCATCACGACCGGTTTGACCTGATACGAAGTAATCCGGATAATACGGTCAATTATCACCGGAATGATACCTATGGGGGCAATCTGATCTTTTCCTATGCCTCCATTCTGGGCACTACCAGCCTGGGTACAGAAGTACGCCGCGAAGAAATTATGAGTAATGTATTGGGAAAAACAATGGTGGCTCCCCACAGGCGTTATACTAAATATGATGCCCGCACCAATACCAGTGTGGGTCTGGAGCATACAGCCGGTTGGCAACGTTTCCTGTTGTCGGCAGGCGTATTGATAAATCACAATACGTTACTTAATGGCACCTATAAATTTTTGCCCTCTGTCAATTTAAGTTACCGTCCGGCTGATCCTCTAAAAATATATACCTCCTGGAGTAAATCAACTCGGATGCCTACCTTTACCGATCTGTACTATACAACCGAAACACACGAAGGCACCGAAGGCCTGGAACCCGAATATTCGCAATCGTGGGATGTGGGCCTTAAATATAATACGTCTGCCGTAAGCGCATATCTGACAGGTTTTATGATGTGGGGAAGGAATGTAATTGACTGGATACAGATACCGGAAACCGGAAAAGATAAGTCGTGGAACCATACAAAGGTGAACACTCAAGGGATAGAAGCCGGTATAAAGTTCCGGTTATACCGGTGGATTCCTGCCCTGGGAGAACGTTCGGCTTTATCGGCAGACTATACCCGTATGCATCAGGAGGCAGATACGCAGGGTGAACTATCCCGGTATGCCCAAAATTATCTCCGGGATAAATTTACGGTGAAACTGAATCATCAGTTATTTTCCTGCTTGGATTTGGATTGGTATTTCCG
Organism: Tannerellaceae bacterium; assembly: GCA_021203545.1. Classification (GTDB taxonomy): domain Bacteria; phylum Bacteroidota; class Bacteroidia; order Bacteroidales; family Tannerellaceae; genus UBA4116. The sequence goes on along the minus strand of JAJQAZ010000091.1, from coordinate 31,710 downwards.
TATTCAAAAACGAATGGGAGGATATGATGAACTATTGAACGGTGAAAAGGTAATAATGCCTTACCCGGGATTCTCAACCCTGGATGTGCGAATGAACTACCGGTATAAGGATGTAACATTTCACCTGACGATGAATAATTTATATAATACAACATATTACGACCTCACCAATACGCCCCAGGCCGGTTTTTGGCTGGCCGGAGGGGTCTCGTATACGTTGAGATAACCGGGAAGTCCTTTTTGGTGTAGTGTCTTTTCCAATTTGCTGGTGAAGATATCCGAATAGAATACCGGCTTTAGCCAATCCGTGCTTATTTACTGTCTGTTGGTTTAGGCACAGATTTAAATCTGCGCTGGCAAAAACTTTTAAGTTGATGACATAGGATAAGACGTTGCGCCCAACGGGGGAGAAAACAAAAACAATTTGTTCCCCGGCCCCGACCGGGGATCGCATTACAACAGGCGGTTTATTATCTTTTTATTATTGAAACTGTCTGTGCTGATGCGATTCCCGATCAAGTCGGAAAACAAGCCGGGAGGTTTTGCATAGGCTTTCCATAGGGAAGTAAACAGGGTGAAATATAAAACCGGACAGGCATGACATAGGGCGTATACAAGGTAAACTTTTTGTAGTTGTGCCTGTATAGATTCTTATGTTATGCCTGTATTGCATGCCGGGTTGTGCTTGTGTAGAAACAACGTTGTGCCTGTATAACCAAAACGTTGTGCTTATATAGCCAAAGAGAGGTGCCTGTGTAGAATCTAATTTCTGCCTGTGTAGAAGGCAAAGTTGTGCCTATGTAGGCTCTCCGGGCAAAAATTACATATAAAAAATAAAGAATAAAACAGATGAATGTAAGTGTATTATTTATTTTATCCTTATTTCCTTTCACTTTACAAAACGGAGATTTAATCTTTCAGGAGGCCTGTAAAGGAGAAACGGAGGATACGATTAAAGAAGTTATAACGAGTGCCGGGGAATATAATTTTACCCATGTGGGTATGGTATATATTGATGAGAGGTGAAATTACGGAAAGTTGGTTTGAAGATATAGGTATTCCTATCCCGGAAGGGGCACCGGGAATAAATCCCGGCGCTATGTCCTGTTCCGGAGTAATAGACTGTCTATTTCCTTTACAATAAAAACAAATTACCACTTATTCCGGTGGATATTTTCTGCCCTGAACTTTTCTTTTGGTTTATGTTCGTTCTGCGGATGTCCTACCGGGATCAGGTTTAACGGATAAACATGTTTGGGTAAATTCAGGATTTTTTTTACTACATCTATTCTCACAGGGTCAGGATAGGTAGAAGTCCATACAGCTCCTAATCCTAATGCTTCGGCTGCCAATAGCAAATTTTGTGAGGCTGCCGAACAATCCTGTACCCAGTAATCTTCTCCGTATATTGATTTATCCGGATCGCCACACACTACAATGGCTACCGGTGCTTTGGCTACCATTTTGGCAAAAGGCAATTCTTCGCTTAACCGGGTTAATAGTTTGTGGTCGTCGATAACCACAAAAGCCCAGGGTTGCTGGTTTACAGCACTTGGCGCAGCCATAGCTGCACGCAGCAGAATCTCCACATCTTCTTTTGCTACCGGTTGATCCGTAAAACTGCGGACACTTTTCCTGGAAAATATAGTTTGTAATCCCGGATTTTCTAACCGGCTATTTATATCATTTACCATATTGTAATCTTTTTACATATCAAAGAATTCCCGTTTCAGTTGCTTTACCCATTTCCGGATACGTTCATCCGTCTGGTCGTCCTGATTGTCGGTGTCAATGGCTAAACCTTTGAATTGTATTTCATTCATCACAGCACGCGACCGTTGAAAGGTATAACCTTCTGTACGGGTAAAACCAACCAATGTAGCCCCGGCGTTTTCGAAAGCGTCTGCCAGTATCCCTATGCTGTCTACAAAATTGTTGGGATAGTTTACCTGATCTCCTAAACCGAAAATTCCAACCCGTTTGTGTGTCATATCACTATTTCTTATATCTTCTACCAGGTCTCCCCAATAGGCAGGAATTGTTCCTTCCGGCCAGGTTGCTACACCAGTTATAATATAATCGTATACATTCAGATCTTCCGAATTAGCGACTTCAACAGCAACCGCTTCAATAGCTATTCCTTTAAACTCATCAATGATCTTCCGGGCTATTTCAGCTGTCTGATCACTGTCTACTCCATAAAATATTCCAATCTCTTTCATTCTTACTTATTTTTCATTTTTCATTTTCTGAAGTGTATCAACAATACCTTCTCCTACTTTATATGCGGATTGAGGGTTTTGTCCTGTTACAACTCTATCATGAACAATAGCAAACGGTTGGAAGTTGCCTGTTTTCTCAACTATTGCTCCCCGCTCTTCCAGTGCTGTTTCCAGAAGGAAAGGAACTACATTCTCCATTTTAACGGCTTTTTCTTCTTCGTTTGTAAACCCACTGATGCGTTTTCCGTCTATCAGGTAGGTTCCATTGCTTAATTTAATATTCAATAAACCCGCAGGGCCATGGCATACGGCACTAACAATACCTCCATTTTCATAAATTTTCCGGGCTATTTCTGCTAATTCCTGATTTTGTGGGAAATTCCACATGGCCCCGTGTCCACCGGCATAAAATATGGCGTCGTATTTCTCCGGTTTTACCTGCGATGGTTTCATTGTATTTTGCACTTTGTGTTCACATACAAAGTCTTCCCAGAACTTCCGGTTTACCGGATCGCTCAGGTCGAATCCTTCAATAGGGGCTTTGCCTCCCTGTGGGCTTACAAAATCAATCTCATAACCTGCATTGGACAGGACTTCCCACGGGTGGGCTACTTCGGAGAAATAAAATCCGGTTGGCTGACCGGTATCTCCCTTTTTATCGTGGCTTGTTACCACAAATAATACTCTCATATTCATAGTTTATATTTTGATTATATTTTTATTATGAAATGTCAAAAAAAGCCTAAAAGCACGCAGATAACACAGATAAGACGGATCACCACAGATTGTCTTTTTGGGGTCGGAGGGGATTTGTAATCCCCGACTAATGAGTATGAGGATCTCCGGATCCGGCAACTGATAATACCTATTTTAAATATAAACATATGGTATAATAAAAGCGGATTTAAAATCCTTATACTCCACAGGCGGGGATTACAAATCCCCTTCAACCAGAATTTCCTTCAACCAAATTTTTAAATTATCATCTGTGTAAATCTGCCTAATCTGTGTCATCTGTGTGCTTTTATCTTTTGGGGTTATTCGAAAATCAGGAAACGTTCTTCTACCGGGTTGAATTCTTTTTCTCCCGGTTCTTCCGTGGGTATACCGAATGGCATTTGTGCGATTAAATGCCATGAATCCGGTAAATTCCATGTGCTGCGTACCTCGTCGTCTATGATAGGATTGTAGTGCTGCAGGTTGCATCCGAAACCTGCATCTTCCAGCATACACCACAATGCAAACTGATGCATAGCCGATGTGTGTTCAGACCATTCCGGAAACTTATCTTTATAATCCGGGAATAGACTTTGCATTTCTTTTACTGTGTTTAATTCTTCAAAGAACAGGATCGTACCGTATCCGGATAAGAAGCTTTTGTTGATCTTTGCTTCTGTTTTGGGAAAGGTTTCTTCCGGAACCATTTTGCGTAAAGTTTCTTTTACGAGGTTCCAGAATTTTTTGTGTTCCTCATTGAGTAGAAGTACCAACCGGGCTGTTTGTGTATTGAATGCCGAAGGTACATGTAAAACAGCAAAACGGATCATGTCTTTAATTTCGTCGTCCGGAATGGGTGATTGGTTGCTTAAACCATAAATGCTCCGCCGGTTTAGGACGGCCTCCCGAAAGTTTCTTCTCATGACTTAGTTAGTTTTATTTTTAATTTTTTATTCCTCTAAAACAATTATATAACGGACATAGTTGTCGTATTATTGCCTATATTTGCGGATTATGGTTTTTAAAAATTAAATAATCTTTTGTGTATGAAATCAGGTATTTACGTTTTGGTTTTATTGTGTGCAACGCTGGTATTGCATGCGCAGACTTCTACTTTTCACGATTACACCGTAATAAGTATTGACGGACAGGAATATCCCCTTGCCCAGTTGAAAGGAAAGAAGGTTTTGGTGGTGAATGTTGCTTCCAGATGCGGATTAACCCCACAATATGAACAGTTACAGGCTCTGTATGAGACCTATGGAGGTGATGATTTTACTATTATCGGATTTCCGGCAAATAATTTCCGGGAACAGGAGCCCGGAACAAACGAAGAAATCGCAGAATTCTGTAAACTGAATTATGGGGTAACTTTTCCTCTGATGGAAAAGATATCCGTACAGGGAGAGGATATGGCTCCGGTTTATCAATGGCTTACTCAAAAAGGACTGAACGGAAAGGAAGATGCTCCTGTTACATGGAACTTCCAGAAATTTATGATTGATGAAAACGGCAATTGGGCCGGAGTAGCAGAACCCCGCACCAAACCCGATGCGGAAGAAATCGTCCGGTGGATAGAGGAATAATTATTCCTATCTGTAATTTACACAATTAGTTAATTTGAATAAGTTGTGTAATAAATTTTGATGGGTTCGTTATGAATTTAAATAAATAATTTATACCCTTGCACCCCGTAAGAAGCAACCTTTAACATTTAGTTAGTATGGTAATAGTCTCTTATTCAGTTCATGATGCTGGTTCGGAAAAAGAGATTTAAGCTTTATTTAGTGGGTGGAAATTTTGCGTAAATTAAAATTTATGCTTTACTTTGCGCCCTGATTGAGAGAATATTCAATTGCATATAATAAAAAAGTAAGATAGAGATGTCTAAGATTTGTCAAATTACCGGAAAAAAAGCAATGATTGGCAACAACGTTTCCCATTCTAACAGAAAAACGAAACGTAAATTTAATGTCAATCTGTTTACAAAGAAATTCTACTGGGTGGAAGAAAAGACCTGGATTAATCTGAGCATATCAGCTGCCGGATTACGCACTATTAACAAACTTGGTCTGGATGCAGCAATCAAACAGGCACAGGCAAAAGGGTATTATAAAGCATAATTTGGGAGGAATAAACGATGGCAAAGAAAGCAAAAGGTAATAGAGTTCAGGTTATCTTAGAATGTACTGAACATAAAGAGAGCGGTATGCCGGGTACTTCACGGTATATCACTACAAAAAACAGAAAAAATACTACTCAGCGTCTGGAGTTGAAAAAATACAACCCTATCCTGAGAAAAATGACATTACATAAAGAAATTAAGTAATAAGGAGATTAAACAATGGCAAAGAAAGCAGTTGCATCATTTAAAAAAGGTGACGGCCGTACTTATTCAAAAGTAATTAAAATGGTTAAGTCTCCAAAAACAGGTGCTTATATCTTCCAGGAAGAAATGGTTCCTAACGAAGCAGTAAAAGATTATTTCGCTAAATAAGAAGCGAAGTTCAAGACATAAAAAAAAGCCTCTTTTCTTCATTGAAAAGGGGCTTTTTTATTAGGAGGTTAATAATCAGCCATGGTCGGAAGATTTATTTTAGCTTTAATCTATTCATAAATATGTTTTTAATCTCCCCTCTTGAGAGACTGTTTAAAAACTCTCTTGAGAGGGGGCGGGGATGTGTTATAACCATAATTATCCTCTGCAAAACCGGAAAAAGGTTATTTATAAGCGAATATTTATATAAATGACTAAATTATAGTACTAATTCTGTGCCGGTTATAACACACCCCTAACCCCTCTCAATCTACTTTCTACACACATTTTTTTCAGGCCGTAGGCCTATTCTATCTTAGGCCCCGGCAACGCCGGGGTTTGGGGTTATAAGAAGGATATTTCGCTCCGGAGGAGCAGCATAGTATAATAGGAACCGGAGTGTAAACCCAACTATTTTAGTTTATATATTACTATGTTGGGCTTCCAGCCTGAAATATAGACTCTCTTATCCACCCCCAGCGTTGCTGGGGTCTAAGATATATTATCCTCTACGAGGATGAAAAGATGTATGTAGAGAGTAGCTCTCCAGAGGGGAAATAAAACAGAACCAACACTTTATAATCTTCCGGAAAGTTCTATTTTATGTTTAAGGTTTCGACATTGCAGGGGATGCTATATCGAAAGATAACGATTTGGTTTTTTTAAAACATCTATTTGAATTCCTTTTTTAGATAATCTTTATGGATGCTTGGAATAGAAAATTTATATACTACTTTTGTCTTGCTAAATAATTGTGGTTTGCGGATTGCCAATTATCAATTATTTCCTATTTTTGTTTTCACTTAGAAAGCCTTTGTCTTTTTTTATCTGACAGGCAGTGTAGGCTTATTTAAACAGTATATTATAATAAATTAATAACGGATAAATAAATAAGAAACAGTTATGAAATTTGAAGTTTCCAGTACAGCTTTACTGTCTCGTTTACAGTCAATAAGCAAAGTAATCGCCTCAAAAAACTCTTTACCTATTCTGGATAGTTTTTTGTTTGACCTCAATGGTGACTTGCTCACTATTACGGCTTCCGATGCGGAAACCCGGTTGGTTACTTCGGTAGAGGTGATGAACACTGAAGGTGCAGGGCTTTTTGCTGTTTCTGCTAAAATATTACTGGATCTATTGAAGGAGTTGCCGGAACAGCCTCTACGGTTTGAGATCAATGATGAGAATCTGGAAATATTTATCCATTTTGAGAATGGTAAATACAATTTTATCGGTCAGAAAGGAGATACTTATCCGCAGCAGAAGCCATTGGGAGAAACTCATACCGATCTGACTCTGGATGCACAGACGCTGATGAATGGTATTAGCCGTGCGTTGTTTGCTACGGCAGACGATGAACTTCGTCCGGTAATGAATGGTATTTATTTTGATATCCATAATGAAGATATCACCTTTGTTGCATCCGATGGCCATAAACTGGTGCGCTTGCGTAATATGTCGGTTCATTCGAAAGAAAGAGCGGCTTTTATTTTGCCAAAGAAACCGGCTAACCTGTTACGTAATATTCTGGCAAAAGAGGGAGAGCCTGTATTGATACAGTTTGATGAGAACAATGCTTATATAAACTGTTCTAACTTTGAAATGGTGTGCCGCCTGATAGAAGGACGCTATCCGAATTATAACAGTGTAATTCCGCAGGAGAATCCGTATAAAGTAACGATTGACAGGGTTTCTTTCCTGACGGCACTGAAACGTGTATCAGTTTTCTCTAATCCGGCAAGTAGCCTTGTGAAACTTCATCTGACAGAGAATAAGATGATCGTTTCGGCACAGGATATTGATTTCTCGACTTCTGCGGAAGAAAAGATCGTATGCCAGTTTAGCGGAATAGAGTTGAAGATTGGTTTTAAAGCAACTTACCTGATTGAAATTTTAAGTAATATCAGTTCGGAAGAAGTTGTTCTGGAGCTTGCTGATCCTTCGCGTGCCGGCCTTATTATTCCAACAGTAAATGATTCGAATGAAGATTTGCTCATGTTGCTGATGCCAATGATGTTGAATGACTAATTAACTTAGAATGCAATTAAACTTAAAAAATCCGCTGGTATTCTTTGACCTTGAAACTACCGGTATCAATATAGTAAAAGACCGGATCGTTGAGATTTCATATGTCAAGGTGTATCCCAATGGGAAAGAAGGGACAAAAACCCGGCGGATTAATCCTGAAATGCCGATTCCTCCGGAATCAACCGCTATTCACGGGATTACAGATGAAGATGTAAAAGATTGTCCGACGTTTAAAGAAATAGCCAAATCGCTGGCTTCGCAAATAGAAGGGTGTGACCTGGCCGGATTCAATTCGAACCGTTTTGATATCCCCATGCTTGCTGAAGAGTTTTTGCGGGTAGGGGTTGATATTGATTTAAACAGTCGTAAGTTTGTAGATGTACAGACTATTTTCCATAAAATGGAGCAACGTACACTTTCTGCTGCTTATAAATTTTATTGTGATAAGACGTTAGATAACGCCCACTCGGCAGAAGCGGATACATTGGCGACTTATGAGATCTTAAAGGCTCAACTGGATCGTTATCCCGATTTGCAGAATGATGTTAATTTCCTGTCGCAATATTCCTGTTTTAACAATAATGTGGATTTTGCAGGCCGTATGATTTACAACGATAAAGGCGAAGAGATTATTAATTTCGGTAAATACAAAGGCCAGAAAGCGGAAGAGGTTCTTAAAAATGATCCGGGATATTATTCCTGGATTCTGAACGGAGAGTTTCCGTTGAATACAAAGAAAATGTTTACTGAAATTAAATTGCGGGGGTTTAATAATAAATAAAAAGTAGTTATCGCTCCCTTCAGTCGCTAGTAGTCATCGTTCGTTACACTCACTAGTAGTCAAAGAAGTCAAGTAGTAAGAATTAAACTATTAATATTTCTACTTGACTACTAAGGAGCAAAGCGACTGATAACTACTAACGACTGAAAGGAGTGCTAACTACCAGTGAGTGAAGCGAACGATAACTACTAACGAGCAAAGCGAGTGTAAAATGAATAACTTCGAGTTCTCTAATCCCGTTAAGATTGTTTTTGGGAAAGGAACTATCAGCCGTCTCCCGTTCCTGATACCTTCCGGAAGTAAGATTCTTTTTGTTTATGGAGGAGGTAGTATTAAGAAGAATGGTGTATATGAACAGGTAACCAAAACTTTACAGGGTTGGGATGTAACGGAGTTTGCCGGTATAGAGGCTAATCCCGGTTACGAAACCTGTATGAGGGCTGTACATATTATTCGCGAAAAAGGAATTGATTTCCTGTTGGCTGTAGGAGGAGGGTCTGTAATTGATGCTGTTAAGTTCATTGCGGCTGCTACCTGTTTTGACGGTGATCCCTGGGATATTTTTACTAAAGGAGCATCTATAGAGTCGGCTATGCCTTTAGGTGCTGTGCTGACACTGGCTGCAACCGGTTCGGAAATGAATGAGCGGTTTGTTATTTCCCGGGAATCAACTAATGAAAAGTTGAGTTCTGCTTCTCCTAAAGTATTTCCTGAATTTGCAGTTATGGATCCGGAAGTAACCTATACTGTTCCGGTTCATCAGGTGGCAAACGGAGTAGTGGATTCGTTTATTCATGTAATAGAACAATATCTGACTTATCCCGTCAATGCAAAAGTCCAGGATGCTTTTGCAGAAAGCCTGTTGAAAGTGATTTATGAAGAAGGGCTGAAAGTCCTGGATGATCCGTATAATTATGATATACGTGCCAATTTGATGTGGGCTGCTTCCAATGCGCTGAATAGCTGGATCGGACAGGGGGTACCACAGGATTGGACATCTCACCGGCTGGGATATGCTTTAACGGTACAATATGGGCTTGATCATGCACAGACGCTGGCTATACTATTACCGGGTGTGATGCAGTATATGCGGAAAGAGAAAGAACAGAAAATAGTTCGTTTAGGAGAAGTTGTTTTTGGTATTCATGAAGGTTCTACCGGGGAGAAGGTGCAACAAACTATTGAAGCAACCGAAGGTTTTTTCCGTAGAATGGGATTAAAAACACATCTTTCCGAATATGGTATAAAGGATTGGGATATAGATGCTTTAGTAGAACCTGTCAGACAACGTGGCTGGAAGTTAGGCGAACATGCTAATATAGACTGGCAGGTTGCGCGGGACATTTTTAAATTAAGAGTATAATTTAAGTGGTTAATAGTTGGCAAACCAAATAAGAGTAAAAATCTACCAACTACTAACTACTAATTACTTATAAGAGTATGTTAGCAGGAAAAAAGATCATATTAGGTATTACCGGAAGTATTGCTGCTTATAAAGCGGCGTATCTGATCCGTGGTTTTGTTAAGCGGGGAGCAGAGGTACAGGTGGTTATCACCCCTGCCGGAAAAGAATTTATTACTCCTATTACCTTATTCGCGTTAAGTAGTAACCCGGTGATCAGCGAATTTTTCTCTAACCGGGATGGATCGTGGCATAGTCATGTAGATTTGGGGTTGTGGGCGGATGCAATGGTTATAGCTCCGGCAACAGCTGCCACTATTGGAAAAATGGCAAATGGTATCGCCGATAATATGCTGGTAACTACTTATCTTTCCTGTAAAGCTCCGGTGTTTGTCGCTCCGGCTATGGATCTGGATATGTTTGCTCACCCAACCACCCGGCAAAATCTGGATAAACTAAGAGGATTCGGGAATTATATTATAGAACCGGCAGAAGGTGAACTGGCCAGCCATTTGGTTGGTAAGGGAAGAATGGAGGAGCCGGATAAGATTATAGAAATATTGGACAATTTTTTTGCAGCTGGGCAGGATTTGCAAAAAAAAAAGATAGTGATAACAGCCGGGCCAACCTATGAAAAAATAGATCCGGTTCGTTTTATCGGAAATTATTCGTCCGGCAAAATGGGGTTTGCCCTGGCGGAAGCGTGTGCTTCGCGGGGAGCTGATGTTACTCTTATTACAGGGCCTGTGGGGCTGCAAGTCACGAATCCCCGTATCCACCGCATAAATGTGGAATCGGCAGAAGAGATGTATGGCATGGCTATGCAAACCTTTCCCGGTGCGGATGCTGCTATTCTATGCGCAGCGGTAGCCGATTACCGTCCGGCCACAGTTGCGGAAAAGAAGATTAAACGCAACTGTAATGGGAATATGACGTTGGAGTTGACAGCAAACAAGGATATTGCCGCCTCTTTGGGTGCTATTAAAAAGCCCGGCCAGGTATTGGTTGGGTTTGCCCTGGAGACAAATGATGAAATATCGAACGCGGTAGAGAAGCTGAACCGCAAAAATCTTGATTTTATCGTTATGAATTCTCTTCGTGAAGAAGGAGCCGGATTTCAGGGTGATACAAATAAAATTTCGATCCTGACCCGTCAGGATGATGTAAAAGAATATTCTCTGCGGTTAAAAACAGAGGTGGCAGTAGACATTGTTGATCAATTAATTGTAACTTTGAAAGAAAAGTAATTGCATGCTTAAATCATTGTTTATACAAAATTTCGTATTGATCGATAATCTGGATATCCGGTTTGAGAATGGGTTTTCTGTTCTGACTGGTGAGACAGGTGCCGGAAAGTCAATTATTCTGGGAGCTTTGGGGCTTGTTCTCGGCCAACGGGCAGATGCTAAAAGTATTAAAGCCGGAGCAGATAAGTGTGTGATTGAAGCTGAATTTGATATTTCAGCTTATCAGCTTCAGGCTATATTTGAAGCCCATGATATGGAATACGATCCGGAAACCTGCATTATGCGTCGCGAACTTTTTGCATCCGGCAAATCGCGTGCTTTTGTAAATGATTCGCCCGTTTCATTATCAGCCATGAAAGAGTTGGGAAGTAATCTGATTGATATACATTCACAGCATCAGAACCTGTTGCTGGCTGATAGCCATTTTCAATTAAGTGTTGTTGATATTATTACCGGTAAGAGGAATGTTTTTACTGATTACAGAACAGAGTATTTACATTATCAGGATATAAGAAAACAACTGCGTGCACTAAAAGAAAAAGCGGAACAGGCTAAAAAAGATGAAGATTATATCCGTTTCCAGCTTGAACAGTTGCAGGAAGCTGCGTTAAAAACCGGTGAACAGGAAGAACTGGAACAGGAAACCGAAACGTTGTCGCACGCAGAAGAGATTAAAGGTGCATTGTATAAAGTTACTGCACTATTGACTGGCGACGAACAGGGAGGGTTGCAACATATAAAAGAGGCTTTATCTACTACTGATTCGTTAGACCGATATTTCTCTAAAGCAGCGGATTTTTCGGAACGTCTTCGTTCGGCTTATATAGACCTGTCGGATCTGGCTTCGGAAATTGAGGTACTGGCCGAGGATATTGAGTTTAATCCGGAACGCCTGGAGTGGGTGAATGAGCGGTTGAATACAATTTATTCGTTACAACAGAAACATCATCTTTCAACAGTTGATGAATTAATAGCTTTGCAGGAGTCTTATGAAAGCCAGCTTACCCAGATCGATTCTTTTGATGAGCAGATCAAAGAGCTTGAAAAGGAACAGGCCGGTTCCTATGAAAGACTTCTTAAAAAAGCAACGGTACTGACTGCTATCCGGAAAAAGTCGGCGGAATCTATTACAAAGATGCTGATTGATATGGTTAAACCATTGGGTATGCCTAATACACGTTTCCGGATTGATTTCATAGAGAGAAAAGAGCCGGGAAGCGATGGAATGGATGATATTCAGTTTATGTTTTCTGCCAACAAGAGCGGTGATCTGGAAAAAGTGGCTCAAACGGCTTCCGGAGGTGAAATTTCCCGTTTGATGCTTTGTATAAAAGCTCTTATCGCAGGATATAAAGCGCTTCCTTCTATTATCTTTGATGAAGTAGATACCGGAGTATCCGGAGATATTGCGGATAAAATGGGAGATATAATGCATGATCTGGGTTCCAAAATGCAGGTGGTAACTATTACCCACCTGCCACAAATCGCAGCTAAAGGAAAAGAACACTTCTTTGTATATAAAGAAGATATAAATAATCAGACCGTTACCCGTATCCGTAAATTAACGGAACAGGAACGTATCACAGAAGTTGCCCGTATGCTAAGCGGTGCCACCCTGACAGATGCCTCCATAGCCAACGCAAAAGATCTGTTGGGTATCGGGTAAACCAGAAGTTTAATGGCTATGAGGAAGGGAACGCAGATTTCGCAGATTACACAGACGGACGCAGATTATTTATTTAAAGAAGAAACAGAAGAAATAATCGGGGCTTTTTATAAAGTACATCGTACGTTAGGAACTGGATTTTTAGAAAGGGTATATCAGAATGCTCTTTATTTTGAATTACAGGACAGAGGTTTTGATTGTAAAGCGCAATATCCGTTGAAAGTATATTATAGGGAGTATGTGGTAGGTGAATATGTAGCAGATATAATAGTAAATGATAAGATAATATTAGAGTTGAAAGCATGTGCGGATATATGTCATGAACATGAAGCACAACTCATAAATTATTTAAAAGCAACTAATATGGAAGTAGGATTATTATTAAATTTCGGAAACAGTGCAAAAGTGCGGCGGAAAATATTCAGAAATATAAATAAATAATTATTCTGCGTTACTCTGTGTAATCTGCGAAATCTGCGTTCACTTCCGCTAAAAGCAAATAACAAAATTGAATGAAAGAGAATGAAATGATATTTGGCATACGGGCTGTGATAGAGGCAGTTCAGGCCGGGAAAGAGATTGATAAAATTCTGGTGAAAAGGGATATCCAGGGTGATTTGGTACGGGAACTGTTTGAGGTTCTGAAAGGTACGGATATACCGGTTCAGCGGGTTCCGCTGGAACGGTTAAACCGTCAGACACGTAAAAATCACCAGGGGGTAATTGCTTTTATTTCTTCTATTACGTACCAGCGTCTGGAAGATATTATTCCGTTTGTATACGAACAGGGGAAAAATCCTTTCATTGTTTTACTGGATGGTATTACGGATGTTAGAAATTTTGGTGCTATTGCCCGTACCTGCGAATGTGCCGGAGTTGATGCTATTGTTATTCCGGCAAAAGGTAGTGTTACCGTAAATGCGGATGCTGTTAAAACTTCTGCCGGAGCATTGATGACTCTGCCTGTATGTAAGGAAAAAAGTATCAATCAATCCATTCGCTTTTTGCAGGAGAGTGGTGTAAAGGTTTTTGCTGCCAGCGAAAAAGCTTCCGAATTATATACGGAAGTAACCTATGAAGGACCTGTTGCTATCGTAATGGGTGCTGAGGATACGGGTGTTTCAATGGAGAATTTGCGGATATGCGATGAAATGGTAAAAATCCCACTTTTCGGAGCAATTCAGTCGTTGAATGTATCGGTTGCTTCGTCTATTATGATTTACGAAGTGATCCGGCAGCAAATGGCTAAACAGGAAAAGTAAAGAATATTATTTGTTATAAATATAAACACAGATTATGAAGAAAGTAATTGCAACAACGAATGCGCCGGCAGCTATTGGCCCTTACAGCCAGGCTATCCAGACTGGTAATATGCTTTTTGTTTCAGGACAATTGGGTTTTGACCCTTCTACCGGAGATTTTGTAGCCGGAGGTGTTCAGGAACAAACAATACAGGCATTTAAAAATATCAAAGCTATCCTGACGGAAGCCGGATATGAAATGGGTGATATTGTTAAAACAACAGTTTTGCTGGCTGATATGGGCGATTTTGCTGCTATGAACGAAGTGTATGCTTCGCAATTTGACGGAGCATTCCCGGCACGGGCGGCTTTTGCTGTAAAAACACTTCCCAAAAACGGTTTGGTGGAGATCGAAGTCATCGCCGCAAAGTAAATATTTTTAGGGTTCAGAGTATAGGGAACGCAGATTTCGCAGACTACGCAGAATTTCGCAGATTTAATGTATTAATAAAAAATATTTTCTGAGTTCATCCGTGTTGTCTGCGAAATCTGCGTTCTTTTCCGTTAATTATTAGAGCATACCATAAGAACATTAACTAAACCTTATATTCGGTTGTTAAAATTTTGTACCTTTGTACCCGAATTTGTTCAGAGTAAAATAAATAAATCATATATATTGCTATGTTTGAAAATTTAAGCGAAAGATTAGAGCGGTCGTTTAAACTTCTGAAAGGGGAAGGCCGGATTACGGAAATTAATGTTGCGGAAACATTAAAGGATGTTCGACGTGCCTTACTGGATGCCGATGTTAACTATAAAGTTGCAAAGCAATTTACTGATACGGTAAAGACCAAGGCATTAGGACAAAATGTATTGACAGCGGTGAAACCGGGACAGTTGATGGTGAAGATTGTTCACGATGAACTGGCCGGTTTGATGGGAGGAACTGCAACAGATATTAATCTGGAAGGTGCTCCTGCTGTTATCTTGATGTCGGGTTTGCAAGGTTCCGGTAAGACAACTTTTTCCGGAAAGCTGGCAAATATGTTAAAGACCAAACGAAATAAAAAGCCGTTATTGGTTGCCTGCGATGTATACCGTCCGGCTGCTATTGAACAGCTGAAAGTTTTGGGCGAACAAATCGGGGTTCCTGTGTATTCAGAGCCTGATAACAATAATCCTGTACAGATTGCGCAGAATGCGATTAAAGAAGCAAAAGTAAAAGGGTGTGATCTGGTGATTGTCGATACTGCCGGACGTTTGGCAATCGACGAGCAGATGATGAAGGAGATCGAAGCCATTAAATCTGCTATTCAGCCGAATGAGATTCTTTTTGTTGTAGACTCTATGACTGGGCAGGATGCTGTTAATACTGCAAAAGAATTTAACGAACGTCTTGACTTTGACGGTGTTGTTCTTACCAAGTTGGATGGTGATACCCGGGGTGGTGCAGCTCTTTCTATCCGTACTGTGGTTGATAAGCCTATTAAGTTTGTCGGTACCGGTGAGAAAATGGATGCGCTGGATGTTTTTCATCCTGAACGTATGGCAGACCGTATCCTGGGAATGGGGGATATCGTTTCGTTGGTAGAACGCGCACAGGCTCAATATGATGAAGATGAAGCCAAACGGTTACAGAAAAAGATTGCTAAGAACCAGTTTGACTTTAATGATTTTATCTCCCAGATACAACAGATCAAGAAGATGGGTAACCTGAAGGAACTGGCATCTATGATTCCGGGTGTGGGTAAAGCCCTGAAAGATATTGATATTGATGATTATGCTTTCAAAAGTATTGAGGCTATTATCTATTCGATGACACAGGAAGAAAGAACAAATCCGGCTATCCTGAATGGCTCACGCCGCCAGCGTATTGCTAATGGTAGCGGAACGACTGTGCAGGAAGTAAATAAGCTGATCAAACAGTTTGATGAAACACGTAAGATGATGCGCATGCTTACCACTTCCAAGCCTGGAAGTAAAAAAATGCCGTCATTTAAAAGAAGATAAAAAGTGAAAAGACAGAAAAGGAGTGCATGCGGATGTGCTCCTTTTTTACTAAAAAACATATATATGCAGTTAATCGATGGAAAGGCCGTTTCGGCTCAAATGAAACAGGAAATCGCAGAAGAAGTTAACAGGATTAAAGAAGCCGGAGGTAAAATCCCTCATCTGGCAGCCGTATTGGTAGGGCATGATGGCGGAAGTGAAACTTATGTTGCCAATAAAGTGAAAACCTGCGAAGAGGTGGGATTTCAATCTACCCTGATCCGTTACGAAGAAGATGTAACAGAAGAGGAATTATTGGCCTGTGTAGACCGTCTGAATAACAATCCCGAAGTGGATGGTTTTATTGTACAGTTGCCTTTACCGAAACATATTTCAGAACAAAAAATAATTGAAGCAATTGATTATCGTAAAGATGTAGATGGTTTTCACCCGATCAATGTAGGACGTATGTCAATCGGCTTACCTTGTTTTGTATCTGCTACTCCGGCGGGAATACTGGAATTACTGAAACGGTATGAGATCGAGACTAAAGGAAAACATTGTGTAGTGCTCGGACGTAGTAATATTGTTGGTAAACCGATGGCTATGCTAATGATGCAGAAAAATTATCCGGGAGATTGTACGGTTACCGTGTGTCATAGCCGCTCGGAAAATCTGAAAGAAATGTGTTTAGAGGCAGATATTATAATTGTTGCGTTGGGTGTTCCTGAATTCCTTAAAGCCGATATGGTGAAAGAGGGTGCCGTTGTGATTGATGTAGGTACAACCCGTATGCCGAGCAGTGTAACAAAAAGTGGTTTCAAACTAACCGGCGATGTACGGTTTGATGAAGTTTCACCAAAATGTTCTTATATAACACCGGTTCCCGGTGGAGTAGGGCCTATGACTATTATTTCGCTGATGAAGAATACTCTACTGGCTGGCAAAAAAGAGATTTATTCGTAAGGTTTATTATTATTATAAACGGAAGGGAACGCAGATCGGCCTTAGCCAAATCTGCGTTCTTTTTCGTTTATACAAAAGTAATAGGTAAACGGATATTTTCTTTAGAATTTAAATGTTATCATCAGGTATGCCCATTGAGGGAAATGTGTATCAATGCCGGTCAAACCATCTACCTCTTTAGTGCCATCTGTTGTGAAATAACCACTCCAGCCTCCCTGAAATGCAAGATGAGGGGATAAGTTATAATCCAGTGTTATATCAACTTCCGAACCAAGGCCTTTTTTACCTGTTTCTGCCAGTTTCTTTACAGTAGAGAATTGATGATAGGTACCGTTTACCTGAAATTTTTTGAATGGTTTAACAGTAATACCGGCATAGATATCTACTAAACCTTGTGTGGGTGGTGTGCCCCAATATTCCATAGAACCGTTGAATGTGTGGTTCGTTCCATACAATTTATTAAATGTATGATTTTTGCCATCGGTTTCATCGTATGCTGTTCCGGATAGGTAATCAACACCAGCTAACGCCAATATAGTAGGCTGGAATGTATATTCGGCACGGAAAGCAAAGAGGTTTGCACTGAGGTCTTTTCCTACTCTGTCGTGCCCGAACTGATGATATAAAGTGGCATACAGATAGAGAGGTATATTTTTATCGTCCAGTGCTATATTACCCCCTATTGTGTTCCGGTGGTGCCTGTGTTTTACTTCTTCCGGTGTATCGCCTTTCTGGAATCCTTCGTTGACAAAGATTGCCGATATGTCTACAGCACCGAATCTGCGGGATAGCCATGTATATATCAATGATTTATACGTTTGATCGTAGGCTGTTTCAAAGTTTACATCACTTCCGTTATTCCACGCTCCTCCCAGGTGTATAGTGAAGTCTCCCGGTGTATATTTCAGCAATAACGCATCGTGTGCATTTCCGGTATTGCTCCAGTTGGATGCGGAGAACAGACGTTTGTCATCGTATTCAAGTTGCTGGCGGCCCAGAACAAACGACAAGTTACCGGTAAAAGCGTATTCGCCCCATGCTTCCAGTATACCTACTCCGTTTCCTGTTTTGCCCGGAGCCGTACTTCCGTAGGTGCGGGTATCCTGTAATGTGATACGGGCTTTGATATTGTCTTTGGAATAACCAACTTTTAACCGTGTCCGTAAATTGTTTACAAATGCTGCATCCAGATCTTCCGGCAGGGGTTCTTTAAAACCATCGCGTACTTCGCCACGTGTACGGATTTCACCACCAATTTGTAAGGATTGTCCTGTTGCTTTAAATTGAATCAAAATTGTGGTTAAAATTAAAGCATAATAAAATTTTCTCATGTCTTTTTATGATTAAGTTAATTTTCATAGGACAAAGGTGTGGCTATTTTGCGGATGCTAAAATACATATTATTCTGTATTTTATGTACTAATTAGTTGGTAGAAATCCTGATTCAATTTGGTTACTAAATATAATATTCTATTGTGTCAATCAGTCCTGCGCGGAGTGCATATTTGGTTGCTTCATGTATGTTATTAACTTCCAGTTTCCGGAAAATATTTTTCTTATGTGTAATAATTGTATATACACTGGAGTTCCGTTCATTAGCAATCTCTTTGGCCGAACGGCCTAATGCGATCAGTTTCAGAATCTCTTTTTCTGTCTGGGTGAGGTGTACACCTGTATTTCCTGTTGTGCGCCTGTAATGTAAAAGCATTCTTGTAATAGGATTGCATATGAAATTTTCTCCTTTCAACGCATATTTCAGTGCGGCATTGATTTCGTTCACTTCGCATCTTTTCAATACAAAGCTAAACCGTGGATTGGCATAGTATTGATGAAGTAAATCCTCATCAATGTTATCACTGAATACAAACCATTGTATGGCAGGATACCGGTTATGTAAACCGGTAAGTATGTTTTCGTTCAGAAAATCGGAGAAAGCCGGATCAAGAATAACGATCGAATCGGGATATTTCCCGATTAAAACCTCCAGTTCGGTTTTGTTGCCGGCTTTTTCTATGGTTTCTGCCTGTATAGGGGCCTGACGGAGCAGAAATTCTATTCCTATCCGTGCAATGTCCTGGTTGTCTGTTAAAATAAATGTTTTCATTTTTTATCTGTGTAATCCACGCTCTTTGTGTTCGGGATTTTCCCACCACCAGCGTCCGGCACGAATATCGTCTCCGGTTTGTACCGGACGTGTACAAGGCTGGCAGCCGATACTGGGAAAACCTTTGTCGTGGAGGTTGTTGTAAGGAACTTTATTTTCCCGGATATACTTCCATACATCCGCTTCTGTAAAATTAATCAGCGGATTGAGTTTTATTAGTCCGTTTTTTGCATCCCACTCTACGAGATTCAGATGCTGACGGGTGACCGATTGATCGTGGCGTAAGCCACATATCCATACCTGCAGGCCTTTAAAGGCTCTTTGCAGAGGTTCCAGTTTTCGTACCTGGCAACATTGTTTCCTTTGTTCGATGCTATAATAGAAACCGTTAATACCGTTTATCCGTACATATTCCTGTATGCTTTCCGGTTTTGAAAAAAATACTTCTATATTAATATTGTACCGTTTATTTGTTCGTTCAATCAGCCGGTATGTTTCCGGGAAAAGCCGGCCGGTATCCAGTGTGAAAATCCGGGTGGTGTCATCAATTTTACAGATCATGTCAGTTAACACCTGATCTTCAAGTCCCAGACTGGAAGCCAGTCCGATTTGACCCTGGTAATGTTTCAGAAACCAGGAAAGGATTTCTTCAGCCGGACTATATTGAAATTGCATGTTCAGTGCATCTATTTGTTCTTTGGGTATCATAACTTTTTATTTTATTCATTTTCATAAATCATACCGGCACCTACTGTTTCGTTTGTGAATTCATCAATGAAGATTATGCTGCCGGTTGTACGGTTCTCTTTGTATAAATCATATTTTAGAGGAGCAGATGTTTTCAATGTAACCGAGGCTATATCGTTCATCCGGATTGTTTCGATTGATTCGGTAGTTTGTTTTAGTGTGTTGATATCCATTTTATAATTGATACTTTTTACAATACCTTTCAGTTCACTACTTGTATGGCGTATGATATATTTGCCTCCTGCCTGTAATGGTTTGGGATTGAACCAGCATATCATAAGTTTTACTTCGTTTGATAACCGGGTAAGATGTGAGGCCGGTACGATCATATCGCCCCGGCTGATATCTATGTTGTCAGACAGCCGGATAGTGATAGATTCTCCCTCTTTTGCTTCTGTGAGTTCCTTTCCGGCTTCTTCAATATGTGTAATGGTGGATGTTGTACCGGAGGGAAGAACTGTTACCTGGTCGCCAACCTGGAAGACACCGGCTGCAATGTGCCCGGCATATCCGCGGTAATCATGGAATTCGGTTTTGTGCGGGCGTATAACCCACTGGACAGGGAGCCGGCCGGGGTTAATACGATCCATAGTCCGTACCGGTACTTTTTCCAGAAATTCTAAAAGTGAGGGGCCTGTGTACCATGGAGTTTGTTCTGAAATAGTCACTACATTATCGCCATTTTTAGCGGAGATAGGGAAGTAGTATACATTTTTCAATCCGGTTTTCTTTGCTATCCCGTCGTATTTTTCTTTGATAGATTGATATACTTCCTGTGAAAAATTCACCAAATCCATTTTATTTATAGCGATTACCACATGGGGGATACCCAGTAGAGCTGTAATGTAGCTATGGCGGAGGGTCTGTTCCACAATACCGTTACGGGCATCGATCAGTATAATTGCCGCATCCGCAGTAGAAGCTCCGGTTACCATATTACGTGTATATTCGATGTGTCCCGGGGTATCTGCTATAATAAATTTGCGTTTTGGGGTAGCAAAGTAACGGTAGGCCACATCAATGGTAATACCCTGTTCCCTTTCGGCCCGTAAGCCATCTGTGAGTAAGGCCAGATTTACCTCTGCATTTCCTAACCGGTTACTCGCCAATGTGACAGCTTCCAACTGATCTTCAAATACCGATTTGCTATCGTATAATAAACGTCCGATCAATGTACTTTTACCGTCATCTACGCTTCCTGCAGTTGTGAAACGCAGGAGTTCCATATCTAAATATCCTTTGTTCATTATTGTTCGTTTTTATTCTTTTTATTTGCTAGCGTGGATCGCTTTCGTTCCCTTGGTTCGGCGTAGCGTCTTCGCTACGTCGGTGATAAAAGTGAGGCTCCTGCCTCACATGAAGCTGGAGCTTCATTAATTCTTAGCGACGTAGCGAAGACGCTACGCCGAACGAGAGGCACAGATTTAAATCTGCGCCAGCGGAAAATTCCTCCGATCCAAAAAATAAATTGTCAATTTAAAAATACCCCTCTTTTTCCGGTCTTCCATAGCTGCTTCGGATCGTTTATCGTCTGAACGGTTGCCTCGTTCGGTAACTCTGGAAGAGGCGATTTCATCAATGATATTTTCTACCGAATAGGCTTCGGAAGAGATCAGGCCGGTACACGTGATGTCTCCGATTGTACGGCAGCGAACTCTTTTCAATTCCGGAACTTCCTCCGGACGGCGCCGGATACAGGGATGGGCGGCCAGCCACATGCCATCCCGTTCAAAGACTTCCCGTTCGTGTGTATAATAAAGGCTGGGAAGTTCGATGTTTTCCTGTAAAATGTATTGCCACACATCCATCTCTGTCCAGTTGCTGATAGGGAATACCCGGAAATGTTCTCCCGGTTGTTTGCGTCCATTGAAAATATTCCATAGTTCGGGCCGCTGATTTTTCGGATCCCATTGTCCGAACTCATCCCGGTGGCTAAAAATACGCTCTTTGGCACGCGCTTTTTCTTCGTCCCGCCTGGCTCCTCCGATAGCAGCATCAAATTTGTATTTTTCAAGGGAATCCAGTAGTGTAACTGTTTGCAGTTTGTTACGGCTGGCATTATACCCCTGTTCTTCTACCACTCTTCCGGTATCGATAGATTCCTGTACGGAACCTATAATCATGCGTACTCCTAACCGTCCGGCCAATGCATCCCGGTAAGTAATCGTTTCATCAAAATTATGTCCGGTATCAATATGTAGAAAAGGAAAAGGAATGGCACCCGGATAAAAGGCTTTCCATGCCATATGGGCTATTACAATCGAATCCTTTCCACCGGAGAATAATAATACCGGCCTTTCAAACTGTGCTGCTACTTCCCGAAGAATGTATATGGATTCGGCTTCCAGTTCTTTCAGGTGATTATGTCGGTTTGTTTTCATGTTATACTTTTTTAAAAAATTGTTCGGTTTTATCTAATGTTTTTTCAAGTTGTTCTTGTGTATGGGCAATTGAAAGAAAATTTCCTTCAAATTGTGATGGAGAGAGATAGATCCCATTTTTCAGCATATACCGGAAGTAACTGCCGAAACGGTTGAGATTACTTTGTTTTGCATCGGTAAAGTTTTGTACTTTGCCGGAAGTAAAAAAGATTGTATACATAGAACCTATGGAGTTTAGCTCTACATCTTTACCGGAAAGAATCGTACGGAGTCCGGAGATAAACCAGTTGCTTTTTTCTTCCAGTTCATCGTAGAATCCTTCCCGGGAAAGGATGTGGTGAGTGGCAATACCTGCAGCCATAGCAACCGGGTTTCCACTTAAAGTGCCGGCCTGGTAGATGTCTCCTGCCGGTGCAAGTCTGTTCATAATCTCAGCTTTCCCTCCGAAAGCGGCAGCAGGAAATCCTCCCCCGGCTATTTTACCGATCGTAGTGAGATCCGGTACAATGTTGAAATATTCCTGTGCACCTCCTTTGGCCAGTCTAAACCCGGTTATTACTTCGTCAAATATGAGTAATGCTCCGTAGCGGTTCGTAATTTCGCGGATACCTTCCAGAAACCCGTTTCCGGGTAATACCACACCCATGTTACAGGCTACAGGTTCTATGATGACAGCTGCCACTTCTTTTCCGTGTTGAAGAAAGAATTCTTCCAGAGCGGGCAGGTTGTTGTAAGGCAGGGTAACAGTATATTTTACAAATTCGGCAGGAACGCCGGCTGAACTGGCATTTTGTATAAGTGCGACCCCTGATCCTGCATTTACCAGCAGGTGGTCTGCATGTCCGTGGTAGCATCCGTCGAATTTGACGAGTATATTTCGTCCTGTATATCCCCGGGCTACCCGTACCGCACTCATTACGGCTTCGGTGCCGGAATTTACAAACCGGACTTTTTCCATAGAAGGGAAACTTTGATTTACCAATTGCGCCAGTAAGGTTTCTGCTTCTGTGGCGCTGTACGGCTTCTATAATAGCTTCATTTACTTCGGGGTGTGCATGGCCTGCGATGAAAACACCCCAAGATAAACAGAAGTCTATAAATTTGTTACCGTCGATGTCTGTTAATTCTGCTCCGGATGCCTGCCTGATGAATAGAGGCGATTCCTTTACACTTTGTAGTGCCCGTACAGGACTATTAACTCCTCCCGGTATATATTTTTCTGCTTCCAGAAAGGCTTCTTTTGATTTTATCCGTTCCATTTTGTTGCGAATTCTTTTGCGTAATAGGTAATGATCTGACCGGCTCCGCTGCGTTTGATCGCGCTGAGACTTTCATAAAATGTTCCTGCTTCGTCCAGATAGCCCAATTGTGCCCCAGCTTTGAGCATGGCATACTCGCCCGATACCTGATAGGCTACCAGGGGAACTTCCGGGAATTGTTGCTGCGCCCGTGCGATGATATCCAGGTATTCCATGGCTGGTTTTATCATAACCTGGTCGGCTCCTTCTGCTATATCAGCTTCTATCTCTTCCAGTCCCTGGTTGCGGGTACGGTAATCCATCTGGTAGGTTTTTCTATCTCCAAATGCGGGAGCAGAGTTTGCAGCATCCCGGAACGGACCATAAAAAGAAGAGGCGTATTTGGCCGAATAGGCAAGGATGCGGGTAGATAGTCCGGCCCGGAACAAACGTTCCCTGATGGCTTCTACCTGGCCATCCATCATGGATGAAGGTGCTACAAAATCGGCTCCCGCCAATGCATGTTGATAGGCCATTTCTGCCAGAAGAGGCAATGTTGTATCGTTTTCCACATCGTTGTTCTTTAATAGGCCACAATGTCCGTGACTGGTATATTCGCATAAACAAACGTCGGTGTAAACGGTAATTCCCGGTATCTCTTTTTTTATAGCCCGTACTGTGCGAACTATTAATGAATCCGGTGCATACGCCTGGCTTCCTTTTTCATCTTTGCTACTTTCATCTACCACGCCAAAAAGTAGTATTTTATCTATTCCCAGTTTTTTAATCTCCCGGATATCATTCAGTAAAACATCAATAGAAAAGCGGAAAACACCCGGCATACTCTTTATCTCTTCTTTTATTTCTTTTCCTTCTACTATAAAATAAGGATAGATAAAGTCCGTTACTGATAGGTGCACATCTGCGTATTGATCGCGTATTTCCTGATTAAGCCTGTATTGTCTGAACCGTTTCATCTGAGTTTATTGTTTGAAGTTGATTAAAGGCCTGCTGTGTGATAGCTCCTTTTAATATATATTCTTTATCTTCCGGAAAACTTCCGTATAATTTATGAAAACGTTTTACTCCCGATGGAGAGGTTAGTTCAATGGCTGATACTTTTTTTAAATCTACCTTTGTAACATAAGGTGGTTGAGTGTTACGATATATCGTTATTGTTTTTACAGTATATCCGATTTTCTGTAAACCTTCCGGAATAATGGATAGTGCTTTATCGGAACGTGGGATCAGAATCTTTCCCGGTATTTCTTTTTTAAAAGCTTCGATTACTCCGTATGAATCTTCCTGTGTAGGAATGATATCGGCATTTATCCCATACTTGAACAATTCCTGTGCTGTTGTTTTCCCTATTGCTGCAATTTTCAGATGATGTAATGCCCGGCTGTCTTTGCCTGTTTTATGAAAAATCCGGAAGAAATACCTGACAGCATACCGGCTGGTAAACAACAGGTAATTCATGGATGATAAACTCCCGGTCAATTCCGGTAAAACTGACTTTGGGTCAACTTCATCTATTTGTATAAGGGGGGTATGGATGTAATCCCCGCGTAATTTGTGTTCCGGAAAAACAGAGCCGGTATACAGGATTTTCTTTTTATTTTTGATTGAAAGCCGCTTTTTTACAACTTCACCGATTAAAATGATCAGTGGAGTGGGGAACTGTTTTTCTTCCCGGCTCAACTCTTCCAGTGTAGAATAAAATTCCTGCTGGTTTGCGGCTGACACGTTGTGTACTAAAAGCACGGGTGTTTGCGGTGCACGTCCGGCTGTAATCAGTTCATTCGCTATGTGCCGGTTATTGCGTGCTCCCATATAATATACTAATGTATCGGCTGTTGGAGTTTGTACTTTTTCGCCATGTCCCAGTACGAATGCGACCGACGACGCAATATCCCGGTGCGTAAGGCTTATTCCCGTTGAAGCGGCCAGGGCACTGGCTGTTGTAATTCCCGGAATAACCTGTACCTGTATAAAATTGCTTTCCAGAAAAGATATTTCTTCAGCGGCGTGTGCAAATATCATCGGGTCGCCTCCTTTCAGCCGTACAACCTGCTTGCCATGCCTGGCACTTTCCAGTAACATCCTGTTAATTGTATCCTGCTCCACATGATGACGGCCACTTCGCTTGCCTACATATACCAACTCTTTTTCAAAAGAAAGCAAATAATTTTTTTCGATCAGATCGTCGTAAAAAATAATATCAGCCTGTTTTATCGCTTTTTCTCCTGCGAGTGTAAGCAAATCCGGATTACCCGGACCGAAGCCAACCAGTGTGACTTGTCCGTATTGCCTGCGACTATCCAGTGGGGCAAATAGTTCTTTTATGAATTTGTTGTCCTCCTGGGCAGTTACTGCCAGATGCCCCTGTAAAGGATGTGTTTCAAAAGGAAGTATTTGTGTGATCCGGTCCTGTAATCCTAACCGTTCGAGTGCACAGGTTGCAACGATCAGCGCATCTATTGTATGGTTGTCTACCAATGCCAGCCGTTCTTCTATCGTCCCTCTTATACTGACGACCTGTAAACCGGGACGGAGTTTGAGCAATTCTTTTTTTCGTGTGGGGGAACTGGTTCTGATTCTTGCTCCTTCCGGTAATTTGTCCAGAAGAATATGATTACGGCTCACCAGCGAATCGCTTCCGGTCAGGCCGCCTGTAACAGCAACAACCGTTAGCCCCTGAGGTAAAGGAAATGGCAAATCTTTTGCCGAATGAATGGCAATATCTGCCCGGTTATTTAAAATAGCCTCGTCCAGTTCACGGGTAAAAATGTCAGCGGGAGGATTTTCGAGTAGGGATACCTCTTTATGTGAGTCGCCCCATGAAGAGATTTCTATCTTCTCCGTAGTAATATGTGGTGGTAATAAAGAGAGTATCTCTTCTACCTGCAATAAAGCCAAACGGCTTTTACGACTAATCACACGTATCTTTCCCGGTTCCATTTTTTGTTTTTAATTGATATCACAAAAGTAGAGGGAAGGATAGGGTAGGGAAATACCATTTGCATGGTAAATCGTCTACCACAAATATGGTAGACTCACACCACCTCACCCCCCCAGCCCCCTAAAGGGGGGGCGAATGGATAGGTGGATAAATAGAAACGTCCTAATGGATTTATCATCAGGATGTTATATTATTACTTATTTATAGGTTACTATCGCATAGAGTAAAAAACAGGCAGTATCGAAAGAACTGTTCCCACCCCCCCCTTAGGGGGCTGGGGGGTAGGATCTGGAGGTCTTAGCTAAACTCTCCACTCAGATACTGTTTGGTGAGTTCGTGTTTGGGATGGTTAAAGAGTTGTTCGGCAGGGCCTTCTTCGATTACTTCCCCCAGATACATGAATACTACATGGTCGGCTATACGCAGTGCCTGGCGCAGGGTATGGGTTACCAGAATAATGCCATACTGTTCGCGTAGTTCCATGAATAGTTTTTCAATGTGTTTACTTGAAATGGGATCCAGGGCCGAAGTTGCTTCGTCTCCCAGTATAAATTGTGGTTGTATGGCCAAACCACGTGCCAGGCATAACCGTTGTTGTTGTCCGATAGAAAGGGCTGCTGCCGGTGTATGTAACCTGTTTTTAACTTCTTCCCATAATCCGGCGGCTTTCAGTTGTTTTTCGACGATAGCATTTAGTTCTCTCTTTTTGGTTTTACTGTGCAGTTTTACTCCAAAAGCAATGTTATCATAGATTGACATAGGTAGTGGAGTAGGGCGTTGGGAGAGTAGCCCCAGTTTTGTCCTAACGTGAGTAATTTCGGTTTTTGAATCGTAAATATTTTCTCCATCTACAATCACAGTACCGTTTATTTTTACTCCCTGTGTGTTATCCAGCAGGCGATTGATACTTTTCAGTAATGTTGTTTTACCACAACCGGAAGGTCCTATGATACAGGTTATCTTTTTATCGGGGATTGTGGTACTTACATTTTTCAATATATGATTCCCGTTGATATATATATTGAGATTACTTATTTTAATATCCGGATTGCGTTGTGCCAGATTAAATACTTTCGGATCGTCCTTGCCGGAGATTTTATTTTTTTTATTCTCGGGTTTGGAGAAATAACCAAAAGCGTTTCTGAAAAATTTGAGTGCTTCAGACATATCTTCTATTTTTAAATTTTGTTTTTAGAAAAATATCTCATGATCATGCGTCCGGCTAAACTTAGCACTAATACGATCAGTGTGAGTAACAGGGCGGATGCATAGGCTCTGTCGCGTACTTCCGGTGAAGGGCTGCTTAACTGGAAGAAGATTGATAATGGCAGGGTTGCGGCCGGTTGTCCCAACGATGTGGGTATACTGTCTGTAAATCCGGCGGTAAACATAACGCCTGCAGCATCACCTATGGCACGTCCGATAGAGAGTAGGGTTGCGGTTGCAATACCCGGTGCGATCTGGTAAAGTACAACTTTGATGGTTTCCCAGCGGGTGGCACCCAATGAGAAGGTTGCATCCAGCAAATCTTTTGATATTTGAGACGCTACTTCATCCATAGACCGTACCATGATAGGTATAATTAATAGTGTAATTACGATAATTCCTCCCAGTAGGGATGTACGCAATCCCATGGCGATCATAATGGCAAAACCAAATGCACCGTATACGATAGAAGGAATACCATAGAGGACATCAAAACATAACCGGACAAAATAGGCGATTTTTGAATTCTTTTTCAGGTAAATGTTTGTATAGAATACAATCGGTATACTGATTAGTAATCCCAGTATAGTAGAAGCGCCTACAATATACAGCGAACCTACAATCGCATTTAAGACACCACCTTCTCCACCCAGATAGAAACCTCCGGCAGGCAGACTGCTTACCATTTCCCAGCTAAGGGAAGGTATCCCGTATTTGATAATTGTCCATAAAATGCTCCCTAAGAATGCTACTACAATACATGTTGATAGAAGCATCAGCAGATTAAAGAACTTTTCCTGTATAAATTTTGCTTTCATATTTTTATTAATAGTAGTTAAGTAGTTATCACTCACTTTGTTCGTTAGTAGTTATCATTTGCTTCGCTCATTAGTAGTTAAGTAGAAATATTTTAATTATTTATTTTTCTCCTTGACTACTAAGCCACTTTAGTGGCTGATAACTTCCAGTGAGTGTAACGAACGTTGACTTCTTGACTACTTTTATTGTAATTTATATTGTTTTTCTACCCGTTGCAGTAAGATCCGTGAGCCGGCGTTGAATAGCAGGATTACGAAGAATAAGATGAATGTGGCAAACATCAGAGCCGATTCATAAATAGGTATGGATAACATTTCTCCGTAATTGTTTGCAATCAGTGCCGGAAGGGGATAACAACTGTCGAAAAGGTTTTCCGGTATAATAGCTACGTTACCACATACCATTAATATAGCAATTGTTTCGCCTAATGCACGGGAAACAGCCAGTACAACGGCTGCAATGATACCGGGTGCTGCTTTACGCAGGATTATTTTTTGTGAAGTCTGCCATTTGGTTGCTCCCAGTGAGTAGGCGGCATCGCGCAGATCGTTCGGGATAACGGAAAATATCTCGACAAAAAGGCTTACGAGCAAGGGGAGAATCATGATACCCATCACTATACCACCGGCCAGCACTGAATAACCACTGGTGTATTCTACAAAATGAGGTCCTAATCTATCTGCGATAAAGGGTACGATGATCAATGTACCCCAAACTCCGTATATTACAGAAGGTATACCTGCCAGAATGTCCAGGACGGGGAATATAAAACGTTTTATCCACGGACGGGCATTTTCTGTCAGGAAAATAGCTGTTAATAAAGAGATAGGTAAAGCAATAATTACACTCAATGCGGTAATACTTACTGTTCCTATGATGTAAGGAAGAAATCCGAATTTACCTTCGTTGGGCTTCCATACGGAAGATGATAACAGTTCCCAGATTGAATTAGCAGCCACTACATCCCGTGATTTGTACCATAAGCCAACACCCATAAGGACCAGGACTAACAATGAGATTGTTGTTAGTCCGATCATGAATATGTGTGCTGATTTATCTTTAAACAGACGGATTCTGCTTATTTGTCCAGCCATTGGAGTTGTTCTTTAATTGTTTCTTCAGACAGTGCTACGTATCCTACTTCATTCACAAACTTTTGCCCGTCAGTAAGGATATAACGGATGAATGCTTTTACTACTTCACTTTTAGGTAATCCGTTTGATACCAGATAAAGATCGCGTGAAGGAGGCGATGGGAAAACGCCGTCTGAAATAGCCTTTGTTAGCGAGTTGATATCGCCATAGAAGTCTTCGTCGGGGGTAATTTTGCCGTCTCCATTGATGTCAAGAGGTAATACAGCCAGTCCGTCGTATGGTTGTTTGGTTTTCTGATCATATACATAACCGATGTTATTCATACCGATACCTACTTTGTCACGTTGAACGGCAGCAGCGATACCCGGATCACCAAATACACCTGTACCACCCAGGTCTTCCTGTTTTTTATGAAACCAGGCTGCCCATGTTTCAGCTGCTCCACAGGCATCCGAACGGGTGAAAACATGCACCGGTACTTTGCTGTTTGTGCCCAATACTTCGCCCCAGGTTTTAATTTCGTTGTTCCATAACCTGGCAGCTACTTCTTTGGTGATTCCTTTTTTCTTTAACTCGTTATAAAGAGGATTGGCCGAATTAATTGTCGGAACTACCGCGTCTTTTACCACACCAAAGGCAACGGCACCTTTGTTGATTTCTTCTTCATATATTTCGCGGGATACCATTCCGAGGTCAACCACCTTTGCCAGTGCATCGGTCATCCCTTTTCCGGCACCACCTCCGGATACATCAATCCGTACATTAGGATGTATTTTACGGAATTCGTCTGCCCATTTTACAGCCATAGGATAGAGCGCAAATGCCCCTGAAAGGGATATTTCGCCGGATAACTCTTTGTTCTGGGCTTTAACAGTTGTACTTTGTAGCAGAAATGCCGCCGCGATAAATGCAAGAAGGAACTTTGCTATTCCCGATGTTTTTAAATTTTTCATCGTTCTTTTTTATTAGTTGAATGGATTAAATTCGTTTTCAATTTGATACAGGCAAAGGTAGTAGAGCCATATCAATAGCGAAATACCCATTATGCGGCATTTATCTACCAACTATTTGGTAATCTGTAGGAATGATATATCACTTAGTAGGGGGCAGCACGGTCTTTTTGTATGTTTTCGCCGTTCCATCCTTTCAGATTTGTCCATTCCTGTGCCGGCGAAGTCCAGAAAGTATCTTCTGCCGGGAGACCCAACGGCAAAAATACAACAGAAGTAAGATATAAACTTCCGTTATTCGTATACGGATCGGCTAACTCTGTTTGATGCCAGGCAAATCCCAGTTGCAGGTAACCATTCTCGTTGTAATTCCCTTGCTGCGAAAACATTCGTTTCATAACTGTTGTCAGGGCTGCTCTTACCTGCCCTTCAGTAATTCCGGACGGTAAATTTTTTTGCCATGCCAATAAACAAAGGGGTTGGAATACCCCCATGCGGTATGTCATGGAGCGGCCAAAAACAGGAAATGTACCTTCCGGAGATATAAACCGTTCCAGAATAATACTATACCGTTGCATTCGTTTGGTGGCGGTTTCCAATTGTCCGGCAGATGCCAGCCGGTTGTGTTTTACTAACTCCTGCAGGATTTCAACATACATAGGTTGTATTACAAAACTATTATAATAGTCGAATGCGAAATGCTCGCCATCTGAATACCAGCCGTCACCCACGTACCATTCGTCTATTTTACGCAAAGCTGTTTGAATGCGAAATGCATCATAGGGAGCACCAGCAGTCATCAGAAAGGTTTCAATAATGGCCGAAAACAATAGCCAGTTCGTGTAGGGAGGGTTTACCCGACGAAGCAATGTAAACTCTTCTATATATCTTTGTTTGGTTATTTCGTCCAAAGGTTCCCATAACTGTTGGGGTGCCCGTAGGAAGCTATTAGCCAGAAAAGCGGCATCTACCAACGGTTGTCCTTCTTTACGCCAAAGCAGATAATCAGGACTATCCGGATCGACTGCGTGAGCGTAACTTTTTAGTGCCCATTCGCGCAGTTGTTTCCGTTTTTCTCCTTCCGGAGTATGATCGTCGGGAAGAGCAAGCCAGGGAGCAATACCGGCCATTAACCGTCCGAAACATTCCATATAAGTTACATCGTAGCTGCCCCGGTTCCAGGCCGGACTAACTTCTACCTGCATATTCTTTTTAAGTTCTCCTTTACTCATATTCCGTAGTACGGGTTCTGCCATTTTATACGCTTGCTCTACCCAATATTCCCGGTCGGTTGCATCTTTTTCGTTTTTAGAAAATGTATAAACCGGGGAAAATAGAAGTAGAAATAAGAAAAGGTAGGAATATTGTTTCATCATGTTTTATTTATTCTTTTATCAGAGCAAATATAAAAAGA
>JAJQAZ010000003.1 GCA_021203545.1 Tannerellaceae bacterium | reverse complement strand
CTTGAATATTAACTATTCAATAAAATTTTTGTCATTTCTGAAAAAATAATATTTTTAAGACTTGGCAATCGATGTTCAATAAAAATAAAAGAAAATTAATCATGAAAAAAAAGAAGAATTATCTCAATTAACAGGAGGAATTGGTTATATAGTGAAGAGAGATACAGATTTGAAAGGACGGCCTTTGTCTAATTAATAAAATATATGAGAGTGTATCAAAAGTCCGAAAATAAAAAACAAACGCGGAAACGCAGAGGTGATTAATTCATTGATAGTAATATATTTATAAAATATGAATCTGCGTTCCATTCCGCTACTTTTGATATACCTCATTATTTAAGTATTCATTTTATTATATAACATTTGTTCGAACTCTTTACTGGTTGCAAAACCCAGTTTCTTTATCAATCGTTGTTTGAATTTGTAGAGGCTGGTTTGTTTGTATTCCAGTATAAAAGCAATTTCGTTAGAACTTAGTTTGAGCATTAGTAAACAACAAAATACAATCTCTTTGTAAGTGATTTCCGGGAATTTTTCTTTTAGTTTGTCAGGCAGGGCATTTAAGATATGGTTCATTTTGGTAATGAAAGCTTTTTCGTCCTGTAGATGCAATACCTCGTCGAAAACAATCCGGTCAATCTTTTGTCGCTGTTCAAAACTACTTTTTGCGCGTTCCAAAGCATATTTCTCTTTTGTATGCTTCAGTTCGTCTGCCAGGTTCAACAATAACAGTTCGTATCTTTTACTTAATTCCTCCTGCTGGCTATCTATTACGATCTTTTTTTCCTGTAGTTCTGTTTTATATACATTTACTTCTTTCTTTTTTTTGCTGATGGTTTCTGTAAAGTCGTATTACGATTAAATTGCTTATCAGTACAATAAAGATGATCGCATATAAAAGGTAAGAACGCTGTGCGGTAACCTGTAAGGTTTTCTTATCCGATAAACGAATCTGTTCCAGTATATGCATATTAGGCTGGCTCTCTATTTTTATGATAGAGTCTTGGGTAGCTTTCATGAGATTCAGGTAATAGATCATCTCACTTTTATTTCCTCTATCAGCGGCAATAGTACTTAATAAACTATAGCATTCACTTTCAAAATAAATATCAATAGGATATTCTAAAGCTATTTTTGCGTAATGGTAAGCCGAGTCATAATTATTTATATATGCATAAATATTGGCTATTTTTTTATAACGTGCAGCCTGTGTTGTGGATATATATGGATATTCCAGACTTAATCTTGCATAATATAGTGCAGAATCCAATTGATTCAAAAAGAAATAACTGTTTCCAATATCCAGTAATGCATCCCCTTTCCTTATCGGATCATTGGTTAATTGCAATGCCTGTTGAGAAGCAGCCAAAGCCTCTTCATCTCTTTCAAGGGCAGTATATAACCACGATAATGAATTTTGTATTTTTGCTTCGCCTTCCGTATTTCCTTCGAGCCTATAAAAATCAATCCCTTTTAGATAATATTCCAGCGATTTCTCCCTATCGTTCTGGAAAGCAGCAAGAGATCCTAACTGAAAATATAAAAGACCGGAAAAATTATTATTTGTAAAATGATTACTGTGTTCTAGTGCTTCAAGTAAATTTTCGGTAGCATCTTTGTATAGACGTTTCTCTTTGTATAGCATTCCTTTGGCCAGATAACAATAAGCATTTTTCCGGCTATCCTTATTCTGGTAGTATTCAATGGCAAAATCCAGGTATATTACCGGATCTTTTTCTAAATATTCCTGATATTCATAGATGAAACGAACATTATCTATAAGTTGTTCTGCCAGAGTGGTACCATAAACAGCTTTCTGTAAATCCGTCATTTCGTCGTAATGAGGCTCTAACTCTACAAGAGACTTCATCGTTGCATCCGGAATCTCTTTTAGGTTTTTTCGATCTTACTGATCTCCTCTTCTCTCTTTTGATCTTTTGGTTGGCAACAAATGAATAAGAAGAGTAAAAGGTATAGTGTATATCTAATAAGTTTCATGTAAATGTTTTAAACAAGGCACACCTATATTTATATCTTAATTGTGTAAATATAGAAAAAATCTCCCGTTATGCGATAAACCGGCGGGTAACTTTCCACATATCCATTAAACGAACGATAACGTAACTGACCACGAAAGAGGAAACTGCCATGCAAAGGATTTTTACGATGGCTGGAAACGGGAGGAATATACCGGTGAAATCGTATGCCATTTGTACAATAATAAAATGTGACAGATAAATCCCAAACGTAAGGGATGCCAATTTGGACAAACGAATGGAAGAAGGTATATTCATTTTCTGAACAATAGTGAAAACAGGGAAAGTCATCATAAATACATTAATCCCTGCAAAATACCATATCATCTCCAGATAGGTATAGTTACCCGGAAAATAATGATTTGTTAACATATATCCGAACGAAGTGAACAAATAACCCGCCAGGAACATAGGAATACCTATCATACAGGTTTTTCTGAAACTCCATGAAAGTGGATATTTCACCAGGTAATACGCCAGAATCAGATATCCGATAAAGCCCGAAAGGTAATAGAATGTACCATAATCGTTCCAGTCGCATACCCCGAAAAGCCACATATTATCATAGTTGCCGGTGTATCCCAGCATGGGTGCAACCATTTTTACATAGGGTAATACTAACGATATGCCCCATATCCACAATACCAGCTTTACCTCTTTTTGTGTGGCTTGTTTCAGCCATGCACTGATAATCGGCATAATCAGGTAAAGACCTATCAACATATATAGATACCACATCGGGATCGTATCAAAATTAAAGTTGAAAATAAATGTATACAACTTGGGAAGTGTAGCCTGTAAGGTGTGTTCTTCTAATTCAACCATTGGGTTTCGTGTGGGTACATATTGTAAATAAATGAAATAAAGGATAGGCAGTACGATGGACCAGAATATAAGCGGAACAACAATTCGCCCGATACGCTTCCGGTAGAAACCCGCCATTTCTTGTTTTACAGGAAGTAACAGTACTCCTGTCATCATAACAAATAGCGGAACACAGGCTCTGACAAAACTTCCGGCCCATACACCGGTCAGGAACGTAGTAGGGTCTTCATTAAAGACAGCTATAAAAGGATCACAGCAATGTGATAGAACAACCAGAAAACAAGCGATCACGCGTAACAAGTCGACCCACCCGATATTCTTTCTCTTTTGAATTTCCATGGTATAAAAGTTAGTTGTGTAGAATTACGGATACAAAGATAAGAGAACAATCAGGTATTTGAATAAAAAAATAGTTTCTTTGCACAAATATTCCTTTCCGGAACAAATGAAAAGTAAATTAAGAAAGATAATTATAGATGAATCGGAATATCTGTATAGTGTAACAGAGACCTATATGGAAAAAGAAGTTAGTAAATTAACGATCAATATTTATTTGTCCGGCTGTAAACAAACACCGCTGGTCATCGAATTTCTGACGTTGGATGATTATTTTCTGGGACAGCCTCTCACAAAAGGAATATGCATGAAAAACAGGGGTGCCGGCAGGGTTGATAAAGTAAATTTGCATGAACCGGGCTATATCAGGAAATTAATTTTGTTAGGATTCGATAAAGGATGGACCGGAGAGAATAAAATACCCAGGCAAGATGGTTTAGCTTATCTGGCAGAACTTGGGTATGAAATATATCCGGTATTACCCGGAACAAAATAAAAAGTTGAATAAATGTGCATATGGAAAATACAGAAAAAAATATCCGGACATCCGGAACGAATTAAAAAAACAAAAACGGTTAACGGTTATATCCGCAATATTATTAGTAGTTGCAGTCGGCATCTTTCTTATTTTTCCTCCATTGCCGTTATTGATACTGGGTAGTTTAATTGCTTCTTTGGTGTTTGCCATTCTTTCTGTGATACAAAAACGAACTATTGCCGGATTTTTTCTCCTTATAATAAATGCCGGCTTGTTATTTTTAATTATTTATCCGTTGGGCAGGAGTATGTATGAAGATAAGAGAGGGAGAGTAGAGCAGGAAGATAAAATAGGTTTCATTATGTCCAATGAACTTTCTGATGAATTGTTAGCTATGGCAAAAAAGAGTCGGAAGAATATCTGGAAAGTGTACTGGCAGAAAATAAAAATGCTATCCGTACCGGAACCGGACTTATTTATGAGATTGTAAAACCAGGCAACAATGTACGGTCACAAAATAGTGAGGATGTATTTGTGATGGATTGGAAAATGCTCAACCGGGACGAAACAGTTGTACTTACCTTAAATGAACCGGAAGGGGAAATAATGCGCAGGGAGTTTACTCCCGAAAATATGATGCCTGGTATGGCTGAAGGAATTCAGTTGATTGGTGAAGGTGGACAGATCAAACTCTATATACCCTCTACCCTGATCTATAAACCTTCGCAGACAGATCTCCCACAAGTAACAAAAGAAATTATATTTTTAGTAGATTTGTTGGAAATAAAATCTCCCGGAAACAAATAAAATAAAAACAGTGGGAAAGATGAATTCATTTGCCATGAAGAAAGTTGCGGTTATATTGTTTGATTGTTTTGAAACATTGGATGTTTTTGGGTCGGTAGAAATAGTAGGAAGATTACCGGAATATTTTGAAATTGATTATTATTCTTTGGAGGGTGGTATAAAAACCAGCACGCAGGGAGTCCGGATAGCAACAAAAAAAACGGATTCAATCACTGGAAGAATAGATGTTTTACTTATTCCCGGTGGAAAAGGTACCCGGAGAGAGGTAGAAAATGACGAATTAATCAGGGTAATAGCGCGGCTGTCTGAACAGGCTGAATATACATTGACAATCTGTACGGGAAGCGCTTTATTAGCAAAGACTAACTTACTTGATGGAAAAACAGCGACTTCAAATAAAAGAGCGTTTGATTGGGTAGTTTCGACTAACAAGGAAGTACATTGGAAACGAAAAGCCAGATGGACCGTGGATGAAAAATACTATACCTCTTCCGGCATAAGTGCAGGTATGGATATGACGTTAGGTTTTGTAAGTGATCTTTTAGGTCTGGATACGGCAAATAGAATTGCGCAAGAGATGGAATATGAATGGAATAACGATCCGGAAAATGATCTGTTTGAATTTTAAAGTTATGACCAGTCGTGATTATAATTTTTCTAATAAATAAGGTTTAATAATATTCGTCCAGAGTTGGTAAGCCTCGCGGGTTATATGTAGTTTATCATCCAGGTATAAAGAATCATTGATCTCTCTGTCCGGTTGGAGTAGTGGGGTAGTTACGTCAATATAAACTAACTGCTTACTTGTCTCTGCATACGTGCGTATAAGGTTATTAACGATCTGCTGGGTTTCCCGCAAATTAGCACGTGAACGGGAGTGTTTGTCGGACAGGAAATATACAGGTACTCCGGGATAGTCATGATTGAGCCGGTCAAACAAAATCCTGTATAGGTCATATAACTCGCCTATCGTAACATCGTGCCGGCCTCCATTGATATCGTTGTCGCAATAAAAAACAATTTGGGATGGCTTATAATCTGAAAAGATATCCCTGTAATTGTAAAGTATATCCCGTACCGTAGAGCCTCCATATCCACGATTGAGTACCCGGAGAGGAGACATATCTTCTTCAAGAGTTTTCCACAACCGGATGGATGAACTGCCAAAGAAAAGCACATCACAATGGAAATCGGTAACCTCGCTATCCTGCCGGCGAAAGTTCTCTATATCTGCTTCATGGCGTTGTACCCAATCTTTATCAACCTCGATATGTACATGTAGTGGATGGTCAATGATATATTGCTCTTGTGTAATGCATACGATATGACAGAGAAGAAATGCCGGAAGGATCAGATATTTAAAACTTTTCATGGTTTGTTTATTCGTTTTTCAAACTTACATAAAAAAGAGTAATTCTAACGATATAACTAAAAATAGTTTTTTTGTGACAATCTAACGGTATGTGGTACTAACTATTATGAGATAAAAGTAAAGTGGATGGACGCATTAACTTTGCTAGGACTAACGAATTAATAAAGAATTCCGGATGAGAATGCAAGAGACAACAGAAAAAGAATTTCTTTCTATATTGGAACAATATATTAGCATTCTTGTGAAGATTGTCAATGTGTATGTGCATAATAGTC
Source organism: Tannerellaceae bacterium (assembly GCA_021203545.1). GTDB lineage: Bacteria > Bacteroidota > Bacteroidia > Bacteroidales > Tannerellaceae > UBA4116. The sequence goes on along the minus strand of JAJQAZ010000003.1, from coordinate 171,516 downwards.
AGGATAGAAAAGATCTGATGAGTGATATCGTGTTTGAGTTATGGAAGTCGTACCCGGAATTCAGAGGGGATGCCAAAATCTCCACATGGCTGTACCGTGTAGCTTTGAATATAGCGTTAAAGACAAAGCGTAAGCGGGATAACAATAAACTTCTGTTTGTAGAAGAACTCATAACATTCGACAACACTGCTTTTTCCGATAACTCCGACAACAAATCTATGATCAATCTTCTGTACAGATGTATTGAGGATTTGAATCCTATAAATAAAGCGATCATTCTTCTGTATCTGGATGATAAGACAAATGAAGAGATCGCAGAGATTACAGGATTTTCGCGGACCAATGTAAGTACCCGGCTTAGCCGCATCAGAGAACAATTGAAAGTGTGCATGATTAAAAATGAAGAGTATGGAAATTGACGAAATAAAAGGTTATTGGAAAGAAGAGGATAAACGTATTATAGAAAACGTAAAAATCAATAGGGATGCTTCCTTTCAAAAGCTCCGTTCATCGTTCGATAAAATAAGAATACGGCGTTTACTCTGGCTTGTACAGATGTGTATTTCTGTACCATTGGTTTTTGCCCTGATGGTGTTTCCTCGTATCAAAAACGATGGTTCTGTGTTGTTTTATATAGCATTGGCCGGTTTTATAGTTCCTATAGTGCTTTCTTTTATTTATTATATCTATTACTATATCTGTTTATTAAGGATAGATTTTACGGTATCCATCCTGAATGCCCAGAAGGAAATCCACCGCCTGCAGATGTCCGATAAGAAAGTGAATCTGTTAGGGGTCATCATTGTACCCATCGAAGCGGTAAGCATATTCAAAATATTTGACCTGCCAATTAAACACGAAGCAATAATCATGTTGTTACTGATAGCAGTAATCATGACCATGAGCGTTATTATAAAACTAAAAGTTCTTATTCCCAAAGAATACAGTAAAGTGAAATCCTGTCTGGATGAAATGGAAGAGAATGAGAAATGATGGAAATATTGTTGTCTATATAACTGATCTCTGAACCAACCCTTATTTGGTCATATTTTATTAGTTATTGAATGATATTTTAAAGCAAGTGCAATAGGCTTATCATAAATTTGCATGCTGAATAGAAGAATACGTTAATATTTTAAACTTTGAAAAACATGCACTCACCGAATCCGGCCAGTAATAATCGTATAGAAGTAGCAGATGTATTACGTGGTTTTGCTGTAATGGGAATTACCCTTATCCATTTTATTGAAAGGTTTAGTCTCTATACCTTTCCGGAAGAAACTAACAATTTTCTGGTATTTACCGATACGGTGATCTGGGACAGTCTGTTTTTTGCATTTTCCGGTAAAGCCTACTGTATTTTCGCGTTGCTTTTCGGATTTAGTTTTTTTATTCAGGACAATTCACAAAAACAAAAAGGGAAAGATTTTCGTGGTCGGTTTGCCTGGCGTTTGGTGTTGCTTTTCTTTATAGCCTGTATCAATTCAACTTTGTTCCCAGGTGAAATATTGATACTCTATGCATTCCTTGGGTATGTATTGATACCTGTCTGCCGTCTGTCTACCCGTACAGTTGCCATTATAGCGATTATTCTTTTACTAAATCCTTTGGAATGGGGACAAATAATTTATGCATTCATTAACCCCAACTATGTTATAAATGCTGAACTTGATGCTCCATACTGGGAACTCGTCAATATCGCTCAGAGAGAGGGCTCTTTCCTGGAAATGTGTAAAACTGCTATATGGACGGGGAATATTGCTAATATGGGCTGGATGTTACTACATGGACGGGTTACTCAAACTGCGGGCCTGTTTATGGTAGGTATGCTGATAGGCCGTGCCAATCTGTTTCCCTATTCAGAGAAAAATATAAAAGTTTGGATCAACGTATTCATTATATCCACTCTATCCTTTTTCCCGCTTTATGGTTTGATGGATATACTTCCAGGCTTTATAACCCGCGAGGCATTGCTCTTTCCTTCTGTCCTTATACTTAAGTTACTTTCAAATCTTGCGTTTACAGGAATATTATTTGCCGGAGTAATACTTGTTTATTACCTGACAAAATTCAAAGACATTCTTCATAAATTAGCCCCTTATGGGCGGATGAGTCTGACAAACTACTTATTGCAGTCTTTAGTGGGGGGATTCCTGTTTTACAACTGGGGATTAGGACTTTATCGGTATACCGGTATTACAGCATGCTTTTTTATTGGTTTGTTGCTGTTCTTCATCCAGTACTTTATCTGTGTTTGGTGGCTTCGTACCCACCGGCAGGGCCCATTAGAATGGTTATGGAAAAAAGCAACCTGGATTAAAATAGGGAAATAATAATTTCCGGGTTACATACTGTTACTGGAACCCTGTGAGAATTGATTATTTCGTACCAATCCCCTGGTATATTTTAAAAAAGCGATTCTCACAGGGTTTAAGTTTTCCAATCTGTCAGAGGTTAGGAGAGAACAAAAACAAAAAGATATATATTTTGCAAAGAGGTCTGCAGGAAATAAAATCGCGTGTTACCAGAAAGAGTGTGTCGTGAGCTTTTTGCTACTTTAGAAATAACTACTTCAATTGTCCAAATAACTTTCCGAAAGGGTAAAAACAACTTAAAAATGGATCTTCCGGACTTATTTTAATACTTTTGTGAATAATCCTGGCTGATAGTGAGAGATTAAAAAATATTCCGGAGTAACATAGAGAAATAGTAAAATATAATACTGAAAATATGGCGGAACCCTTTAAAAATATGTATAATGAGCAGTTTTTCGATAGATTTACGAAAGACCTGAAACTTGTTATCAACGACTTTGATACTTGCGGGTTTGTATCTCAAGTAATGGACAATGAATGGGAAAACAGAGAACTTAAACAACGCTGCAGGCACATTGCAACAGTTCTGAAAAAGTTTTTGCCGGCAGATTACAAAGAGGCGATCGCTAAAATACTGGAATTGTTGGATCATATAGAAGCCAGACATCCTGAATTCCGGGAAATAGACGATAATAAGTTTGGCTTACTGTTGGAATATGGGTCCATTCTGGATAGTTATGTAGAACAGTATGGGCTTAACGATTATGAAACCTCTGTTAAGGCGATAGAAAAAATCACCCAATTTACAAGTTGTGAATTTGTTACTCATCCTTTTATTATAAAATATCCGGATAAAATGATGAAACAAATGTTGGTTTGGTCGAAGCACGAACATTGGGGAGTCAGAAGGCTTGCATCCGAAGGTTGTCGTCCGCGTCTTCCCTGGGCGATGGCTTTACCGGATTTAAAGAAAAATCCTGCACCGATTATTCCCATTCTGGAAAATCTTAAGAACGATCCGGCAAGATTTGTGCGGTTGAGTGTTGCCAATAATTTGAATGATATTGCGAAAGATAATCCTGAAATAGTAATTGATCTGGTGAAAAGATGGAAGGGAGAGTCCAAAGAAGTAGATTGGATTATTAAACACGGTTGCCGCACACTGTTAAAACAAGGCAATCCGGAGATAATGGAATTGTTTGGCTTTAATGCCATAGGGAAGAATATTGATATTGAAAATTTTCAGATTTCGGAGTCTAAATTAATGTTGGCGATTCATTAGAGTTTCGTTTTAACCTGTTGAATAATAACAACAAAAAAACTAAAATACGACTTGAATACGCCATTTACTACCAAAAAGCAAATGGGACGTTGACAAAGAAGGTTCACAAAATCAGCGAAAAAGAATATGAAGCAAATAGTACAACACAAATAATCCGGAAACATTCTTTTCGTGTGGTAACAACAAGAATATTTTACCCCGGACTTCATCAAGTTGCTGTAATAATTAACGGAAATGAATTTGAAAAACACAATTTTGAACTGATTAATAAGATTTGAAGAATAAAATGAACATTGATTAAATCCAAATATTCAATAAATTGTTGATATAAATTTATCAGGCAGAAAAAAGGTTGTTTTTTATAAAAGATAGAGGTTTGTTATGGATAGATATAAAGTTTTAAACTTTCTTATCTGCCTGTGTAAGGTTATTCTGTTGTATTTGTTTGTGATAAAAGATTGTTATATTTGTAATATCTATCTATGAGAAAGGATATTCAGATGAATAAAAATGTACAACATAAAAAAAAGTGTTGGTACTCTTTTCCCTGTGAAAGATTAGAAATTAAGGTAAAATTAGAGCCGAAGTAAGGGATTCTAAAGAGAAAGCTCTGGCTTTTTTAAAAAGAGGTGGGAATATTTAATTGTAAAGTAGAATTTGCAATACATTATAAATGATAGTGGTGAGTGTTAAGGTTATTGCAAGTCAAAAGTATGAAATTATTAAACGCACAAAATAAATGATTTGAAACATGACTAAAGGGGAAAAGATTAAATTTTTGATTAAAGAGCGGGGTTTGTCTCCGGAGGAGGTTGCGACACGGATGGGTGTTAGTGTTTTCTCTATTTTTAAGTATTATAAGAAGGATGATTTTAATACGTCTGTTTTGGAGCAGCTGGCGGAGATTTTGAATGTTGATATTTCGTATTTTTTTGGTTCTGAGGAGCAAAATAAGATTGCTATTGGTCATCAGGCTATTGCGGGTAGTGGGAATACGATAACGGGGAATGTGTATGTTACACTTCCTCAGGTAGTCTCTGCAAAAATTATTTCTGTAGACGGTTCTATCAGACAAGTTGATGCGATAAATCCCGGCGTTGAAGGATCAGCAGGACTTGCACAAGAATTGGAAGAGCGGAAACAGGAGATTATACAGTTACAGAACCGTATTATTGAATTACAGGATTTAATTATATCTTCACAGGGTGGTAGTTGAAGGTTGATGCTGTTCTCTTATAATGGTGTATTTGTTACTATTTTGTTACCCGGTAAAACAAAAAAGCCTGCTAATCAACTGATTAACAGGCCTTCCGGGTACCCAGAGCCGGGATCGAACCGGCACGGAAATGAATCCACTGGTGTTTGAGACCAGCGCGTCTACCAATTCCGCCATCTGGGCATCTTATAATGCGATGCAAAGGTAGTTGTTTTTTTGGACTTTGCAAGTGTTCGCCTGATTTTTTAGGGTAAATGCACCAAATCCGAATAAAGATTTATGTTCTTTTCCGGGAGAGTGGACTTTCTTACTTCGTTATGTGCACTTTCCTGATCATTCCCGTATACTTAGTTGGCGTAGGGCCTGGGGGAGGTGGTTTATCCCCAGACCCTACTGCTGTACCCCCAGGCCTTGCGGTCGTAGCCCCTGGGGGTAAATTGAGTAAGTATACGGTTTCTATTGAGTAAGTATACGGAAATGAATAAGGAAGACTATAATAGTTATTTTTGAGGTGTTTGCTCCGGGATTTTTTCAAATTGTGACTCTTTTTGTAGGGAAGTTCTTTTTTATTTCGTTAATTTGTAATTCAAGACTAATTTAAAAGATCTATTGCATGAAAGATAATTATTGTGTCATCATGGGTGGTGGTATCGGTAGCCGCTTTTGGCCTTTTAGCAGAGAAAGTTATCCCAAACAGTTTCTTGATTTCTTTGGTACCGGTCGCTCACTTTTACAGATGACATTCGATCGCTTCTCTAAGATTATTCCGGTAGAAAATATTTTTGTTGTTACCAACGAGATTTATGCACCGCTGATTTCACAGCAATTGCCTGAACTCAAGGATGATCAACTGTTGTTAGAACCCTGCCGCAGAAATACGGCTCCCTGTATTGCGTATGCAACCTATCATATAAAAGCATGTAATCCGAATGCGAATATTGTAGTAGCTCCTTCGGACCATCTGATCTTACGGGAAGATATTTTTCTGCGGGATGTACAGAAGGCACTGAATTTTGTAAAGGAAAACGATGCACTGGTTACGCTGGGTATTAAACCGAGTCGTCCGGAGACCGGATATGGTTATATACAGAGCAGCGATATTATGCTGGGCGAGTTTACAAAGGTGAAAACTTTTACTGAAAAGCCTAATCTGGAACTGGCAAAGATATTTCAGGAGAGTGGTGAGTTTTTCTGGAATTCCGGGTTGTTTGTGTGGAATGTGAAGACTATTCATACAGCCTTTAACAAATATTTGCCCGATGTGAGTGCCCGGTTTGATCTGGGTGTGGATAAATTTAATACAGAACAGGAACGGGCGTTTATACAGGAGAATTTTGCTTATTGCCTGAATATATCTATTGATTACGGTATCATGGAGAAGGCCGACAATGTATATATGTTGTGTGTGGACTTTGGATGGGCCGATCTGGGAATCTGGGGATCACTATATGAACTGGCGGATAAAGATGAACAGGATAATGCTATTCTGACTTCTTCTCGTACGATGATGTATGAAAGTTCCGGGAATCTGGTTGCATTAAATAATCCGGATAAACTGGTAGTTGTGCAGGGTGTAAATGATTGTATTATAGTAGAATCGGATAATGTATTAATGATTTGTAAGAAAGAAGATGAACAGCGGATCAAACAGTTCGTTGCCGATGTTCAATTAAAGTATGGCAAAGAATATAGCTAAGCCTGTAGTTTGGTTTAGCGGAATAGAATCCGGATTGCGCACAAAACGCAGATTTACACAGAAAATTATTAAAGATAAAAAATCGGTGTAAATCTGCGTTTTTTGCGTTCTATTCCGTTATTATTTAAAAGATTTACTTTTTTTGCGTGGAGCCATTTTTTGCCGAGGTAACGTACAGGGTACCAGGCGGCGATGAAACCGATCAGGGAGACAGTTATAAATATAGTAAGAATGTCACTGGTTACAACTTTTACCGGGTAAGCATCAATTACAAACGCACCGGCTGTTTGTCCTAACTGGATTAATCCGAAGGTGTCCTGCAGGAAACAGAGTAAAAGTCCGGTACTGATCCCTAATAAGGCACCTCCTCCTGAGATCATCCAACCTTCAAAGAGGAAAATACGGCGAATGAAGGAGTCGTTTGCTCCCAGATAACGCAGTGTCTGCACGTCATCCTGTTTTTCAATCATTAGCATGCACAGGGAACCGATTATGTTGAATACGGCTATTACCAGAATGAAGCAAAGGATCAGGTAGGTCATCCACTTTTCGATCTGCATCATTTTGAAAGAGGCTTCCTGTTGTTCGTAACGGTTTTTTACCACAAACGAGTCTCCCAACAGGTTTTGTATAGTATGTTTAACCTTTTCTCTGTCACTATTTTCCTTTAATTTGAGTTCGATTGCACTTACCTCGTTTTCGTACCGGAAGAGTTCGCGGGCAAGGGAAATTGGAAGGATCATGTAGGATTGATCGTATTCCGGCTGGTTGATCATAAATACTCCTCCTACATAAGCGTATTCCAGATTCAACGAAGTGGTAGGGTTGGCCATGTTTACCTGCTCATTCCGTTTCGGAGCATAGATTTCCAGAGGGGAAGCAAATCCGGGCCTTACACCCAGTGTGGAAGCCAGACCGTATCCCAGTGTGGCATAATCTACAATATCTTCGCGCAGGGCGAAGCGTCCTTCCAACAGAATGCTGTCTATCAGCGACAACTGATTAAAGTTTGCGTCGACTCCTTTTATGGTGGCTACCTCCTGCCGGTCTTTATATCGAATGTGAGCGTTATCCTGTAATACTTCACAGTAAACCTCGACTTCCGGCATATTTTTTATCCTTCTGAAAGAGGGAGAGTCCGGGTCAAATACTTTTCCGGTAGCAGGGGTAATCTTTAGTTCCGGGTCGAAACTACTGAATTGTAGTGTGATGAGGTTATTGAATCCGTTGTATACAGAAAGAGCACATACCAATGCTACTGTCGCAATGATCACCCCTCCTACTGAAACCAGGGAGATAATATTGATCGCATTGTGAGACTTTTTAGAGAACAGGTATCGCTTTGCTATATAAAACGGAACATTCACCGATCCTTTACTTTTTTAGCAGGTTATCAATGTTCTCGATGTAATCGAGTGAATCATCAATATAAAAGCTGAGTTCCGGGATTTTACGGAGTTGCAGGCGAACCCGTTGTCCCAGGTCATACCGGATTGCTTTTGTGTTGGTACGGATCGCTTCGATAATCTCTTCTCCTTTTTCCGAAGGGAAAATGCTTAGGTAAGCTTTTGCTATTCCCAGGTCGGGACTTACCCGTACTGCCGATACCGAGATCAGTATTCCCGGCATACCCATGGTCTGTTTCTGGAAAATATCTCCCAGCTCTTTTTGCAACAGACGCCCTATTTTTTTTAGTCTTGTACCTTCCATATATTTATTTTTTCCAAATCATTGTTAGACCGTCACGCAGCGGGAGAATTACTTTTTCGACCCGCTCGTCGTTCCGTATTTTGTCATTGAATTCCTGTATGCCGATCGTCTGTTTATCGGACGGGTGAGGAGTTTCGAGTACTTTTCCGTCCCACAGTGTATTATCGGCAAGTATCAATCCTCCGCTCCTTACTTTGGGAAATACCAGTTCATAATAAGCGGAATAAAGCCTTTTATCGGCGTCGATAAATACCAGATCGAATGTCTCCTCTAATGTAGGGATAATTTTCATAGCATCGCCCAGATGCAACCGGATTTTCTCCTTCCAGGGTGACCGGTCTGTATATTTACGGATGAAATCTTCCATTTCATCGTTCACTTCGATTGTATGGATGGTTGCATCTGCTCCGGTTCCTTCTGCCAGGCAAAGGGTTGCATAGCCGGTGTAGGTACCTATTTCCAGTACCTGTTTAGGCCGGCACATGCGGCAGAACATTTTTAATATCCGCCCCTGCAGGTGCCCGGATAACATACGGGGACGAAGAAGATTGACATTGGCATCCCGGTTCAGGGTTGCCAGTAATTCACCCTCTTCGTCAATATGGGATAAAATATATTCTTCGATTGTTTCCGGAATCATTCTTTCTTATCAAATTCCTTATCATCGAAGGTTGGCAACTGGTATTTATCAAACGAATCCAGTACTTTACCTACATTATTGATTTCAAGAAATGAAGTTCCACCCCCTTCACCGAAACTACCGCTTAAGTAAGCTACCATGTTGTTACGGTTGATGTGTCCGCTGTGGATTAATTCATTCAGGGCATTGATAAAATATCCCCGGCGGCTGTCGTCCCATGCCTGGTGTACTGCCCATACTCCGTAAGAAAGAGACAAGTGCCGCATCACAGTAGGGTTGTAACAGATCGCATATACTGTAAAAGTACCACGGAAAGCAGCCAGATAGCGGGCGGTACGTCCGGTATAGCTGTCTGTAATGATTGCTTTTACATGTAATTTTGAGGTAGATTTAACTGCCTGTTTTGCCAGGAATGAGGTAATGTCCAGGTCGTTCCCGTTGATCGGAACACGTATGTCGTTGGCAGCCAGTTTTGTCTTTTCAGCTTCACGGGCCACTTTGGCCATTGTCTGAACGGCTTCTACCGGGTATTTACCATAAGCCGTTTCGCCACTTAACATGATCGCGTCGGTGCGGTAATAGATCGCATTTGCAATATCAGTGATTTCTGCGCGTGTAGGACGTGGGTTGTTGATCATTGAGTGAAGCATCTGGGTGGCAACGATAACCGGTTTCTTCACTTCCACACATTTGCGGATCAGAACCCGTTGAATACCCGGTATTTTTTCAGCAGGGACTTCGATACCCAGGTCGCCACGGGCCACCATAATACCATACGCTACTTCCAGAATTTCGTCAATGTTATCTACACCTTCCTGATTCTCGATCTTAGCGATAATTTTAATATTACTGCTGTGTTCGTCCAGAATCCGTTGAATATCCAGTACATCCTGTTTAGAGCGTACAAATGAGTGGGCGATAAAGTCCACATTATTTTTGATACAATACAAGATATTGTTCCGGTCTTTTTCAGTCAGCGAAGGGAGATTGATGCGTACGCCCGGTACGTTTACGCTTTTGCGGCTTCCCAATGTGGCGTCGTTACCAATCTCACATACCAGATGATCTGCATTCTTTTCAACAACTTTCATTTCCAGGTCTCCGTCGTCGATCAACATATCGTCTCCGATATGCATATCATTCACGAAGTTGGGATATGTTACACAAATGCAATCGTGTGTTGTTTCTCCGTCTGGTTTACCTATTACTTTTACTTTGTCTCCGGTACGAAATTCGATCGGATTCTTAGTAATTGTAGTTCTTACTTCCGGCCCTTTTGTATCCATGAGGATACCAATGCGGTCTGAAACCTGCCGTACGTTGCCGATCACCCGGTTAAATCCGGTTTCATCCATATGGGCTGAATTCAAACGAACTACGTTCATTCCTGACTTGTAAAGTGCCTGAATAAAATCTACATCACAACGCTGATCAGATATTGTTGCTACAATCTTGGTATGCTTAATCATAAAAAATCTCTTTGTAACCTATTTATAAAACCTAAACCTAATAATCTTTATTTATTACCTTCAATAGTCAACCGGCCGGAATGATTCGATTGCCAACCGGTAAGATTCCAGTCCGAAACCCAGTATCACACCTTTACAGGCGGCCGATATCATGGAATGGTGGCGGAACTCTTCTCTTGCATGTACATTCGAAATATGAACTTCCACAACCGGAGTCGTAACAGCCTTAATCGCATCGTGTAGCGCGATCGAGGTGTGGGTATACGCGCCTGCATTCAGGATGATCCCGTCGTAATTAAATCCGGTTTCATGAATCTTATTGATCATTTCGCCTTCCATATTACTTTGAAAATAGGAAATTTCGCAATCCGGATATTGATTGCGTAATTTTTCCAGAAATGATTCAAAGGAACTATCTCCATATATGGTTGGTTCCCGTTTACCTAATAAATTTAAATTCGGGCCATTGATGATCTGGATCTTCTTCATATTCCTGTTTCTTTTTTACCTTTGTACTATCCTGATACGGATCGCAATCATCGCGCAAAGGTAAGCATTTTATTTTAAACATAAATTGATAGGTAAATGGAAGGGGCTGAGATTATAAAAAAATACAAAATATACCTGCAACTCGAAAAATCTTTGTCTCCGAACTCCGTAGACGCTTATTTGAGGGACCTCGATAAACTACTTCGTTTCCTCTTTTCCGAACAACTTTCTGTTGATCAGGTAACCTATAATCACTTGCAGCAGTTTGTTGCTCAATTGCGGGATATTGGGATTCATCCCCGCTCGCAGGCACGTATTATATCCGGTATCAAATCTTTTTATAAATTTCTGTTGCTGGACGGTTTTCTGGAAGCTGACCCTACAGAATTGCTTGAGTCGCCCAAAATCGGATTGAAGTTACCCGAAGTTTTAACCGAAAATGAGGTGAATGCTATTCTGGATACAATTGATCTTTCCCTACCGGAGGGCAGGAGGAACCGGGCGATGCTCGAAGTATTGTATAGTTGTGGTCTGCGTGTATCCGAATTGACAGGCCTTCGTTACCCGGATGTATATTTTGAGGAGGGATTTATAAAGGTAGAGGGTAAAGGCAGTAAGCAACGTTTGGTACCTATTTCAGAGGCGGCTCTCCATGAAATCAGGTTATATTTGCCGGACCGGCATCTGGTAAAGGTAAAGAAAGGACACGAAGATATTCTTTTCCTGAGTAAACGGGGTACAGCTCTTTCCCGGATCATGGTTTTTCATATTATTAAACAACAAACAGATCAGGCAGGCATTAAAAAGAATGTGAGTCCGCATACTTTCCGCCACTCGTTTGCAACCCACTTACTGGAAGGGGGAGCCAATTTGCGGGCTATTCAGGAAATGATGGGACACGAGAAGATTACAACAACAGAAATATATACCCATATTGACCGGGAATTCCTGCGGAAAGAGATTCTGGAACATCATCCCCGCAGTAAGCCGAGGGCTTAAAGTCACTTTTATGTGAAAAAATGAGGAATATACCAAATAGTAGTGTATTTTTATCGTTGTTTTACATTAAAAGGGAAGTTTCTATAAAGAAAAATATCATGAAGAATGAAAAAAAGCTTGTGAAAAAGATCCGGTTGTGGGTGGTGTTTTTTATTCTTGCCCTCGTCGGGTCGGGTATTACTGCTTTCCCGATAGAGTGGGGATTAGGTATCTTATCCCGGATAATGAATATTTCTCCCGCTGTTCCGGCAGATACCTATACCGGTATGCATCATTGGCTTGCCTTTGCTTATCAGGGAGTACTTCAAACCAATGCTACTTATCCTTTCATTTTTTATGGAACAGACTGGCTTGCTTTTGCACATTTGGTGATTGCTGTTGCTTTTATGGGTGTATATTTCCGGCCTGTCCGGAATAAATGGATTATCCATTGGGCCATGATTGCCTGTGTGGGGATTATTCCGTTAGCATTCATTTGTGGAAGTATTCGTGGTATTCCTTTCTATTGGCAACTTATTGATTGTTCGTTCGGTGTGTTTGGTATAATTCCGTTATTGTTACTGAATAAGTATATTAAGCAACTCCAATCTGCCGCCGGAATTCCTGATTTCAGGTATTAAAGAAAAGTATGTGTGGGTTTAGGCACAGATTTAAATCTGCGCCAGCGATAAGTTTTTACTTTACTAATAACGTTGCTTTGTAATTTGTGTAGGAGGTGACAGGGCAGAGGGATAGGTATCCTTTTTCTATTTTTCCTTGTTTTATTTGTAAGGGGTTTGTTTTTTGCATGTCCAGATGTTCTTTGTAACAATCTGTGGAATTGCTTTGGTAGGTAATTCCGAATATTCCTTCCGAATCAGGATGGATGATTTTTTCCAGGCAGAGTGACAGGTATCCCATGGTATAGCGCATGTTGATCTCTACACAGGGGTGTAGCCTGAATGTTCCGTTTGTGTCTTTGTATATCATAATATCTACCCCGATGCAGCCTTTGTACTGATAACTGTAAGTTTCCCGGATTACCTTTGTAACGGTTTCTACTATTTTCTGGTAAGTCGTCTCCGGAACCATTTGGTATATCTCTCTGGTAAATTGTTGTTGGCTGTCTACCCGGTTGTTGATGAATGATCCGTTTTGATTTGTATAGAAAGGAGAAATACCTTCGTAGCTGATATTTCCTTTACCGTCTGTCAGGAATTCCCAACCGTAATCGGCTACTTTACAAAGAATGGGCTCGATACTTACACTTCCCTGTTTGCAGATAGCACCTTTTATCCATGCTTCCTCTTTAGGTGTCAGTTTATTATTCTTTATCCATAACAAACCTCTTCCGGAAGAAGAGTAAGGGGTTTTTATTAAACAGTTTCCGTTTTGTTTCTGTAAGTAATTTTTGATCTCTTCAATATCAGAATAAAAAACAGGTATAGCCGGAAAAACCAGTTCCGGTAAATGGCCGGTTATTTTTTGCAAACATTCTGCGGCAGTTTGCCGTCCGGTCAATGTATAATAACTGTTTTTCCATACCGGAATTTCCAGTGGAACTGCTGATCTCCTTTTTAATAATTCTAACCGGTGGATACTATCCGGAGAGAGTCCCCAGGGGGTAGCTTGTAGTAGAGGTTCGTTTTTGTATTCTTTTAATCCGTTAGTAGTCACTATTTTTACAGCCGGATAGATTTCAGCCGGTAAAAAATATTCCGGAGAGCCATTTTCCGGGTTTTCTATAAATATCAGGTCGCCTTCTTTCGCATACCAGGCAGGCAGAAAGGCCAGGTCTTCCGTCATTTTACGAACATTGCGGGAAGGAGTAAAATTGGTTTTTCCCCAAAAAACTGCTGTCTCATGGCCCGGATTAAAATAATGAAGATGCTTCATGGAAGATATATAAATAGAAAAAGGATATGTTTGTTTATGAACATATCCTTCTTTCGTATAGGAAATATAAACTTACTCCAGATTTTCGTCGATCAGACCAATTTTCTTCACGATCAACTCCATTTCTTCTTTCAGTTTTTCAATTTTACGTTCCATTTCTTTCATAAGCCCGCCTCCGCCTTTGGAAGAGATACTTAAGAAACCAATGTTGTTTTCGTATGTCTGCAACTCATTTTTCATGCGGTCGTACATACGCATCAGTTTTTCCCGTTCGCCATACAGTTTACCTTTTGCTCTTTCATCGCCCGCCATATCGGTCAGATTACTGCGGAAAGATTGCATCCGGCGTTCGTTCTTATCTACTTTCAGGCGGTCAAATTGTTGGTCTACCGCTTCGTGGTATTCTTTATAGATTTTGTCTTTCTCTTTGAACGGAACAAAACCTATATTGTTCCATTCTGCCATATATTCTTTTAACAACCCCAGCGCCTCTTCGTTGTCAACACTTTCATCGAGCGCTTTGATTTTGTCGATCAACTCTTTTTTCGCTTTCAGGTTTTCCTGTTCTACACCTTTTTGTGAAGAAACATTTTTATTTTTCTGTTCGAAGAAATAGTCGCAGGCCGAAATAAACCGTTTCCATACTGCATCAGAATGTTTCCGGGATACCGGGCCCACTGTTTTCCACTCTTTTTGCAGAGCAATCATCTTTTCGGTTGTGGCACGCCAGTCAGTACTGTCTTTTAGGGCTTCCGCTTTTTCGCACAGTTCTTTTTTGCGTTCCAGGTTCTTTTTCATTTCGCCCTTTACTTCTTTGTAGAATTCACTTTTCTTGTTGAAGTAAACGTCGCGGGCTGCGCGAAAACGTTCAAAAATCTTTACATTATATTTTTTCGGTGCAAAACCAATTGTTTTCCATTTTTCCTGCAGGCCTATCACCTCTTTGTTTTTGGCTTCCCAGTCTTTAAAGGTTTTCAGCTGGCTGAAATCAATGCTTTCGATCTCCTCGCAAATAGCGGTTTTTGCTTCCAGGTTTTCCTGCTCTTTTGCTTTCAGATGCTCAAAATGTTCCTGATGACGTTTGTTGATAATGGTAGAAGCTGCTTTGAAACGACCCCAGATTTCTTCCCGTTGTTCTTTCGCTACCGGGCCTATTTCGCGCCATTGCTGGTGTAATTTCTGTAATTGGTGGAAAGCAGAAATAATATCCGTTTCGCTCTCCAGTTTTTCTACAGCTTCACATAAAGACGTTTTCAGTTCCATATTCTTTTTAAAGTCGTAATCACGGAACTGATTATTTATTTTGATGATATCATAAAAGCGTTCGCTGTATAGCTGATAGCTTTTCCACAATTCGTTTGCGTGTTCCTGTGGTACGGCTTTAACCTCTTTCCAGCGTTGTTGGATATCTTTGAATTCCTGATACAGTTTGTTGAAATCGTCCTGGCTTTCGGTTAACTCTTTCAGCCGGTCTATCAATTGCAGTTTTAATGCATAGTTGGCTGTTTTCTGTTGTTCCTCTTCAGCCAGTACGGCTGCCCGTTTTTGTCTGTATACGTTCAACAGGTCTTTGATTTTATCTTCAGCCTCATCTACCGGCGCCGTAAAATCGGCTTCTTCACCTCCGTTTTCAATAAATGCCTTTTTCAATTCGTCTACTTCCGACCTCCGGAGTTTGTAGTATGCCTGTTTCAGGGATTCTACGTCTCCGCGCGAAGATTCAACCGGTTCATTAACCGCTTCGGTCAATTTCTCCAGTATTTCTTCTTTTGTCAATTTTCCGGCTGCAGTAGATGAAGGTTCTTCGGAAACGTTTTCCACGGCAGGTTGCTGTTCTGCTGTTTTTTCTTCCTCTTTTACTTCTGCAGGAGCTTCAGCTGTTTCTTCCGCGGTTGTCGTAGTTTCTTCAGGAGCCTCTTCCTGCGTTTCCCCAGTCGCTACCGGTTCTTCTGCTACTTCTTCCTGGCTTGATACAACCTCTTCTGTAGGGGTTACTGGTTCTGTGACCGGTGCTTTAGCTTCTTCTAACTGGCCGTTATCTTCTACCGGCAAATTAGTTCCTTGAGTGTCGTTCATATTTCAATTGCATTTAAAGACGGATGTATTTATCCCATTAACAAATCACAAATTAAACTAAATATTTTTGTATAACATCATCAAAAAGCAATTATTTTAAGTCAAAATGCCGGATAATCAGGTCGGAATAACGATTTTTCTTTAAATGTCGTACAATGGTTTTGGTCTCGTTTGAAGTTAAACCCTTTATAAATCCTTTATACTGTATCGTTCCCAGGGAACATCTGAAAAAAACGATTCTCGCAGCCTTTAGCTTTTTCAGATTGTCAGCCGTTAAGAGAGATAAAAAACAAAAAGAAATTATTTTATAAAAAGCCCTGCAGAAAGTTTGAACAAGTGTTAGCATACAGAATCCGCAGCAATCATTTTGTTAGTGCAGGAAGAGTCGTTTCCGGAGAGCAAATAGATATTTTTAATACTATATACAGATACAAATTGTTCCCTGCTCAGAGTCGGGGAACAATTCGCTTTTTTATTATACTTTAAAGTATGCTGATTATTTCTTTTGATTTAGTTTCCCCATTTGTCTGTTACACGTTTTAATTCGGTGGATGTGATAGGGATGATAGAGCCGTGACGTGGGTGGAAATCCATAGAGATCTGATTATCGATAACAGAGAAATTTATCAGGTCTTTACTTTCTGTAAACTGGTAAGATCCTTTCATATATACGTCATACATCAGGATGTAGGTATCGGAGTTTATCAGTTTGAATACGCTTGAACCTTCTACGGCTTCCGGGGTTTGCTGTTTGTAACCTTCGTGTTCTGTCCAGTTGCCCGAAGTCAGGTTATCGGTCGTAGCCAGTTTAATGCCGTTTCCGTGTCCTTCTGTTTTATAGAACATATAGAAAGTGCCGTCTTTGTAAATAATATCTCCATCAATGCAGGATTTACCGTTTTCAGGGAAGAAGAGTTGTGCCGGTTCGGTTGCCAGATCGGTAAAATCATCGTTGGTATAGGAGTAATAGATGATGTCCGGACCGTCATTATGTTTCATGGACCAATATACCATATATTTCCCTGCTGCCGGATCATAGATTGTTTGAGGAGCCCATACCCGTTGCAGGCCTTCCTGTCCTTCATATTTTTCCTGGATGTTGATAATAGAAGAGGTCCAGTTTACCAGGTCGGTTGATTTAAGTAATACCATGGCCCGGTTTGAATCCCAGCCTTTGGATGAGGTCATATCGGTAACTACCATATAGAACGTTCTACCGTCTTCGCAACGCAGGATATGAGGATCGCGTACTCCGCCGGTAGAACTGATTGCTGCCGATTCGATAACGGGCCGGTTGTTGTTCAGCGCTTTGTAGTTGTAGCCGTCTTCGCTGACGGCAAAGTGGATAGATTCATCCTCCACCGCATTACCGGTAAAATAAGCAAACAAATAGGCTACGTAATTTTCCGGAGAAGAAACAGCGGTTTCCTGATTGTCTGTTTTTTTGTTGCTACTATTACACGAAAATAACAGGATGGTTGCTAAAAGTAGCAGATTAGATTTTACATTCATCATGGTTCTTACAATTTTAATTATACATGTTCTTATAAATTAGCGCCGCAAGATAGGAAGAATATAATAAATGGCAAAATATACACTTATATGCAACATAATACACAGATAACACGGATTAGACAGATTACCACAGATTTTTTATACATTCAAAAATTATTATCTGTATAAATTTGTCTTATCCTTATTATCTGTGTGCCGTTTGCTTTTGGGGAGTTTTAGGGACGGAAACCGATGATACGGCGTACTTCGCTTAGGGTTTTGGCAGCGCTTTCGCTGGCTTTTTCGGCTCCTATGCGGGCTACTTTATCTAGATATTCTTCATCGGCAGAGATTGCCAGTATCTTTTCACGGATAGGAGCACAGAACAGGTTAATATCTTCGGCTAATTGTTTTTTCATGTCGCCGTACCGGATCTCACAATTATTATACTTGTCGTTGAAAAAATCGTAGGTATCCTGTGTTGATACAATCTCCATCAACTTGAACAGATTCTGAACCGGTTCCGGTTTTTCGCTGTTGGGTTCTGTTGGGCCTGCATCGGTTACCGCACGCATTACTTTTTTGCGGATTGTCTTTTCATCGTCGACCAGGTAAATCGCGTTTCCTTCGCTTTTTCCCATTTTGCCCGACCCGTCCAGTCCGGGTACTTTCAAGGCTTTATCAGCCATATGGAAAGAGGCCGGTTCGGGGAAGAACTCAACATTGTAGGTAGCATTGAAACGACGGGCAAAACGGCGTGCCATTTCCATGTTTTGTTCCTGGTCTTTTCCTACCGGTACTTTAACCGCTTTGTGGATAATAATATCGGCACACATGAGTGTAGGGTAAGTTAGTAATCCTGCATTTACACTGTGCTTGTTATTTTCGTTGAAAATCTCTTTTTCGATGTTCGCATCGGCATTGGTAATGCGTAATTGTTGCCGTGCTTTTTCTTTAAATGAAGTAGTACGCATTAATTCACCGATACCTGCATTCATATTCAGGTACAGATATAATTCGGCTACTTCGCGTACATCGCTCTGGATATAGATCGTTGATTTCTCCGGATCAATACCACAAGCCAGGTACTCGGCAAGTATGGTTTTCGCACTTTTACGAATATCTTCAGGTTTCAAATGAGTGGTGAGTGAATGCCAGTCCGCGATAAAAAAGTAACAATTAAACTCTTTCTGTAATTCAACAAAACTTTTTACTGCCCCGAAATAATTGCCCAGGTGCAGATTGCCGGTTGGCCGGATACCACTTACTACTATTTCCATTGTTCAAAATTTTTTCAATGACTGCAAAGGTAGAAAATATTTTACAAGTATACAGGACGGCATTATTATTTGCCTATCTTTAGGACCGGAATCCATTTAATTGTTTCATATTCATATGAAGAAGCTTTTTATTCTGCTTATAGCATCCTGGATAGTTGTATTTTTTTATTTCCTGTATATATTAAACTCTCCTATCCGTTCGTGGTTGTGGCTGATTATAGGATTTGCCGGATTGTTTTATTTGTCGCTGATCTGTATAGCGAGTGGAGCGATAGGGGTTATAAGATATAAAACGTTAATTTATCCGGCTGTTGTTAATGGAGTCTGCGGATTTATGTGTGGTATGTTTGCAGGTGAAAAAGGAGTCCTGTTGCTGGGTGGCGGAGGCTTTCTACTCACACTCTTTTCCGCGCTGACAGCTTATGTTTTTACTGCAAAAACTACTTCTGCAACAGGATGGGAACCGGATAAACAACCTGCTGCGGAATACGGAGAAGTTCCTTCTGTTTCTTTACCTCCTATCCCTAAACCCTTAAAGTATTTTCTTATGGCAGTTATAATTGTTCTGCTGAATGTTTTAGGGGCATGGTGTTCGTGGCACGATTTTATAATAGGCCGGGGGGGGGTATATTGGAAGGATATAACAGCACATGCGAGCCACCTAACCCCGAAGCACTTCAGCGAGCGGGAGGGACATCCGAAAAATCTTCTTTTCGATGAATCCGGTCATCTGTTTACAGGAGTAGTGGAAGCCTATAAAACACAATTATGGGTAAACCCTTTTCCTCCGGTTCCTAAAGGGGTTGAATATTATGTGAATGGTAAATGTTGGGGAATCTCCAACGAAGACCATACTGTTGTTCATCCTTTACGCATGTATATGAGTGACATTGTACCACAGGAAACTAAACCGGCTTATTTTGTATATCAGACCTATATCCAGGAGATAAGAAGTAAAATTGAAGAAGAGTGTGGCTCCTGTTATTTTATTCATCAGGACTATCTAAAAAATGTAAGAAATATCTTAGGGGAATATAAGGGGGGATATGTGATTACACCCGGACAAAATTCTTCTATTTGCCTGCTGGGTGCCACATCTGATAATTTTTGGCGGTTAAAAGTAAGTTATCATGATAGCAATGGGATTATTAACGTGATTGATAACTTTGAACAGATGTCTTTTGACAGTGAAGAAGGTTGGGATTATAATACATATTACTCCTTCGGGTTTGATAAATTAGGAAAACTCAATGACGCAGGTAAATGGCGTATAGAGGAATTTATTTTTACTGATGTTTTTCCTGACCCGGTAATGGATGGAGTTGCAACACCTGCTCAAAAAGAATTTCTGAGAACGAAGTTGTTTTCTACCGCCCGGATCTGTTATTGGGATAAAACGTTCCGTTGGGACGGGAATCAGGGAGTTCTTGAAAATCTATATAAATATTATGACAAAGAAAGCGAATCTATTCCGAATAGTATCATATACACGGGAATTACAAATACCGGAGGAAAACGTATAGAGGGACCGGACCGGGAATTGTTGCTGGATATACTTTCACGATGCAATTATTTTACAATTGACGACGATTGTACTGTTTTTCTTCGGGACCCGGAAGTCTCCTATTTGGTTGTTTCACTCGAAGGGGGAAGAGAAGAGCTACCTATTTATTACGTAGATGGCCGGTTTTTACTAAGATATTCTTTCTATTCCTTCCCGGTAGATGACCCGGCAGACCGGAAACATATAGAGCAAATGATCCAAAAATATAAATCCTGATCAGAAGAGGCACACAGATGACACAGATCAAACAGATTTATATAGATAATTATTTTTTATAAATATATAATCTTGTGGTCATCTGTTTGATCTGTGTCATCTGTGTGCTTTTAGCTGTTTTCACACATCACAAATGCGGATGCATTTTTCCAGGGAGGCTATTTTATCCGGTTGTTTCGGAACGAATTCCTGGCCTACGAAGCCTTTGTATCCGGTTTCTACGATTGCTTTCATAATGGCGGGATAGTATAACTCCTGTGTTTCGTCTATTTCGTTCCGTCCGGGGTTACCTCCGGTGTGGATATGTGAGAAATAAGAGTGGTATTTTTGGATATGTTCAATGATATTTCCCTCCATAATCTGCATATGGTAAATATCGTATAGCAGTTTAAAGTTGGGCGAACCAACCCGGCGGCAGAGTTCTACACCCCAAACTGTATGATCACACAGATAATCTTTGTGCCCTACGCTGTTCAGTAGTTCCATGGTTAGTACTACATTGTATTTTTCGGCGATAGGGGTGATACGTTTCAACCCTTTCTCGCAGTTTTCCCAACCCTGCAAATCAGTCACTCCATTACGGCGGCCGGAGAAACAGATCAGGTTGGTTAAACCGGCTTCGGCTACCATAGGGATTACTTTTTCATAACTGGCTACTAATTCATCATGCAGAGACGGATCATTGAATCCCCGGTCAATCCCCAGTCCGGCACCCTGTGTCATAGCAACTGTTAACCCGTGACTTTGTACAACCGGCCATTCATGTGGATCCAGCAATTCAATGGATTCGATCCCGATCTCTTTGCAAATACCGCAAAATTCAGCCAGATCATATTCCCCGAAACACCATTTGCTGACCGAATGGCGAATATTTCCTTTTAACGGTTCTTTTGTCTTACGTTTTTTATCTGTTACTGTTGCCCCCAGTCCTGTTACTGCAAGCGAAGCACTACCTGCCAATACTGTTTTAAGAGCTGTTCTTCTGGAGATGTTTTTCATGATGTATGGTAATAAATAGATAATTATGTTTTTACAAATATAAACTTTATCTGTTAAAACCTGCCGCTGAAAGAGAAAAATCTAAAAGTAAAAGAAGAGATAATAAACCTCCCGGATAAATAGAAAAGTTTAAATAAAAATCTTATTTACTTTCAAATTGTAAGCAAAATAATATTTTATTTATATCTGCTATGTGCGCTGATTGTTAATTAAATCATTTTAACTATCATTTTGGTGTCAAAATGGTAGTTTAATCCGGATATACTCCCTATATTTGCGTCATATTGTCAAACCTGATATAAAATTTAATGGTATGAAATTGTTACACTCTATTCCGTGCACGCTGCTGATGCTTCTGTTTTTAGCCGGTAGTAATTTAGTAGAGGGAAAAACTCCCCGTAATTATGTGTATGATACACAGGAAGAAAATGGGATGATCGTTTCGAAGGTCGTATATGTGCAGGATAATAACCTGTTAAACAAACAAATGAAGTTTGATTTTGTTTATAATGAGAACGGAAAAGTAGAGGAAAAGATAGCCTGGCGTTGGAATAAAACTAAGGATGAATGGTTGCCTTTCTATCGCATCTCCTATACGTATGACGAAACTGCAGGAGAGGTACATTCTACCTACGGAATGTGGGACGCACAGAAAAGTAATTACAGTTTGAATGAACAACAACTTATTTTTCCTCTTACGGAGTATGAAGAAATTTTTTCATAGATTAATATAACACTTATAAATACACTAAAATAAAGCGCCGCCCGGAGATGTGAATCTGCTGGCGGCGCTGCTTACATATTGTAACTTGTGTGTTTATTTTACAATCTTCTCCAGTTTATCCAGATTCCCGGAAATCTCTGCGTCAGAAATTTCATAGTTAACCAAATCGCCTGAAATATACTGGTCGTATGCCGTCATATCAATCAATCCATGTCCTGACAAGTTGAACAGGATTGTTTTTTGTACACCTTCATCTTTTGCCTGGTTGGCTTCACGGATAGCCGCCGCAATCGCGTGGGCTGATTCCGGTGCAGGGATAATTCCTTCAGCCTGTGCAAACAGGGTAGCCGCACTGAATGTATCCAACTGCTTAATATCAACAGCCTCTATCATACCGTCTTTCCGTAACTGGCTCACCAGTGCTCCGGCTCCGTGGTAACGGAGTCCACCGGCATGAATATGCGCCGGCGAGAAAGTATGTCCCAGCGTAAACATAGGAATCAGCGGAGTATAACCGGTTTCGTCACCAAAGTCATACTGGAATTCACCCCGGGTCAGCTTAGGACACGATGCAGGTTCGGCAGCAATCACCCGGATATCCCGTCCTTCGTTAATTTTATGCCGCAGGAAGGGGAAAGAGATTCCGGAGAAGTTAGAGCCTCCCCCAAAGCAACCGATCACAATGTCCGGATATTCGCCGGCCATTTCCATCTGCTTTTCTGCTTCCAGCCCGATCACTGTCTGGTGAAGCATTACATGGTTGAGTACACTACCCAGTGTATATTTACAATTCGGAGTTTCCAGAGCCAGCTCTACTGCTTCCGAAATGGCAGTACCCAGGCTACCCTGGTACATAGGATTGTCAGTTAATATCTTACGTCCGGCTTTCGTACTCATACTGGGCGATGCGATCAC
The DNA here is from genome assembly GCA_021203545.1 of Tannerellaceae bacterium. Lineage (GTDB taxonomy): Bacteria > Bacteroidota > Bacteroidia > Bacteroidales > Tannerellaceae > UBA4116. The sequence continues at coordinate 148,557 of JAJQAZ010000003.1, read as the reverse complement.
CTGCGCACCAAATGTCTGCATGATGGAACGGCGGTAAGGTTTCTGTTCGTAACTGATCTTTACCATATATACAGCCAGTTCCAGGCCATATACTTTGGCGGCGTACGACAGGCAGCTCCCTATTGTCCGGCACCGGTCTCGGTGGTTATATTGGTAATGTCTTCCTGTTTACAGAAGTAAGCCTGTGGAATGGCAGAGTTTAGTTTGTGTGATCCTACCGGGCTTACACTTTCATTTTTAAAATAGATATGTGCAGGTGTATCCAGGGCTTTTTCCAGGCCATAGGCCCGCACCAGCGGAGTAGGACGCCAGATGCGATACATTTCGCGTACTTCGTCCGGTGTCTCGATCCACGAATCTGTATCGTTCATCTCCTGATGTGCCAGGGATTTTGCAAAGATCGGATACAAATCTTCCGGTTTGATCGGTTGTTTTGTTCCCGGATGAAGGAAAGGAAGCGGTTTGTTTTTCATATCCGCGGCGATATTATACCACGCGGTAGGGATGTCTTTCTCTTCTAAAAGAAATTTTTTCGTTTTCATGATACTATATAAATGATAATTTAAAAGTTTATATGTCTTTTGGGTTACAGGTTATCAGCAAAGAAACAAATAATATTCCGGTATTCAAATGGTATTATCAAAAATAGTTACCTTTACACGCTAAAACCGGGAAAATCAAAAACAAACAATACATTTTTTATGAGAGCAACGGTAGTCACTCTATTTGCAATTTTACTTTCCCTGCCCTGCCAGGCGCAACGGGATAATTTCTCCTATAAATTTTATGGCTTTGTGCGGGGCGACCTGTTTTATAACTCCCGTAGCAATGTGGAAGCTATAGATGGTATTTTTTATATGTATCCGGATAAGAAAGATCCGGATGCCGACGGAAAAGACCTGAATGCAGTGCCCAACACCGGATTTTATGCTTTAACTGCGCGCTTAGGAATAGATGTAGCAGGTCCCTGGCTTGGGAAGGCCCGTACTTCCGCAAAAATAGAGGGCGATTTCGGAGGAACTTCCGCGAATCCCTATCTGTTCCGTCTCCGTCAGGCCTATATCAACCTGAACTGGGAAAGCGGATTGAACCTGCTGCTGGGGCAAACCTGGCATCCGTTGTGGGGACTGTTTCCCGAAACTATCAATCTTTGTACCGGTTCGCCTTTTCAGCCGTTTAACCGTAGTACACAACTTCGTTACGATTACAGAACTTCCCGTTTCGAATTTACCGGGGCGGCTGTTTACCAATTGATGTCATTAAGTCCGGGTCCTTCTAATAAAAGTGAGGAGTATATTAAAAACGGGCTTATTCCGGAGCTGTTTGCAGGCATTAATTACAGAAACAATGGTTTTATTGGGGGTGTCGGTGTGGAAATGCTTTCGCTGAAACCCAGAACCGAGTCAGAGTTGGCTGATAAAACAAAATATAAAGTGGACGAACGTCTTACTACATTCTCTTATATGGCACAGGCCCGTTATAGTATTCGTGACTGGACATTTGCCGGTAAGACATTGCTTGCCTCTAATCTGGGGCATACCAATATGTTGGGTGGATATGGTATCTCTGCTATTGACCAGCGCACCGGGAAACAGGATTATACCGCCAGCCGGTTTTCTACCTCCTGGTTGAATGTGGTTTACGGCAGAACCTGGCAATACGGTCTTTTTGCGGGTTATTCCAAAAACCTGGGAACCAAAGATGAGTTAGTAAATACTACTTATTATGGTTCCGGTATCGATATTGACCAGCTGGCATCGGGTATGGCTCATGTTTCCTATAACCTGCCTCACTGGAAGGCCGGGGTCGAGTATAATGTAACTACTGCCTGGTATGGAGACACCGAACTGAAAACCGGAAAGGTTAAAAATACGGACGCAGTAACCAATCACCGGATATTATTTTACTTACCTATTATTTTTAACGCACAATGAAAAACATAGGTATTCTTTTTCTTATCGCCATTCTTTTTCTGGCCGGCAGTTGTAACACCTCTTCCGATGATGAGGTACTGCCTGATCTGACGCAGTATGTAGATCCTTTTATCGGAACAGGATTTCACGGTCATACATTTCCGGGTCCTACCCGTCCGTATGCCCTGGTACAGTTAAGCCCTGATACCCATATGATGGGTTGGGATGCAAGTAGCGGATACCACTATGAAGATTCCGTGATTTATGCTTTCAGCCATACACATCTTTCCGGAACGGGTATTGGCGATCTGGGTGATGTGGCTTTGTTGCCTTATTCGGGTTCGCACGGAATAAAACCGGTGGCTACGTTCAGGAAAGAGACTGAAAAGGCTTCGCCGGGATATTATAGTGTTAAGCTGGATAATTTCGGGGTTAAAGTAGAACTGACGTCTACCAACCGGGTTGGGTTTCATAAATATACGTTTGATGATGCTTCGGACCGGCGGGTGATGCTGGACCTGGGTCATGTATTGCAACCTAACTGGGGGCATAGCATTACCGGCAACGAATACCTGCTGGTGAATGATTCTATTATAGAAGGTACCATTAAGAGCCGTGGTTGGGCGCACGATCACAGTGTGTCGTACCGGATTGTTTTTTCCGAACCTATTGAAACGTTGTACCAGTATATGGACGGTACGTTGCGGGACGACTCTCTGTTCCTGCGGGTGAACAGTGCCCAGGATCTGAAATTCCATTATAAATTCTTTGACAGCGATCAGCCTCTGTATGTAAAAGTAACCATTTCACCGGTAAATACCGACGGTGCGGAGCGTAATCTGATAACCGAATTACCCCATTGGGATTTCGAAGCCGTTCGCTACCAGTCGGAACAGATATGGAATGAAGAGCTAAACCGGATACAGATTGAAACAACCGATCCGGCTATCCGTAAGAATTTCTATACGGCCCTGTACCATACTATGATTGCTCCGTATGCGTATCAGGATGCAGACGGGCGTTATCTGGGTATGGATAAACGGGTACGCATGGCAGAACCGGGCTATACCAATTATTCCGTATTCTCTTTGTGGGATACCTTCCGGGCCCTTCATCCGTTGATGACTATCATTAAGCCTGATCTGGCTGCCGAATGGGGAAATGTGCTTGTGCAGGGGTATAAGGAAGGAACCATTCTGCCTAAATGGCCGTTGGCCTCTAATTATACAGGTTGTATGGTGGGGTATCCCGCTGTTTCGGTTCTGGCGGATCTGGTAGCGAAAGAGTTGCATACCGGCGATCTGTCCCTCTGGACAGAAGCCGGTGTACGTTCTTCTGTTTACCGGGAGGACCTGGCGGAAAAGTTCAAGGGTACCCGCGAACTCGACCTGATTACGATGCATCCCTATTATAAAGAAAAGTATGGATATGTTCCGGCCGATAAGGTTCCCGAATCGGTATCATGGGGGCTTGAAATGGCTTACTATGACTGGTGTATTTCTTTGCTGGCGGAACAGGCCGGACTGGATTCAATTGCAGCGGCTTACCGGGAGAAGGCTGGGTATTATAAACGTTATCTTGACCCGGAAACAAAAATGATGCGTGGCGTAATGGCGGATGGTTCCTTCCGTATACCGTTCAATCCCCGTTATTCATCCCATATGGAAAGCGATTATACCGAAGGGAACGCGTTTCAGTGGAGTTTCTTTGTACCACATGATATGGATAATTTCATTGCGGAGATAGGAGGAAGCAAAGAATTGGAAGCCCGTTTGGATACGCTTTTCACCACCTCTTCACAGATTGACGGAGAAAATGCTTCCGGCGATATTACCGGACTGATCGGGCAATATGCACACGGTAACGAACCCAGCCATCACATGGCCTATCTTTATAACTGGACCGGTTCGCCCTGGAAAGGACAGGAATATATTGATTACATCCTGCGCGAATTCTACCTGCCGGCTCCGGAAGGAATTATCGGTAACGAAGATTGCGGACAGATGTCCGCATGGTATGTGATGAGCGCGTTAGGATTTTATCAGGTATGTCCCGGCGATCCGGTGTATACCATTGGCCGTCCCATAGTAGACCGTGCCCGGATACCGGTAGCAGGCGGAACGTTTGAAATTGTGATAAACAACAACTCCCCGGAAAACAGATACGTCCGGCAGGTAACTCTTAACGGCAAACGTCTGGATACCCCATTCTTCACCCATAAAGATATTGTGGCAGGAGGTACCCTCATATTTGATATGAGTAACATTCCGTCAAAATAAAGATGGTCTGACAAATTGATATTTAAACTCCGCGAGAATCGCTTATTCTGGACTATCTTACAGAGTAAAAGAATAGAAACGATTCTCGCGGAGTTTAGTTTTTCCGGATTGTTACTTTTTAACCTCTTATATAAACAAAAAGAAACCGGATTTAGAAAAGCATATAGCGCAATCCGGGAGTAGTGTTACCGGAAATAGCCATTATCCTGCTTTTTGATATCTCTCAAGCCTTCTTATTTCAGGCGCTTTTAGCTCTAAAAAGCATCCAAAAACGGGCTAAAATAAAAGCACCGGTCCTTTTCATGGAAAGCATTGATGCTTTTAAAGGAAAGAACCGGTGCTTTTTGGGCAAAGCACCGGTCCTTTTTTTCATTTGTCAACGTATTTTTTAACTGCCAAAAACGTACTTTGAACGTCTTAACAACGTATATCTATACTCTTTTGATCCGCTGGTTTGCCTGTTTAGCAAAAGGCCTGTGTTAGCAAAAAGAACGGATTTGTAGCAATCTGTTACTGTTTACTCTGTCTTTTCCGTTCGTTTTCATCCAACAGGATTTTACGCATGCGCATGTAATTCGGAGTAATCTCTACATATTCATCTGTTTTGATATACTCCAACGCATCTTCCAGACTGAATACTACCGGCGGTGCCAGCGAAGTTTTATCATCTGAACCCGATGCACGCATATTGGTCAGTTTCTTTGATTTGGTAACATTCACTACCAGATCACCCTCTTTCGAATGTTCGCCTACAACCTGTCCGGCATACACATCTTCCTGTGGTGAAATAAAGAAACGTCCGCGCGACTGCAGGTTATTAAGTGCATAGGCATAGGCGGTTCCGGTTTCCATAGTGATAATAGAACCATTCATTCTGCGCTCTATATCTCCTTTCCAGGGTTGGTATTCCAGAAAACGGTGTGCCACAATTGCCTCGCCGGCAGAAGCTGTCAGAATTGAATTATTCAAACCGATAATACCACGTGAAGGAATTGTAAACTCCAGATGCATCCGGTCGTTTTTACTCTCCATCATCGTCATTTCACCTTTTCGTTTGGTAACAATATCAATGATACGGCTTGAAAACTCTTCCGGCAGATTGATCGTCAACTGTTCAACCGGTTCATGTTTTACTCCGTCTACATGTTTGATAATAACCTGTGGTTGTCCTACCTGCAACTCATAGCCTTCGCGGCGCATGGTTTCAATAAGTACCGACAGGTGAAGTACACCCCGGCCATATACCAGCCACGAATCAGCCGAATCAGTAGGAACCACACGAAGAGCCAGGTTCTTATCCAATTCTTTTTGTAAACGTTCAAAAATATGTCGTGAAGTAACAAATTTACCGTCTTTACCAAAAAACGGTGAATTATTAATAGTAAACAACATGGACATCGTTGGTTCGTCAATCGCTATCGTTGGCAGCGGTTCCGGCTCATTTATATCCGCAATCGTTTCACCAATTTCAAACCCTTCAATACCTATCAATGCGCAAATATCTCCCGACTGTACAGCAGATACTTTTGTACGTCCCAGTCCTTCAAATATATTAACCTCCTTAATACGCGATTTAACCATTGTGCCATCGCGTTTGCACAGCATCACATCCTGGCCTTCTTTCACCTCTCCGCGATGTACACGTCCTACTGCGATACGTCCTACATATTTAGAGAAATCCAGCGAAGTAATCAACATTTGTGTAGTACCTTCTATCACCTCCGGAGCCGGAATGTGTTCAATAATAGCATCCAGCAGTGTAAATATATTAGTTTCAGGCTTATTCCAGTCCAGAGACATCCAGCCCTGTTTAGCCGAACCGTAGATAGTAGGGAAATCCAACTGTTCTTCCGTAGCATCCAGGCTAAACATCAGGTCAAACACCATTTCCTGCACTTCCGAAGGGCGGCAGTTTGGTTTATCTACCTTATTAATAACCACAATCGGTTTCAAGCCTAATTGCAAAGCCTTCTGTAAAACGAAACGGGTCTGCGGCATAGGCCCTTCAAAAGCGTCAACCAACAGCAAACAGCCGTCTGCCATATTCAACACCCGCTCTACTTCACCTCCGAAATCGGCGTGCCCCGGAGTATCAATAATATTTATTTTATGATCTTTATACTGGATAGATACATTCTTCGCCAGAATAGTAATTCCCCTTTCCCGTTCCAGATCGTTGCTGTCCAGAAACTGGTCCAGATCATCGTGGCCTTCCCGGAAAAGCTGTCCGGCTAAAAGCATTTTATCAACAAGGGTTGTTTTGCCGTGATCCACGTGCGCGATAATCGCAATATTTCTAATGTTTTGCATTGAAAGTAATTTATTGGGGGCAAAGGTACGATAATTTGCCGGGGTCTCAAAAAAAGTATTCAAAAAGTCTTGAAAATCAAAAAGGAATATCTATCTTTGCCGTCGCTTAAATAATATGGTATTAATTTATTAAAGTACAAGAAAGAAAATGATGTATTTAGATTCAGAAAAGAAAAAAGAACTTTTCGAAAAACACGGAAGACAGAAATCTACAACAGATACAGGTTCTCCCGAAAGCCAGATTGCACTGTTCACGTATCGTATTTCACACCTGACAGAGCACCTGAAAAAAAATCACAAAGATCACAATACAGAACGTGCTCTTAAAATGTTGGTAGGTAAACGTCGTCGTTTACTTGACTACCTGATCAAAATAGATATCACCAGATATCGTGCGATCATCAAAGAATTAGGTATCAGAAAGTAATCAGATATATTTTCTGCAGAAAAACAAAGAGGGCTTCCCAAACGGGAGGCCCTCTTTTGTTATTTATCCAAACTTATCTATAATATTTACGCCTTAACAATTTGGAAAATAAAATATTAATGTATATTTGCCTCTGAATGTTTCATATTGTAAGCATACTTGAAGTCGAAATTAAAAAATCAATAGTACATGAAAAACAATAACATCATAGGAGAAAAAGTAAAAAGCCTGCGCGAGTCCAAACAACTATCCATAGAAGAAGTTGCAGAGAGAGCCGGATTGACCGTACAGCAAATTGAATGTATCGAAAAAGACGAGGCACTGCCTTCTCTTGCACCCCTTATTAAAATTGCACGGGTACTGGGTGTTCGTTTAGGTACCTTTCTGGACGACCAGTCAGAGTTAGGTCCGGTTATATGCCGTAAGAAAGAGAGTGACGGATTGGGTGGGATCCATTTCAACGACAGTAAAGGATCTAAAAAACACATGGATTACCATGCCCTTTCGCAGGATAAATCCGGCAGGCATATGGAACCTTTCCTGATAGATATTGCACCGGCTGCCGATGTGGATTTTATTTTATCTACGCATGAGGGTGAAGAGTTTATCTATGTACTGGAAGGAGTGGTAGAGATCAACTACGGATCAAAAACCTATATCCTGGAACAGGGAGACAGTATCTATTACGACTCTATAGTCGCTCATCATGTACACGCGGGGAACCAGGAAACCGCAAAAATATTAGGAGTGATTTACACCCCTTACTAATTCTTAGTATGCTAACTCATTAACCATGGATTTACAGGAAAAAACATTAGGCCAGTGGCTTGAACACTGGGCCAAAACCACCCCCGACAAAGAGTATATCGTTTATTCGGACCGCAATCTGCGCTTTACCTGGAAACAGTTTAACGAACGGGTAGACAAAATGGCCAAAGGTTTGCTCTCTATCGGAGTCACAAAAGGAACCCATGTAGGAATCTAGGCAACCAATGTCCCGGACTGGTTAACCTTTCTCTTTGCAGGGGCTAAGATTGGTGCCGTACTGGTAACTGTTAATACCAACTACAAACAGAGCGAACTGGAATACCTGGTGGAAAATGCCGATATCCATACATTATGTATCACCGAAGGGGTTTTCGACGGGAACTATGTGGATATGGTAAACACAATGCTCCCCGAACTAAAGGAGTCCCAGCGCGGATTCCTGAAAAGTAAACGTTTCCCGTATCTGAAAAATATAGTCTATATCGGACAGGAAAAATACAGAGCGTTATATAATACTCCCGAACTTTTATTACTGGGAGAAAACATCAGCGACAAACTATTACAAGAGGCTAAACAGCAGGTAAATTGTTACGATGTTGTAAATATGCAATATACATCCGGAACTACCGGTTTCCCGAAAGGGGTAATGCTTACGCACCACAACATAACAAATAACGGGTTGTTTACCGGCGAAGGCATGGGATTCACTGCCGACGATAAACTGTGCTGCTGTGTTCCGTTATTCCACTGTTTCGGAGTTGTATTGGCCTCCATGAATGTACTGACTCATGGCTGTACACAGGTAATGGTCGAAAAGTTCGACCCCATGGTAGTACTGGCATCCATACATAAAGAAAGATGTACGGCTTTGTATGGGGTACCAACCATGTTCATCGCTGAACTGAACCATCCGATGTTTGAGATGTTTGATCTCACTTCGCTGCGTACCGGAATTATGGCCGGAGCACTCTGCCCGGTCGAATTAATGCGGGCTGTAACCGAAAAAATGCACATCACCCACATCACCAGTGTATACGGACTAACCGAAAGTTCGCCGGGGATGACTCATACAACATTGGTAGAAAGTTTTGAGGAACGTTGTACCACCGTAGGAAAAGAATACCCTTTCACAGAAGTAAAAGTACTGGATCCCGAAACCGGCGAAGAGTGTCCGGTTGGCGTACAGGGCGAAATCTGTTGCCGGGGCTATCTGGTGATGAAAGGCTACTACAATAACCCACAGGCCACAGCCGAAGTGATCGACAAAGACGGCTGGTTACACAGCGGAGACTTGGGAGTAAAAGACGAAGCCGGTAATTACCGCATTACCGGACGTATCAAAGATATGATTATCCGGGGTGGCGAAAATATCTATCCACGCGAAATAGAAGAATTCCTCTACCACATGGAAGGAATACAGGATGTACAGGTAGTAGGAGTGGCTTCCCCAAAATATGGGGAAGAAGTCGGTGCCTTTATCATCCTGAAAGAGGGTGCCACTATGGAAGCCGAAGAAGTAAAAGAATTCTGCCGCGGAAAAATTGCCCGTCATAAAATTCCCAAATACATCTTTTTCGTACCTAACTTTCCCCTGACAGGAAGCGGTAAAATCCAAAAATTCAAACTCCGCGACATAAGCCTCCAACTATTAGCGGAACAGGGGATTACTCCGATTTAAGAAAGAAGTGATAGGCTTTAGGTGTATGATTTGGAGTATAGAGTACGCAGAATTCGCAGATGAACGCAGAATTTCGCAGAAAAAATATAATGATCTGCGAAACTTGGATCACCTATGTTCGGCGTAGCGTCTTCGCTACGCCGAACATAAAGGCGAGATTTACTTATCACTATACAACCCTAACCGGTTGCCTTCGGAGTCGGTGAATAGGGCGAAGTAACCTCTTTCTTCCGCTTCAATCTTTGTTTTGGGAGTAACCACTGTTCCGCCACTTTTCACGATTGTATCCAGGGTAGTTTGCATATCCTTGCAGGATAAATGCAGCAATACACCATGGCTTCCCGGCTGAAAACTGTTATCTGCCGTCCACGAGATAGCACCGGGGCATTGACCATCCTCTTCCGGGAAGAAAGCCATTTTTTCCTATTCACACTCCATTACCTGTAGTTTTACCTGAAAGATTTGCTCATAAAACTGTACTGCGCGGTTGAAATCAACTGCTGGAATTTCAAAAAAAGATACCATTCTTTGCATGTTACTTTACTTTTAATAATTAAACTTACCAATGCAAAGGTAGGGAGAGGCGCGAACACAGCTTTGTATAAAAAGGACATCTTCACTTTTCCGGATAATAATCAGAGTAGGGGAAAAAGCGGGACGTATACTCTTTTAAAGTATAACCCGTAAAGCTTTTAAAATCACGGGATAAGTGGGGCAGGTCATAATACCCGCAATCAAATGCAATCTCCTGTAGTTTCATTTCCGGATGCACTTGCAATAGATGGATTGCCCGTTGAAAACGGATAATGCGCAAAAACTCTTTGGGATTAATTCCCACATATTCGGAAAACGCCCGTTTGTACTGCTTGTTGCTCCAGCAACTAATCTCTGCCATGCGGTTTAGTTGTATAAACGGGTCTTCAGAAGCATACCGGATAGACGGCGACAACCTGTTCAGGTTATAAAAATCGTGATCTCTTAATGCCTTCTTAAAAGCCTGCTCAATAGACCGGATACGTATTGCGTTATCTTTCTCCGTATGAATCTGTTCTTCCAGTTCTTTCAGCCACGGAATATCCAGATCATGTATATCAATTATGGAATTATAAAGAGAATACATCGGGAAAGGGAAAAAATGCCTTTGTTCCAAATGGTTTGAAAATAATCCCAATAACCTCTACCGTTCCGGTCACTTTCATATCTTCGTATGTACTATATTGTCCTCCCAGATAAGAACCAGGTTGCCAGACGGCACGGTCAGGAAAATAAACCCTTCCGGAAAAATAAAAGAGCAGCTGCATACATCCGGTCGGACACACACGATGCATAAAATCTTCACTATCCGATGTCTTTAACAACCAGTAATGAGAAACATAAGGAGCTAAAACCGGATCCGGTTTAATAATCTGATAAGATTGCATAGTTCAAATATAACAATTGTTTCAATAGGAAATTTGTAAAAAATGGACATTTTTATCCATTCAAATAATAGAAGCATACCACTCTACTGACTACCAACTACTATCTACTAACTACTTTTTTATGTATCTTTGTAGTTGAAAAACAAATAAAAAGGATATGTCATTTTTACAATCAACAGAGCTGCCTTATGAAGTAGCGGATATGAGTCTGGCTGATTTTGGCCGGAAAGAAATAGAAATAGCAGAACATGAAATGCCGGGCCTTATGGCAATCCGTCAGAAATATGCCGGACAAAAGCCTTTGGCCGGAGCCCGTATTATGGGTTCGTTGCATATGACGATACAAACAGCCGTATTAATCGAAACTTTGGTGGACCTGGGAGCAGATGTTCGCTGGGCCAGTTGTAATATATTCTCCACACAGGATCATGCGGCTGCTGCCATAGCGGCTGCCGGGGTTCCTGTTTACGCATGGAAAGGCGAAACCCTTGAAGAATACTGGTGGTGTACCGATATGGCACTTCGTTTTCCCGGAGGGAAAGGGCCTCATATGATTGTAGACGACGGTGGAGATGCTTCTCTATTGATACACTGGGGATATCAGGCAGAAAATGATGCCGAAACGATCAACCGCAAAGGTTCCAACCACGAGGAACAGGTAATTCTGGATACGCTGCAACGCATCCTTGCCGAAGACAACAGTCGCTGGCATCGTACTGTTGCAGAAATGAAAGGGGTTTCGGAAGAGACAACCACAGGTGTACACCGCCTGTATCAGATGCTGGAAAAAGGAGAACTTTTAGTTCCTGCCATTAACGTAAACGATTCGGTTACCAAATCCAAATTTGATAACCTGTACGGATGCCGAGAATCGCTTGCCGACGGTATCAAACGGGCTACAGATGTTATGATAGCCGGTAAAGTGGTGGTAGTAGCCGGTTATGGTGATGTAGGTAAAGGATGTTCGCACTCTATGCGTTCGTACGGGGCACGGGTACTCGTTACCGAAATCGACCCGATCTGTGCACTACAGGCAGCTATGGAAGGGTTTGAAGTAACCACTATGGAAGAAGCAGTTAAAGAAGGAAACATCTTCGTTACTACTACCGGAAACCGCGACATTATTACGATTGAGCACATGGTACAGATGCGCGACCAGGCTATTATCTGTAACATCGGACACTTCGATAATGAAATACAGGTAGATAAGCTGGTTAACTATCCCGGTATTGTTCATACCAATATTAAACCGCAGGTAGATAAGTACACTTTCCCGGCAGGTAATTCTATCTTCTTACTTGCGGAAGGCCGTCTGGTAAACCTCGGTTGTGCCACCGGACACCCTTCGTTTGTAATGAGTAATTCCTTTACTAACCAGACCCTGGCACAGATAGATTTGTGGCAAAAAGAGTACGAAGTAGGGGTATACCGCTTACCTAAATATCTGGATGAAGAGGTGGCTCGCCTTCACCTGGAACGGATAGGAGTTAAACTATCTACCCTTACCCAGGAACAGGCCGATTATATAGGAGTTCCGGTAGAAGGCCCTTATAAACCCGAACATTACCGTTATTAATAAAAACAGTTAAGCAGGTATGAGGATTGCTATTCTTTCTCCTTTTTACCCTTACCGGGGAGGCATCGCACAATTCAGTGCGATGTTGTACAACGGACTAAAGAGAGAAGGCTGCGAAGTAAAAGCCTTTAATTTCAAAAGGCTCTATCCTGACCTGCTTTTCCCAGGTAAAACACAATATGTAGAAGGGGGCGACCAGGCGATCCGTATTCCAAGCATGAATATACTGGATAGCATCGACCCTTTTTCTTATTCGCGTACGGTAAAAGAGATCAAAGGCTACGAGCCGGATGTACTGATTATCGCTTACTGGATGTCTTTTTTTGTACCTGCCTACGCACACATTGCCAACCGGTTGAAAAAAGAGTGTAGGGTAATTACCCTGCTCCACAATGCGATTCCTCACGAACCCCGCCTGGTGGATAAGCCCCTTGCCTCTCTTCTTTTTAAACAGAGCGACGGGTTTATTGTTATGAGCGAAACGGTAAAGAACGATCTTTTATCGCTCAAACCGGGAGTAAAATACATGCTAAGTCCACACCCTTTGTACAACCACTTCGGGAACAAACTTTCCCGGGAGGAGAGTTGCAGACAGTTGGGGATTGACCCGCAAAAGAGAAACATTCTGTTTTTCGGATTAATCCGCGATTACAAAGGCCTGGACTTATTAATAGAGGCATTTGCCCGTCTGGATGAAAACTATCAGTTAATCATTGCCGGCGAATGTTACGGGAGTTTTGAAAACTACCGGCAGCAAATAGATGCACTGCCGGCCGGACATAAAACGGTAGTTCACAACCGGTATGTACAGGATAGCGAACTACCGTTATTTTTCTCTGCCGCAGATGTACTGGTATTGCCTTACCGTTCAGCTACCCAAAGCGGAGTTGTTTCGGTTGCTTACCATTTTGATGTTCCTATGGTTGGTACACCAGTGGGAGACTTCCCCCAAAGTATCGCTTTGCCGGGAACCGGCGTTATCTCTTCCGGCATAACGGCCGGATCCCTTGCTGAAGCAATAAAAGAACTATTTGCCACTGGCAAAGATTACTTTACAAATAATATCCGGAAAGAAAAAGTCCGCCTTTCGTGGGATCTATTCTCGCAAAAATTACTTCGCTTTATCACAGAAGAGTTATAACCTATTTTTCCAGTAAAGAATACGCACACCATAAAACAGGAGCATGACCATGGAAGTCGCCTGTTCTGCGGGGACGATCGTAGTAATATTGCCGGTCGTCTTTTTTATTTGTTCCCACGCATACTTCTGTTATATCACCTTCGGGAGTAATATAAGGAATGAGAGCCATCCAGCCTTTCCGGGCAACTTCTTCATATTCCTGTCTGTCTAACCACCCGTTTTTTACACCATTGATCATCGCAAAGGTAAACATGGCGGAACCGGATGATTCCGGCCAGAAATCAGGTGCATCAATCAATTGATTCCACGCACCCGATTCAGTCTGGTATTGTTTCAAACTGCTCATCATCAATTTATATCCCTCCATAATACGTGGACGGTCCGGATTATCTTCCGGGAGGTAGCGGAGCAGTTCCGTCATACCGGCAGCCATCCAGCCGTTACCACGTGCCCAGTAATAAGGAGCATCGGGGGCATGATAAAAAAGACCATTGGGCTTTTGTAACTCATCCAGATACATCACCATTTCGCGGGCTGCCCGGTCTATATACTCTCTTTTTCCTGTTATTTTATAGGCCTGCGACTGGATGATAGTAATCATAAACATATCATCAATCCAGAGGCGGGTTTGCCAGGAATAGCCTTTATCTGCCCAGGCTTTTTGTTCGTCTGTCGCATCTTCCGGAACTTCCCATTGCGTATCAGCATACGGTAAACCCAGATCCAGATACTTTGTTTCATTGGTAATTCTGTAAAACTCCAGCGGCAGACAGCCAAACATGTTGTAATCTACATGGTTCATACCCGGTTGGTATTGTTTTTCTGTAGTGAACAAAGGCTCAAACCGTTCCTGAAGCATTTCGAACAGGTCCCGGTCGTTTGTTGCTTCCGCAAATTTCAGGGCACCGTACCATGTACATACTTCCGCGTAATGGATCCGTACATCCGCATGGATCATATGTTCGGCAGCAATAAAACTGTGGGCTACCCGCGAACCTATTTCCTGCGGGGTGTAACCCGCAGGAAAGTCTGTATTCATCGTGCCTTTTTCAGCCTGTGCATATCCTATAATTCCCAAAAACAAAAGAATTAAAGAAGGAAAATTGTTAACTGTTTTTTTCATCTGCTTCTCTGATTAATAGTATCCGGGGTTTTGCTCTTCCGCATCCGCGCCTTTTGGGTTCAGGCGGTCAATATGCTTTTGAGGGATAGGGCGTAACTTATGGTGCGACCTGAAGTTCACAGCATCGGGATTATATTTGGTAACATATTCCTCCAGTTTTTCGCAACGTACCAAATCTTCCCAACGATTGGTTTCTCCTAATAGTTCCCGGCCTCTTTCATCCAACATAAAGTCTACGAAATTAGTCGAAAGGTCTGCCGGTTGTACTTCTATTTCACTAAAAGTGCTGTTTGTGTCACCTTTTTGCCCTCCTTCTTCTCTCCAGTATTGCGACATTTTTTCTTCACCGTCCTGCCAGGCCGCCCGTTTACGAACTATATTGATGTATTTTGCCGCAGTATTATAATCACCCATTCTGCCGGCTGCCTCTGCTGCAAGGAGATAGGTTTCACCTAAACGCATCCGTACCCATTCACGTACACCTTTAATTTCATTTACCGAAAGCCGTTTATTATCAATATATTTTAACAAAGAAGGATAATACCGGTTATTCGCATTCGGGTTTTCTTTATTCCATGCGAAATAGCTGTAACGATAATCAGTCTGTGCCGGATTTAAACTATAATAAATAGCCGTGTCACCTATTTCCAAACCATCTCCCTCTTTATTCGCATAATACACCCATTTAAAACTTTTATAATACCGGGAATCATTTTTCCGGTCAAACAATTCGAGCATTGTTTTATTGGTCTGCCGATGGCGTCTGTACGGGCGGCCGTTTTCCAGATCCCGTATCATACCCGGTTGATCTTCATACCACGAAGCCCAATATAAATGAAAGGAATTTCCGTCATCATTATACACCGGGTCTTCACTGAATTTAACCGCAAATATAACCTCTTCATTTCCCTGATTATCCATATCCCACAATTGGGCAAAATCATCCAATAATTTATACTGCTCGGATTCGATCACCATTTTTGCATACTTCAACGCATTTTCCATATCTGTTGATTCCTGTCCACGCTGCTCGGTTACTGCACTCCCACTGGTTAAATATACCTTTGACAATAAATGGGCAGCTACATACCGGCTGGCTTTACCTGTTTGCACAGGTCTCTCGGGTAAATATTCGGTAGCATAGGCCAGATCGGAAATAATCTGCCCATATATATCAGCAACCGGTGCCCGTTTAAAATCTGTGCGTACATCAAAAGCAACATCCAGTACCAGCGGTATACTACCAAATTGCTGAACCAGGTCAAAGTAAAAATATCCCCGGAAAAATGACATCTCGGCAATAGCCAGCTCCTTTTCATTATCGGATAGAGAAGAAGATTCTTCTACCTGTTGAATTACCAGATTCGTTGTACTGATGGCTTTGTAGTGGTTTTGCCAGAAATCGTACAACACATCCATATCCGGATAAAGCTGGCTGCCATATTTATTAAACGCGTCGCCCCACTTGCCGGGGTCTTCTCCTTCTGTAAAAAGGTCTGTTCCATACTCTGTTAAGGAGTTGAAACGTTCCAGATCGCCCGCACCCCAACGCATATAACTATAGGCTGCTACGGCGGCAGCTTCTACACCTTCGGCTGTACCATAATAATCAGGTGTAAGATGCGGGATTTGCTTTTCTTTCAAATAGTCTTCACATCCAGTAGAAGCGATACATAAAGCCATACCGGCTATCGCCCAACTTAAACTCTTATATAGATTTTTCATACTATTCATGTTCGCATGTTGTTTTATCTGTTATTAAAAACTAAGATTTAAACCTACTATCCAACTTGCAGGACTCGGACGTTCATACCCTCCATCCTTCGTTTCAGGGTCTACTCAGTCAAATTTACTCCAGAACCATGGATTGTCCGCTTGTATATATATCCTGCAACGTGACATATCCAGCTTTTTACCCAAATGTTTAGGTAAAGTATACCCCAGGGTTACATTTTTAAGACGGATAAAATCTGTTTTCTGATATTGAAGAGTTTCGTAATAGGGCAGATAATCAACGCCTTCAATAGGCCGTGGAAAATCGTTTGTCGGATTATCAGGTGTCCAGTAATTCACTTTCACATTTCCATTACGATGTGCCTGATTCAGATAACGCAAATCATTTTTAACCATTCCACCAAAATTGGCCAGGAAGTAAATATTCAGGTCAAAGTTTTTGTATATAAACGTGTTGTTAATACTTGCCACTACTTTAGGACGGTACTGCCCCAGAATTACACGGTCGTCCGAGTTAATATTATAGTCGCCATTATCCCATAAACGGATGTCCCCGGGTTTGAAATTACTTCCGTTCTCATTGAATTTAGCCATTTCTGCCAGATCTTCGGGAGTATCCTGCCAGATACCTACTTTTTTATAGTCATAAAATACATCAATGGCTTCGCCGATAAACCACGCATTCCCCGGATCATCCTCTTTCCCGTTATACAATTCTACGATCTCTTCTTTATTGGTATAAACCATCCAATCCGTAGACCAGGTAAAATCTTTTTTCTGGATATTAATTGTACTTAAATTCAATTCAATCCCTTTATTCCGGGTTCTGCCCACGTTGGACTTAATTTTATCAAATCCTGATACAACCGGAAGTTGCCGGTCGAGCAGCAGATTTTTAGTGTTTTGCAGATATATATCCATTGTACCGCTAATACGTCCGCGGAAGAAGCCAAAATCAATACCTGCATTCCATTGTCCGGTTGTTTCCCATGTTAACGTGTTATTAGGCATCAGCTCCGGAGCATATCCGATAATCTTATCCGTACCATAATTATAATATTTCATACTTAAAGTACCTCTTGTTGCATAGGGATCTACCTCGGAACTGGCTACCGTACCGTATCCAACCCTTAGTTTGAGATTACTAATAGCCTCTATACCTGATAAAAATGCTTCATCATTGATACGCCACGCGGCGGATGCAGCCGGAAACATCACCCATTTATGTCCGTCCGCCAGCCGGGAAGAACCATCATAACGGGTGGATACGGTAAAGAGATAACGTCCTTTGTAACTGTAGTTAAGCCGTCCCATAAAAGAAGCCAGCCGCCAGTCATATTTGTCGGATAGTACTTTTCCTGGAGTAGATGCGGATGACACATCATAATATAAAAGATCGTCCGAAGGCATACCCTGCACAGGTATTTCGTTTGATTCCATTACATATTCCTGGATGGATTGTAATAAAGTTACCCCAAAAGAATGGTCACCAACAGTTTTATCATAATACACCAGATTCTCCCAGGTATACGAATAATGATTTTCTGTGGCATTTTTAGCATAATTTAAATTTGTATTTCTGGCCGCACCGGATTGGAAATCATAATCCTGTATGGACCG
This sequence comes from Tannerellaceae bacterium, assembly GCA_021203545.1. GTDB lineage: Bacteria > Bacteroidota > Bacteroidia > Bacteroidales > Tannerellaceae > UBA4116. The sequence goes on along the minus strand of JAJQAZ010000003.1, from coordinate 130,567 downwards.
TGAACTTAACCCTAAGTTAGAACGAAAACGCAGACCGTCTACCGGCAGGGTTATCTCCGCATAATAGCTACCCATAAAGCTATTCACTTTATAAGGTTTTTCTACAGCTCCCTCAACCAGTTTCATTAAAGGATTATACCATTGGTCGTCTGTTCCTGATACCCTGGGTAATACACTGCCGTCATCATCATACAAACGTCCCATCGGCATCACCCGAAAGGAATTTGCCAGATTAGATCCTCTGTTTTGGACAGAGTGGGAAAATTGTGTCTGTCCTCCAATTTTAAACCACCGGCTAATCTCATGGTCCAGATTCATACGGATTGAATATCTCTGAAAGTCTTCATCTTTTATAATTCCGTTGATCTTTTGATATGTACCGCCAAATAAGAATTTTGTCTTGCTGTTTCCGCCCCGGATATCAACCTGGTGATTCGTATTCATACCTGTGCGTTGAATAGCTTTCCACCATTCGCTGTCGGAACGTACTTTGGAAGGGTCATAATTACCATTTGCATCGTATGCCATGCGCAAAGATTCAAGCGTATAAGGGTCATTGGAGAAGGACGGGATAGTCTGGTCTAAATCCCAATTGGGTACAGCCGAATCGTATTTACCATTTGCCCGGTATGATTCCCGGACTGTTTCCGCATATTCCGCGGCATTCATAAACCGTAATTCATTGGCTACAGTCATAATACCCACATATCCGTTGTAATCTACCTGGGTTTTGCCTTCTTTTCCTTTTTTGGTAGTGATCATAATTACCCCGTTCGAACCCCGTGCACCATAAATAGCTGTAGCAGAAGCATCTTTCAATACATCAATCGATTCGATATCTGTCGGGCTGATATCGTTTAATCCCCCTGTAATGGGAATACCGTCCACAACATACAACGGGTCGCTGCTTCCACTGATCGAACGTTTACCACGGATAAATACAGAAGGAGACTCACCGGGCCGTGTACTTGTATTATTAATAAGTACCCCCGCGATACGTCCCTGTATAGCCTGTGCGGCATCTGTTGCCGGCATTTGGTTAATCTTTTCCGAATTTACAGAGGCTACTGCTCCGGTCAGGTCTTTTTTCTTAACCACACCGTATCCTACCACGACAACTTCATCCAGTCCCATTTCATCTGTCTGTAGAGTGATCGTAAGGTGTTGTTGGTTTCCTACGCTGATTTCCTGTGATTTATAACCGATATAAGATATGATTAATACAGTTTGTACATCCGGAACATCAATTGAAAAGTCACCGTCCAGACCTGTTATCGTTCCGGTAGTTGTTCCTTTCACCACAATACTGGCACCGATAAGAGGTTCACCAAAATTATCGAAAACAATTCCGGTTACCGGGCGGCTTTGCAATCTTTCTTTTACCGACGGGGTGGCTTTTTTAGAAATAATAATCTGACGGTCATTGATCCGGTATGTATTGTTTGTAGAGGCAAACAGATCATCCAGTATTTTATCAATTGCTTGGTTCTCTACATCTATACTGACCTCTTTCTCAAGATCTATCACATTGTCATAATAAAAGAATACATACTCACTATTATTCTCAATTTCGTTGAATAATTCTTTCAACGTAGTTTTATTTAAGGTTATAGAGAGTTGAGTAGTTTGGGAATAGGTAGAAGTAGCATGACCGGAACCTATTCCTATCAACAGGAACAACATCATTATTCTCATGATATTAAATGTTTTTCTGAATTTAGCACAATAAGGGCTATCAATTTGGAGATTTATCATACATTTGTATTGATTTTAAGTTGAATAACTAAGAATTAATTTAAAATTCCTGACCGGACAAAAGGTGAGAGTTTTGTCCGGTCGCTTTATCTTACTACCGGTATTACTTCATAGGCATATTGATTTTAAAGGTTACTCACTATATATGTATCTCCGGACAACTCGTACTTGACAGGAGCTGTTCCTGAAATATTCTTCATTACCTCTTCCAGCTCGTCCCGGAGATCAAGTTTACCGGAACACTTAAAATCGGAAATCGCAGAAGTAAATACGATGTCTTTTCCATAGTAGCGTGACAGACGTTTCAGGATATTTCCCAACGGTTCACTACGAAATTGATAGACTCCTGTTTTCCACGATACAAAATCGGATGTATTGACTTTTTTGATTTCCGGCCCGTTTGCTGAACAGGCCAGCATTTCGCTGGGAGATAATAAATGTTCGCCGAAAGAACCTGCATTCACTTTTACACTTCCGTTCACCAATACCACACTCTGTGTAGAATCCGCTTCATAGGCTGTTACGTTGAATGAAGTACCTAATACTTCGATTTGAATCGTTTTGCTTTTTACAATAAAAGGCCTTGCAGCATCCGGAACTACTTCCAGATATGCTTCGCCATCAATATATATTTCCCTTTGGTCTGTTTCAAATTTGGCAGGGTACACCACACGGCTACCGGCGTTTACCCAGATTTTACTTCCATCATTAAATGTAAGAGTAGAACGTTTTCCTTTGGGTACGATCAGTTGATTAAAAACCGGAGTATCTGTTATTTCATTTCGTTGATTCTTTAAGGCTGTTTCTTTTTCATTGATTTCGATCCCTTCCTGTTTATAGGCAATTTTTACCTCTTTTTCTTCAAAAGAAATTGCTTCTTCATCCGATAGAATCAGCCGGATATCCGTTACATCCATATCCGGCGCTTTTACATCTTCGATCTTTGTCATAGCCAATGTGGTAAGATCGCTACTTTGAAAAAACCGGGAGATAGAAAGAATTGTTAAACAAAGAATACCGGCTGCCATAGAAGAGATAATATAAAATAGTTTCCTTTTTGCTTTCAGGTTTCTTTTATTGGTAACCTCTATATTTCCCCATAAATCAATTATCTCTTCATCCTCTATCATTTCTTCCTGCACTTGTACAGAGTCTATATAAAAACAGGCCAATTCATATTCCTGCCTGTTCAGAATATCTTCATCCAGCAGTTTTTTCCAGTACTTCTCACTTTTCTCATCCGGATGAAGCGAATGATTGATAAAAGATTCATCCTTAAGCAAATCTTCTGCCGTATAATTGTTGTATTTAGTATGTAAATTATATGTACACATTGTTATTTCTCTGTTTAAAATATTATAAGCAACCCTTCTTCAGATTTATATTCATCGTATTATTCTTTTTTCCTTCAAATGTTTTGCGGACCTTCCTGATAGACCGTTGAATAAGATTCTGTACAGATTGTACATTCATATCCATAAGAGTACATATCTCATTAATCTTCAATCCTTCTACGAATCTATAATAGATAACCTCCTTTTGCCGGGGTGTCAGTAATTCCAGAATATGCACCATTTTTTGTCTCTTTTCTTCGTCCTGTTCATCCCGGATTATAGTATCCTCTATAGAATATTCTGTATGAAACACAGGTTCAACATATTCCTGGGTATAAGCTTTACTCTCTTTTTCGAATACATTAAACAACGTGTTTTTCAACGCGGTAAGCAGATAAATTTTTACATCCGGTGTTGTGTTTAATTGTTTCCGGTTACTATATATTTTTACAAATACATCCTGAATACAATCTTTTACCAGTTCCCGGTCTGTAGTAAAACGCATACCATAAGAAAATAAGTTACGCACATATTTTTTATACAAATGTGTATAGGCTTTATCATCACCGGATAAAAACTTATCCCATAACTCTTTTTCATGATATGTATCTGAACCATTGGCTAACATATAGGTAGTACTTCGGTATTCGATTGAATAGATTCTGATAAGAATACAGTAAAGATTGAAAAACATACTCACTTTTCAGCAAAAAAGTTTGTTTTTCCTACAAAATAAAGATGTAAGATAGTACAAAGTTTGATTCACAGACAAAAGCAATGACTTTTTTGCGGGGTTTTACTTTTTCGGTCAGAGAATATCCTTTATCCCCGTTTCAGTATAAGCTAAAGAGCACGCAAAATAAGCAGAAAGCGCAGAGTTACGCAGATAAATTTATAATAAAACTCTGCGTTTATCTGCGTACCCTATACTTTAAATTCAAAACCAGATCTGACAAAAGGTGGGGGCAAATCTATGCCAGCTAATTAATTCTTTTGCGTGCGGAAGAAATTCCACCCTGAATACCCAATCGCACCGATCACCAATAGCAGGATCAGGAAAGAACTATAAGCGGTAACATACGAGGCGGTAATATATCCTTTCGGTTTGAATTCGAATACAATTTCATGGGTGCCCGCGGGAACCCGTAATCCTCTCAACGTCCAGTCTACCCGGATATGTTCTACCGGTGTACCGTCTATATAAGCCTGCCAGCCGGGTTGATAATAAATTTCTGAAAAAACAGCAAACTGTTCGGATGCTGTCTGCGAAGTATAGGTCAACCGGTTCGGGCGGTAATTGGTAAGCGCGATAACTGCAGTCGAATCAACCGTATAATTCAAACCGTCCAGATAGCCTGCAAACCGTTTATCGGTAACGGCCTCTTCCAGCGGGTCTAACCGGTTCAGGGAATCAATCTCCGCATCCGCATTCTCTACAATCTGTACATGCTTTACAAACCACGCATTTCCCAAAGCAAACGGATTAGTGATAGGCGGATATTCCGGATTGTAGATGATATAACGGGTATTCAACATATTTAGCGACGGCGAAGCGGCCAATGCACTATACAAATCCTCTATGCTTTGTGCATTTTGTAAACCGGCCGTAATTCCGTTAAGCTCCTTAAACAGGCGGTGATCTATCAACTCCTGGTATCTTCTCAGTTTAGCCGCATGATAGCCCCCCACTGAATGGTGAAAATAAGAAACATCTGTTTCCTGGAAAGGATTATTTAGTGTCAATACCCGGTAAGAATCTTTATCTTTTAATATCTCCTGGTCGGCTACAGTGGGTTGATATAACTCCTCCGGTTTCCGTCTGTCAAAACTGCCGTCGTTTACATACCGTTTATCTATACCCCACAGGTCCGCAAGAATCAGTATCAACAATCCGGCCCCGATATAAGGCAACAGTTTGGCCCTGTTCTTTGATTTGAAGAATACGAACAATAGGGCGGCACTTAGCAGGATAAACACCAGCGACCGGAAAGCATCAGCCGAGGCCAGGGAGGCACGGTCCAGTGCCAGTGCCGAAATATACCAGTCCGGTAATCCCCTGTAGGCATCATACGCAGACTGAAAATCCAATAGCATACGTGGCATCAACCATACAATCAGGCAAAGCCCTCCGGTAATAGCCAGTGCTCCCATCCAACCCTTCTTAAACGTTTTATCATCTACTTTTTCCCTGAACAGGTCGTTCACTCCCCAGATAGTGATCAGCGGGAAGGCTAACCCGGGAATAACCAGTGCCATTTCCACTGTACGGAACTTATTATAGAGGGGCAGGTAGTGGAAAATAAAATCGTTGATAAAGGCCAGGTTCCGGCCTAATGCCAGGATTACAAGAAAAACCGATCCAGCAAATAGCCACCATTTCATCGAACTTCTTATCACAAACATACCAAATACAAACAGGAAGCAAATAATGGCTCCTATGTAAACAGGCCCTGAAGTACCCGGTTTATCTCCCCAGTAGGTATAAGTCTGGATTTCTTTCCCTGACTGGTATCCCTGATTTCTCATCTGGATAGCCAGTTCGGAATTACCGTCTACAGTTCCTATCGACCCTCCACCGTACGCATTGGGAATCAGCAGCGTCAGCAATTCAGTCCGGCCATAACTCCACTGGAAAGCATAATCCCTGTCAAGACCGGATGAAATTTTTTCACCTTCCGCAGTCGTAGTTGTTAACTCGGTTGGCCCACGGGTGGAATGTTTACCCAAATCCCAATCGGCATACATTTTCTGTGCATTGGGCAGAATAGCCAATAGTACCGCAACGGCCATAATACCGGTTACAAGCCCCAGCTCTTTAAAATTCTTCTCTTTTACCTTCATCACCAGGTAGCCGGCATAGATAAACAAACACAGCAGTACAAGATAATAAGTAATCTGTATGTGTCCGTTACTGATAGACAGAGCCACTCCAAGCAGGAAGAGTAGGGCTCCCCACAGATACCGGTTCCTGAACAACAGGGCCATACCTGCGAGCGTTAAAGGCATATAGGCAATTACATAGGCCTTGGTAATATGTCCGGCTTCTATAATGATCAGGTTATAAGAGGCAAACCCAAAGGCAATGGCTCCGGCAACTGCCAGCCACCAGTTCACACCTAACACACACATCAGGATATAAAAGCAAACCAAACCGGCAAAAACCATTCCTCCATACAGGTAACTGATTCCCTTAACAGGCTTCTCAATCAATTCCAGTTTGGGTAGGGAAGGAGCAGGGTCGCCATATTCCACAATATAGGGCATTCCCCCAAACATGGCATCCGACCAGACATTCCAGTCTCCGGATGCGGCTGTTTCCTGATATTGTTTCATCTGGCTTGCCCCCATACCGGCCACCTTATCCATATCGCTTTGTCGCATCACCTTGCTGTCCAGAATAGCAGGCGAAAAATAGACAACCGTCAGTGCCAGAAATATCAATATAGCACCTACATGGGCGCCCCATTTTTTTACAATAGCTTGCATTTTTATCTGTTTTCTATAATTATACTCGTCCTTTTATCCATTTTGCAAAGTAAAACCGTATAGCAAACCACACATGCCTAAGCCCGGTCGGTAGGGTACCATACCAGGTACACATAATACGGTAACGTTCTTTCAAAGACTGTTTCCGGTTGATACTACTCAACCCTTCGTCCGCAAAATTAGAAAGAATCAGGTGGGTATTGTGATTACAGGCTGATTTTTTTAAACATTTAATACACCAGTCATAATCCGCAACCAATTTATACTTCGTATTATACAGGGGTGCAATCTCACGGCGGGGAATAAAGGACTGGTGGCATACCAGCATCCCGTTCCGGAAATCTTTCCAACCTAGTTGTTGCGGAGCTTTTAACCTACGCATACCTATAAACCGGTTATCCGCGTCCACAATAGCCGTCTCCCCGTAAATCACTCCCGGCCATTCTGCCCTCTGTGGTATAGAATCAACTATTTTTTGTACCGTATCCGGCGAATAGATCGAATCGCCGGCATTCATAAACCACACATAATCGCCGGTTGCCTTTGCCAGCCCTTTGTTCATCGCATCATACAACCCTTTATCAGGCTCACTCACCCAATAAGAGATTCCGGACTCATAGTTACGTATTAGTTCAAGAGTACCGTCCGTAGAATTCCCGTCAATAATCAGGTATTCTATTCCCGGATAAGTCTGTTGCAGGATACTCCGGATCGTCCGTTCCAGGCACGAAGCAGCATTGTAGGTAACTGTTATGATACTAAATACCGGTTGCATTATTCTAATCCTTTCTTATAAATTTCAAGATACATAGCGGATACCCGTTCTTCGGAATAACATGTCTCTGCCTTCGTCCGGCTGTTGTTCCTTAACTGTTGATATTCCGGATACATAAGAACCCAACGGATACCCTTCGCCAGGTCTGCCGCATCTTTTTGCCGGGCCACATACCCGTTCTTGCCGTGGTCTATCATTTCCGGAATCCCTCCGGTATTAAATCCTACACAAGGTGTACCGCAGGCCATTGCCTCCATGATTGTATTGGGTAAATTATCTTCCAGCGAAGGCACTACAAACAAATCCGCACTGTTATAGACATTCACGATCGTATCCGTATCAGACAAATACCCTAACGAGTGTACTTTAAAAGGAAAAGAAGCTACCAGTTCATCCGTATGGGCCCCCATTAACAGGATTTCCGGCTGATCCTCCCCGGCAAACTGTTCTTTCAGCAACCGGCATGCTTCTACGAGATAAGCAACCCCTTTTCTTTCGTCCGATACTTTTGCTGCAGCAAATAAAAGCAGTCTTTTATCCGCCGGAAGATGCAGCGATCTCCGGCACTGCTTTTTATCTTTTACTATAAAAATAGTACTATCAATGGGATTGGGTATGGCATTAAAAGTATGTGCCGCGGCCAGTCCACTCTGTCTCGCCTGCTCTGTAATCCAGCGGCTGCAACCCACAAACTGAATGGGAGAAATGCAACTCTTTTGTTTGCGTGTGTATACACATTTAGCCAGGTCCGGAAAAACAGGTTGTTGCTGTTTCGGACATTTAAAGCAAAGTGTCTGATAACGTGTACACGCATCCGGATAATGGCAGATACCTGTTAAAGGCCATAAATCATGCAGGGTCCACACCACCGGTTTGCCTGATGAAAACAGCTTCCGTAAATCGTGTAAAGAGAGAAAACCATGATTAATCCAGTGCAGATGAACAACATCCGCCTGCTTTATAAGTGGATGATCCGTTATATCCGTCCCTGTATTGGCCAGGGATAGCTGGAATAAATTTTTCCGGCTGAAATGGTTACACAGAAATATGGTTCCCCTTTCCCAAAGAAACCGTATAAAATTTAATTTCTTATGAATAAACCCTCCGTTGGCTGCCGATACGTACGAAGAAGATGACTTCCGGTTCAATACCAGCATACCGGCTTCTACTCCGTGTTTGAGCAAAGCTTTGCAGAGACGGTTGGCTGCCACAGCGGCACCGCCCTGTATATCGCTTGTATTTACAATTACAACTTTCATCCGTTACAGGTACGAACACAATTTATCATATATATTCCGGGCTGCGGTTTGTCCGTTCGGAGGCAACAAATACCGGTCATAAAAAGCTTTCCGTTCCTCCAGGCGGGGATCCTCTCCATGGATTACCTGCTCTATAAATTGCAACAGTTGTTCCCGGGTTTCACCCTGGTAATGCAGATCATAGGCTATCTTTCCAAATTGATTCAAATCCTTTACCCGGTTACGGCCTGTAAAATAATAAACAGGCTTCAGGGTATAAAGATACTCAATTGTAAACGAACCGGAATCATGCATCAATGCATCCGAGGTATTAAACAAATCCACATATTCCCATTCCCACAACATACCGTTTTCCAATTGATTCCAGCTATCGTAATACTGGTCGATCCGCTCTTTATCCCACACTTTCAGGTCATATAGTTTAAAACGAAGTTGTGGATGAGGTTTAAACACAATCTGTATGCGGTCGTTATATTGAGCAGCAATGGCCTGCATTTCGTCTGCAAAACGCAAAAAGTTTGAGTATCCTCCTTTCTCTATCGAATGATGAGGTGCCCAGATTAAACGCAGTAATCCTTCTTTCTTCCACCGGAAATTACTATGCTGTTCCTTTTGTACAAAACAGTCTGCCGGCGGATAGCCAGTCACAGATACATTTTGTCCTTTTAACCGCGACTTTTTCTTATACATTTCATAGTGGTAAGGCGTTTCACAGAACAGTTTCCATACCATATTATGAAACAGCAGGTCGAAAGCCCAGCGGCAGGTTACCGAACCAAAGAAATAAGGAACATAACAGGATAGCGACTCCGGAAAAGCCTCTATAAAATAAATATCGTCTGTTTGTCCATTATAAGGGAAACCCCAGAAAATAAGATCCGGTTGTATGGTCTTGCGCAGGTCAAGCCACTCTCCCGAAGCTATATCATAGGGTGTAATAACTTCATATCCTTTCTGCCGGAAAGCATCCTGTGTATGAAGCAGAATCTCAATCCGTGTTTTTTCATCTTCTTTTTTGAACGGACAAACCACCACATAGGGCGAAAACCGTTCGTCCCGGCGTAACAGTTCAAAGAGGCTATCATATTTCCAGCCGGCTTCACGCATAATAAAGAAAGCAACCTCTATCCGTTGTTTTCCTTTCAACTGTGTTTTCAACCGGCAGTTTCTTTCTATTGCCAGGCGAATTTTTTCAGGATCACTACTGAACCGCCGTACCCACCGCCGTAGTTCGGACACCCGGTTCTTTAATGCTGCGGAAGCAACCCGGTTATACACTCTTTTTATTGTACTCATCCCTCCCATATCAGTTGCCTTTTGTTTTCCATACTGAACGGACCAGTTCACGGATTTCCGGAGAAATATTCAATACATAGATCAGAACCAAAGCCGGTACGACCAATACCGCAGAACGGTAAATACAATCCAGCCAGGGATTGGAAAGTGTAGGGAGCAGTTGGTTAATCCCCAATAATACAATCACCGCACCCACCTGTTTCAACAGATTAAATGAATACGGATTGATTTTTATTTTCCGGAATATCAGCCACTGCTGTAAGGTATAAGAGAGGATCGTGGTAATAAGCGTAGCCAGTGCTGCACCGGTAATTTCCAAACGGGGAATCAGGTAAAGGTTACCAATGATTGTTATAACAGCAAGAAAGAAGGTAAAATAAAGCCGCCAGTAATAATACTTCGAATAGGCAATTACCGTACCACCGAAAATAAAAGTTACTTCTATCAACTTTGCCATGGACATAAAAAACACCACCCATTTGCCTGCTTTATATTGTTCTCCATTCGGTATGATCGTAAAAATAGCATCAATATTAACCCATACAAACACGAAGATCAGGCTCCCTGCTATAAACTGGTGGAGAGCCACATTTCCAAATAAACGGCTCACTGCAGCAGTATCCTCTTTCGCCATCATATCCGCGGCCAGCGGAGCGGATATAGCAGTAATAGATTGCATCGGAATCCCGATAATTGCCACCATATAGAACGCGATCCGGTAAATACCCGCATAGTCAAGCCCCATCTGGGCACTTACCATAAACAGGTCCAGCCGTCCTATCAGTGTAGCGCCCACAGCTCCTACTACCAGAAAAGCTGTATATTTCCCAATCTCGGCCCGCAATGCCTTATTTACAAACGAAGTATCATGTTTGAGGGAAAGATCACCGATAGCAGAGATATAAAAGAAACAACAAAGTGCCAGTATACCACAAGTCAGGATATAACCCGCTACCAGGCCGTCAATATTAATTACCCCATATCCATACAACAGATACAATCCCAGCAACAACAAACGTTGTACTACTTCGCGTATAAACCGGGGCACCGCGATGCGTAACATCAGCGACGAATAACACTCGAACACTGTCCAGTATACAATAAACAGGATCAGAGGAATTACCCACGTATAGTGTTGTACAAAAGCAGCCGAATTCCGGCTGAAATAGTCAGAAATAGGATTCCTGAGCAGTAGGTAGAGAGGAATAAAAAGGATAGAACCAATCAGCGGTACCATTAACATGTAGAAAAAGAACCCGTTATGTTTCTTGTCCTCATCCTTAAAATAGGGAAAAAAACGGATCGCCGACGAACCTGTTCCCAACAAACAAAGGGTAGAAAGCAAAAAGGCCGCCTCGTAAATCACCCCCAACAAACCAATTTCTTCAGGTTTCAGGAAACGGGTCTGCACAAAGAAAGTGATCAGAAAACCTAAAAAAGCTCCTATATAATTGATAATCGTACCCTTAACGCTTTGTCTGATAATAACACCCATGTACCGGTTTTATTTCCACAAATATAAGGAATCCAAACGGAATACCCTACATTACAAAACAAATCCCCTTTGTCTCTCTTTTATCTTTTGGGAGTAACTGTTGTTAATGGTATTTTTAATTCCATTCGGAAGGGTCACCTACCAAAATCAACACTTTATAAAAATAACGATAAGAAGCTTTTTGAATAAAAAAAGACTGTTTCAAAAACAGAGTCTTTTCCCCGGGTTTGATTTGGGAAGAAAGGTTCTTTGTTGAAACAGCCTTTTTATTTATGAGTCAACTCAGCGAATAGGGAATTCAGTAATACGGAGTGTTGTACAGCCATAAGGAATTAACTCTATTATTTCGTCTTCTCCCAATGGTTCATTCGCCTGGGTAAAATAAGGAATTGGACCGGCAGAACCTTTGTATTCGCTCCAACTGAGTAAACGGTTAGCGTTGGTTTTTATACGGACAGGAGCATTTTCGAGTGTCCAGGGATATTCCGCTACTGACGGGTCTTTCTCCACTATAAAGTTTTCGCTTAACTTCTCTTTTTTCAAACCGTCCCAACGGAAACAATAATTCCAGGGAGAATCGGAGGTTACTTCATGATACATTTCACCAAAGTGGCCGGAGTCTTTACGTTCATCAATTTTCTTTTCCCATTTTTCATTCATCTTCAGAGCATATACAAGAGGGCCTCTTTCTACTACTGCCGCACCGTCGTACCAGTAGGTTACATCTACTTCCATCGGTAATTCCAGCGTCATTTCATCTCCCTGCTGCCATTCTCTGTTGATACGTACAATCTCACCTGCCGGTGTATCGATTGCCAATGGATTGCCGTTGATCCGGACTATTGCATTTGTACACCATGCCGGGATACGTAAATGCATAGGGAAAAATGCTTTTTTCACTTTTTTACCTGTAAACGATACTTTGAAACGTACATTTTCTTCAAAAGGATAAGCCGTTTCTTCCTGAATAGAAACGGTTACTCCGTTGCCTACCTGGGCTTCTACCTTAGAAGGAGCATATACAAGTGCGGCCACTCCGTTATCAGCAGAAGCATACCAAAGGTTTTGTGTGAGTTTGGGCCACCCCTGGTGCATGTTAGAGGTACAGCAGGGATAACCGCTCAATTCACCGAAGAGAATATCCGTATCTTCATGAGGGGTTACAAAATTACGTGAATCACGGGTTACCTTGATCTGGTTTACCTGTTGGTAATACTGACGGGCAGAATAATCTTCTTTTGCCTGCGTAGGTAAAGCATTGTAGGCTATCCGTTCAATATGATCGGCCCATTGAACATCCCCGGTAATTGCCAGCATATTTTCCAGGGAGTACATCATTTCCACAGCAGTACACAATTCAGAACCTTGTGTCGGATTACCATAACGGAGCAGTTCGTCGCCGGCCCAGAGACCGATAGGAAAACCAATAGTGGTCCGGATATCGGTTACTGCTTTCTTAACAGCCTGTATTTGCTTCGGGTCTTTATTACGCTGGTAATAGATGACGGGTTCTTTAAAACCTTGTGCCAGGTTTACGCAATGCAGACTATTTTGCCGGTATAAATGATCCTGATGAAGGAAAATATCTGTCCAATCCAATGTTTGCTGATGCAAAATTTCACCCAGTTCCAGTTGCTATCCTTTACATACTCGTATTCACCGGAATGTTTGCTGATGCAAAATTTCACCCAGTTCCAGTGTTTTCCGGAATTCATTAATAGAAGGTATCAATGTTTGCTGATGCAAAATTTCACCCAGTTCCAGTTCAATTTGAATATGGGTTCCAGCATTAATAAATGTTTGCTGATGCAAAATTTCACCCAGTTCCAGTAGAAATGTATCTCCGGTAATGTTATACAACCAGTATACAACCAATAAGTTATCACCTCCCCGTTGCTCCGCCCAGAAAGTCCAGTTTCCCAGCGGTGTTTTCGGTAGTTCGGATAACTGATAACGGAAATAATTAGTCATAAAAGGAATTACCCGTTCATCTCCGGTTGCCATATAGTACTGTTGCATAACTTTTAGCATCACCATTTTAGGCCACCAATCCTGCGCATTATCCCGTTGTAATCCTCTTTCATAAGGAAGATCAGTATCAGGGCCAAAGTAGCCGTTTGGTTTTTGTGAAGCAAGTGCCCATTCGATCCACGGTTGCACTTTCGCTTTAAGAGTGTCATTATCGAGTATATAAGCTAATGGCAAAAGTCCGTCAATCCAGTAGGGACCCCGTTCCCACATATCACCGTCACCTCCGAGCCATCCGTTTCGTGGGCCCATTACTTTTTCATAAATCACATCCAGATTTCCTGTCAGACCGGTTACCTGGCGGTTTAATTGTTCTTTCAGCCATCCTTCCGGTTGAATAGCTCCGATCGGTAACTCCAGGTAAGGTTTTGTATCAGCGGATACCGGTTATTCATATAAGGATTTACAATTTCCTTACTTTCCGCCTGTACCGAAAAGCAATTGAATGCTATTATAGCACTCGTAACTATACGGATTATATTTTTCATGCAATAATTGATTTGAGTTAGACAATAAGCAAATATAGATTTCTTATTCCTGAATGATTTTTAAAAATCATTCAGGAAGTTCTATTTTTTAGTCAATTAACAGATTTATCACTGTATTTTTATAGTTCTTTGTAATCCAACCATACCTTCATCTGGCCGGGTTCCCGGTTATCCCATGAATAATAAGGAATCAGGTTGATTGTCTGATTTCCTGTTGTTGCTTCAATGACATTGACTCCATTCAGAAGTTCAGGCCGGAACGATACACGGAAAATTGTTTCCGGAGAAATAGAGGCAGAGTCAAACAAATTAGCATTATCTGTCTCTTCTATACAGTAAACCAAGGGTCCCCGCTGAACAGCCCGTTTTCCGGTATTTTCTTTTACACGTATATCTGCAGATACCACCTCTACCGGCATTTCCATCTCCAATGTAATTTTATCACCGGCTTTCCAGGTTCCCGGCAGTACATAATATCCTTTTTCTATAGCAGGCTGCCCGATTTTCTTTCCGTTGATTGCCACTGTAGATTCACGGCACCAATCCGGTATCCGCAGGCGGATTTCTTTATCAAAGGAAGAAGGAGTATTTACTACTGTAATATCCACACGACCATCCCACGGATAATTGGTTTCCTGTTTTAAAATCAGTTTATCTTTTCCCACCGGGATTTCTGTCTGGTTTCCGATGTATAAATTTATCCATACGGCTTCCTTTGAAGTTCCATATATATAATTGCCTATAGAAGGAAGAAACCGGGAAACCTGACTGGGGCAACAGGCGCATCCGTACCATTCCTGCCGGTGGTGATTGCCGTGGGAAGCTAACGGATTTACATAAAAGAAACGATCTCCTGCCAATGAAACTCCTGCCAGTGCTCCGTTATACATCGAACGTTCCAATACATTTATATATTGGGCATCCCCTGTAAACTGATTCATCCGTGAGTTCCAATATACCATACCTACAGAAGCACAGGTTTCACAATAGGCGTCATAATTAGGCAGATCGTAATCCTGCGTAAATCCTTCGTTATGACGGGAAGAGCCGATACCTCCCGTAATGTACATATTCCGGTTTACTACATTGTCCCACAAACGGTTTAACGCTTCAATGTATCCTTCATCGTTTTTCAGTCCGGCTACATCAGCCATACCACAGTACAGGTACATACACCGGACCGCATATCCGGCTACTTTAGACATTTCACGAACCGGGATTTCATCCTGGAAATAATAGGGGTCCCATTCTCCTCCATCCCCTTTCGAACCATGGCCATGTCCCCGTTCCTCAATTAACCAGTAAGAAAAGTCGAGATACCGTTCATCACCGGTAACATTGTATAATTTCACCAGGGCCAGTTCAATCTCTTCATGCCCCGGAACCCAATGGCGTTTGCCGGGGCCAAACAGGTCCATCATATGTTCCGTCATACGGATGGAAACATCCAGTAGCTTCCGTTTACCGGTAGCCTGGTAATAAGCAACCGCTGCTTCTATCATATGTCCGGCACAATACATTTCATGCATATCCATATTGGTCCATCGCTTATCCGGAGCTGTCAGAGAATAATAGGTATTCAGATACCAGTCTTTTTCCTGCGCAGCCGCAAATTTATCGATCCATTCATCCGCTTTTTTCTCCAATGCCGGATCCGGATTGTTTATTAATGCGTATGCAATCCCTTCGAGTGCTTTATATACATCCGAATCGTCAAAGAAGATACCGGAATGCTCTCCGGTACCTTTCGCTACATTTTCGAAATTTTGGATGCGTCCTGTTTGGTTTTCTATCTGGTCAATACATACCGGTAATGTAGTGGTCACATGGCTTTTCAGCCGTGGTGACCAGAAATTATCGGTAATTTTTACCTGGGAGAAATCCACTTGTTCAATCCATTTTAACGGTTGTTCTTCCGGGGAAGAGGAGTTTTCTCCACATCCCCAGACAACCATACTTAATAAAATACATCCTATTAAATACTTCATTTTTTAGTTTCTGTTATTTATAATCCGGATTTTGTACCAGATTCGGGTTAGATGTTAATGTCGCTTCCGGTATGGGGAATACAGTACGATAGTTGCCCTGTGGTTCATGAGATAACCAGCTTTTGGTAGTATAAGTACCGAAGCGGATCATATCTCTTCTGCGGAATCCTTCCCAGGCAAATTCCCAGCCCAGTTCATCCAGTAAACGGCCCAATACCACCGGGTCCTGGTTGCCGGGTTTGGTTATGATATAATTTTCCACATATCCATACTGGTAAACTGAATTTTCCCGTAACTGACTATCTGTAACGGTTGCCATAGACGGATTTTCCTTAAAGGCCCGGTTTCTTACCTGTGTCACTAATACACCGGCTCCTCCCTGATTGGTTCGCAACAGACATTCAGCTTTCATAAGTAATACCTGTGAGTAACGGAATAAAGGGAAGTCAGTACTGGAATTGTGTGTAGATCCGGCAATAACTTCAAATTTATTCATACGATATCCTTCCGTTTCCAGGGTATATTCTCCGTTGGGCAAATCTTTTGTAAAGGTTAAAGGCAGATCCAGCATATCATATACACCGGTCAGTAACGTACCATCAGCAGCGTATTGTTCGCCCATGAGCCATGAATCTTCCAGGCGTGTATCATTAGGATGATACGTATCAATGAACTGGGAGATACCCATGGCAGAGCCGCTTCCCCAGGGAGTCGCTTCGGTTTCATATTTTTTCTTTAATTCTCCATGCCAGGAAAACATATGGATGGAATTCCCTTCGGCAAAGTCACGGTCAAACGGAATGGTAAAAATTATTTCCGGTAAGTTTTCAATGCCACTGTTCCGGAAGGCAGCATTATAATTGTCAGCCAGATTAAATTTATTACTGCCGATGATCTCGTCGCAAAGAGCTAAACATTCTTCCCAGGCCGGTTGACCGGTATATACTTCCGCATTCAAATAGATATTGGCCAGAATGGTTTTTGCAGCCCATTTGTTGATTCGTCCGTATTGAGTGCCTCCGTGAGTCTCCGGCAGGATGTTATGTACATCCTTTAATTCCGAAACAATAAAGTCATAAATCTCTTTCCGTGTGTTTTTGGAAGGCATCTCTTCCGTAACTTCTTTTACAAGTGGTGCTTCTCCAAAATTGTCACATACCATCCAGTAATAAAAGGCACGCATAGCCCGTACTTCCGACAATCCCAGGGTTTTGATTTCGGGGGAAGGAGCAGGCACTATATCGTTTTCGATCTGCTCTATTACTTTATTGGCTAACGTAATACCGAAATAAAGTGTATTCCAGAGGTTACCGATATGTACCTGTTCGGAATTCCATGTATGATAATGCATGCGCTTGTATATACCGCCATCGTCCCAGCCGGAAGCATTTGCCGGCATTACAATTGCATCGGATGAACTTTCCTGTGCCATATACCAGTTTTGATGTCCGATAAAATCACGAACCGGACGGTATACACTGGCTACAATCGGATTAAAATCATCTTCCGTATATTCATAGGACTGATCGGTAACATATGAAAATACTTTTTCTGACAGGTCATTGCTACAACTGAGTAGCATGCATGCGGAAATAATCGCTGAAATATATTTATATGTTTTCATACGAATAAGTTTTTTAGAATTTTAAAGAAACACCCAAAGAAAAGGTACGGGCAGACGGATACCGGTTTTATCATCTATACCCGGATTCAGGTCGGCTGTTGAAATACTTACTTCCGGGTCGATTCCTGAATAGCCTGTTATTACAGCCAGATTAGAAATCGTGGCATATATCCGTGCTTTTTCAATCCATGTAGTTTTGAAATTAAACGTATACCCCAGTGTCAGATTATCAATTTTCCAATAATCGCCATCTTCAACGTAATAGCTTACATACTGTAATTCCTGATTATCTGCCAAAGGCACTTTCCCGTATATTTTATCGTAAGCGGAAGCCAGTATATTACCGCGGGATAACATGACCGGAGCTTCGTATTGAAGACGGGCCATATTCAGAATCTGGAACCCGAAGGCTCCCCGCATGGTTATGCCCAGGTCAAAGTTTTTCCAGGTAATGGTATTGTTCCAGTTGAGGTAATGTTTCGGCAAACCGTTTCCGATGACCTGTTTATCTTCGGGTTGCTGTTCGGAAATGGGTTTGGGCTTACCGTCGGCTCCTTCAATGATCCAGTGTCCATCTTCATCAATATCAATACTTTTATATCCCCAGAAATTCCCGATAGGCTGGCCTTCCTGAATCCGGTGTGTTCTTTGTTGCAGGGGTTCTCCTGTATCTCCTCTGTCCGCATATCCGGTAGAAATAAATTTATTGTTGGAAAGAGATAATAATTTATTTTTATTAGTAGAATAATTCGCCGAAGTAATCCACTGCAGATCTTTGGTCCGGACCGGAATAGCTGTTAGACTAATCTCAAACCCTTTATTTTCCATAGAGCCGGCATTGGCAATCATGGAACTATATAAATAAGGAGGAGAGGGAACCGTATAATCCCATAATAAATCGTCGGTCTTTCTGTAATAATAATCCATTGTACCGGTTAATCTGTCATTAAAGAATCCGAAATCAAGCCCGATATTGGTCTCTTTCTTTTTTCCCATTTCAAATCAGGATTTGCATTGGTTTCAGGCCGTATAGATTTAATCCATTCTCCATTATAGTATACATATTGGTCAAACTGAAGCCGGTTCAGGGGCATATACGGGTCGGTCGGTTCTGTTCCTGTTACTCCGTAGCCGGCTCTGACTTTTAATCCGCTCAGCCAGGCTATCTCTTCCATAAACCCTTCTCCCTTAATATTCCACGCACCTGAAAAAGAAGGGAACGTTCCCCATTTATGGTTTTCCCCGAATTTAGTGGACCCTTCATGACGGACACTCGCAGCCAGCATGTATTTACCTTTGTAACTGTAATTGAAACGGCCGAAATAACCGATCAGTTTATTTTCACTCTGATAAGACTCCTGAGAAGTTCTCCCTTCTTTAAGCGCTTGTCCGGATTGCATAGAATTATAGGTATAATCGTCCGAAGGAAAATCAAAATTCTGCTGCCAGTAGTTCTGATAATTTCTTCTTAACCAGCTATACCCTGCCAGAACAGTAAATGTATGATCCTGGATACTTCTGTTATACTGAGCTGTTAATTCGGAAAGATCTTCAACAGTACGGGTCGTTCCTCTGGATGCAAAACCGTTTTTATCATCTTTCACTGTTGAAATATGATCATGTGTTTCATAATATCCTCTTACTTCATTGAAAGAATTACTGGATGCAAGATATTTAATGTCCAATCCTTCTATCGGGTTTAATACGGCAGAGGCAAACATGCGGAGATTCGTGGATTGATTTTGTCCTTCTACTTCGTATAAAAGAGCTAACGGATTCATATAATCGGTTTTTGAAGGAGTCTCCATCCATTTGCCATCTGCATCCCGGATAGGATCAGTCGGATTATAGGTCAGGGCATTCCGGTATACATGGCTGTTATAATACCCTCCGTCGGAACCTGAAAAAGCACTTCGTCTGTACCCACTTAAACTGGCATTCAAACGCAGTTTATTATTAAACATACGATGGGTAACTTCCATACGCGGATAAATCATTTCATTGTTCGTCCGTTTAATAAGGCCTTTCAATCCTCTGTACTCGAAACTGGCTGTATAATTGGTCGTTTTTGTTCCTCCTCTCAGACTAACATTATAAACTTGTGTAAAAGGAGTTTGCATGATTTCATCAAGCCAGTTGGTAGTAGCACCGTTATCCTGAGCCCCCGGTTTACCCTGCTTTACAAGTTCGCGGTATTGATCGGCAGACATAAAATTCAAGCGACGGGTAATTTTCTGGGTAGCAATGTAGGCATTTACATCTACAGTAGTAGGCAGGTCGCCTTTTGCATTTCTGGTTGTAATAATAATTACTCCATTAGTTCCCCGTGTCCCGTAGATAGCGGCAGCCGAACCATCTTTCAATACATCTATCTGTTCAATATCGTCCGGTGAAACCGTGTTTAGATCGCCGGGGATTCCGTCAATTAGGATCAAGGGAGACGCATTGGCCTTTAAAGTGGTTACACCACGTAAAATGATTTGCGATTGTGAATTCGGGTCGGCATCTTTATGTACAATAGCCAGCCCGGCTACCTGTCCACGGATAAGTTGAGCGGCATCCGGAGAAGGTACTTTTACAAAGTTTTCCGATTTTACACTGGTAATCGCACTGGCGATTTCTCCTTTTTTCTGGGTTCCGTATCCAACCACTACGACTTCATCAAGTGTTTTGGTATCTTCTTCTAAAATGATATCTATAACAGATTTTCCGGAAACAGGAATTTCCTGTGTCAGATAACCGATAAAAGTAATCTGGAGAACTGCTCCGGAAGAAACTTCCAGTGTATAGCTTCCGTCCAGATCAGTCACAGTACCATTGAGTGTACCTTTCTCTACGACATTGGCTCCTATGATTGCTTCTCCCGTCAGGTCATGGATTTTACCGGTTACCCGTATTTTACCGGCCTGTGGAAGAGCTGTCTGTTTCAATTTTACAGCATTTCTAGAAAGAATAATATAGTTGTTTTCAAATTCAAAACTTAAATCCTCTTTCTCTAATGCTTCGGCCAGATGACCGGAAACTTTATTCCGGACCTCTTTTACCTGTACAGGCCGGTTAATATCTACTTCCGTATTGCTGTAAACAACCAGATAGTCAGTCTGGTCCTCTATTGCATAGATCAACTCTCCCATAGTGAGATTAAGAGAAGGTAATTGAATCATTGCATTTTGCGCACTGCTGTTTACAGCTATTAAAGGTAGAACACAAACGAATAGAAAGAAAAAAGCAATTTTCATAACCCGTACCCGTTCTTTAAGATTAAAGCACAAATAGTTTGTTAACAAAGGATGTCTTTTCATATCTTTGTATAAATTAAGTAAATACTAAAGTTTATTTTTACGTGAAGTGTTTGCTGTACCGGTAGATGTGAGCGCATCTGCCGGTTCTTTTTTACATTGGTTCTTTTTTTATTTCATGGGCAATTAAAATTTAAGGGTTATTAATAAGGTTAGCTTAATATAAAGGTGTTCTGTTGTTCATCTTTCTCAATTTTAAAAGAATGTATTTTTGAATTATTCGTAATATTTCCGCCACTCCGTCACGTTGGCGGAATTTTCCGGTATAGGTATAAGTGAGGATAGATGGGTCCTGTACGAGGATTTTTACATCAAAGTACAATTCCAGTTTTTTATAATCTTTTCCATCGGTTCTTTTTTAAAGCTGTAAATGCCTTCTTTCCATAATAGTTTTTCAGTGTCATCAAAAGGCTTAATATTAATTTCTCCATTTTCGTAATAAAGCTGTTCACTGGGTGAAAGAATATAAGGAGAAGAGCCCGGTGTTCCCGTATAGATGGCAATGCTTCCTTCTACCAATGAAGTGCTGAAATACTCTGCCCGGGGATAGGCATATACATTAAATTCCGTGCCGAGAGCCTGTATATTCAGGGGGCCTCCGGATACGATAAAGGGCTTAGCTTTATCTTTTGCTACCTGAAAATATCCTTCTCCGGTCAGTTCTATTTTTCTTTCTTTTCCAAAACGGGATGGATACTTTAATGTGGAGCCGGCATTAACCCATGCTACAGATCCGTCCGGGAGAGTAAGGCGGGCACGTTGTCCGGGAGGTACATATAGTTCCTGCATCTGTATTTCTTCCGAAACCATTCCCTCCTTTGAATAATGGATGTGGCTAAATATCCACGTAGAAAAGATAATTCCTGTTACAGCGGCCGCATAGGCTATTCCTCTTTGTATGTTTTTTTTGATGACGGCAACTCGTTTTTTTCTTTTGAAACAGGTATAAGCCCGGATTCCTTCTTCTGTATCAATGGCGTGCGGTGAGAAATGTAAAATGCCCTGGAGATTCTGTATTTCCAGTAAATCTCTCTTTAATACAGGATCAGTATGGATATCTTCCAATAGTCTGATTCTTTCTTCCCTTGAGAGTAATCCTTCGAAATATTTACTAATCCGTTCGTCCATTGACAGGGTTTTATTAGTAAACGGATCAGGTAACAAAATCCCCTATAAAGTATATGAAAAAATAAAATTATTGTAGTAATAAAATTACTAAAGGCATATAGTTCCTGAGTTCTTTTCTTAATTTCTGATAAGCAACACTGATTTGGTTTTCTACCGTTTTAGGAGAAATTTTTAATTCAGCTGCAATTATTTTTTGTTTTTTACCTTCTATTTTGTGCATAATAAAAATTTCACGACATCTTTCCGGTAGCGTATTCAATGCTTCTTCAATGACTGTTTCTACACTTTTATCTTTGAACAGATCATTTTCTAAGATTTCCAGCGAATCAAATTTCATTTGCAGGGTTAAAAGATATTCCTGCCGGATTTTATCTGCCGATTCTTTTTCCACCAGTTTGTGCCGGATATGATCAATGCAACGATTCTTGATGGTTGTGTAAATGTAGGCGACTAAATTCACATGGTTGGTCAGTAGGGCATATTTCTCATATAAGTCAGCAAACACTTCCTGTACAATATCTTCCGCATCATCTTCAGAAATGACGTATTCGCAGGCAAACCATTTCATTCGCGAGTACCAGTGGATATAAAATTCGTCGAATGTCATTCCGGGTTTAATTGTTTTTCTAAGAGCAAATATAGAAAAAATAAATCGACAGCTTCTATTGTTTAAAGATATTCCTGGTGATTAAAAATCTTTTCCGTATACCCTGAAAAGATGGATACGATGTCAAAGACTTAAGGTATAATTGTATAGGGCAATTACATCCGGAATATTGTTGAAATCTATATTGTTTTCCTGAATGTATTTTTTTAGTTCCTGCTGTTTATCTGAAAAGATTTTCAGGTACTGCTTTTCGTTGGCAAAGTTTTTCTTTTTATTACCCTGTTCTATTATGAACCGTTTGCTGACCTCACTTAGTATTACCCCGTTTCCTTCGAGGGTATAACGTTGTCCGGCTGCACTTATAGAGCCAATAGTTTCTACCGCGGTTGTTGCTGACGTGCCGCCATAGGCTGTTTTTTTGTCCTGTGGACGCACTCTTCCTTTGTATTGAACCAGTAGGGGAGGTTCTGCCTGTAATATTTCGGTTGCACCTGAACTTGCAGGACGAAATGCACGTTCGCCAACCCTTACTACGGCCATGTTTTCAGGGTCGAAAAATTCTTTGATCTCATTGTTATCTGTCGTGTCAATAAATAAAAATGTGTTTGCTACAAAGTCATAGTTGACTTTTACCTCATAGATCCTTCCGTCTTTATACACGACCTGTGCATCCTGAAATCCGTCAAAGAAATAACTGTTTTCCTTCTGTGCATGTAATACGGAGATCGTAAAGATACAAAGAGTAAAAGCGACAATTAACTTTTTCATATCCATTGAATTTTAGGTTTTTTCTTACGCTACAATATTAGAAATAAAAATTTGATTTACCAATGCAAACATAAAAAAAGAGCCGTTCCGGTGTTGGAACGACTCTTTCTTTATATGTGGCTGACTACTGATTAGTTTACTAAAGCAGCGAAGTCAGCATTTGTTGAATATTTTGCAAATTCCAGATCAGTAGCAGCATCAGCAGCTAAAGATTTGTCTTTTGCGATAGCAGCTTTCAGGTTGCTGATTACTGCGTTAGAATCGTTGGTACGTGCTGCAACAACTGCTTTCAGATAGTCGGTAGTTGCATCCGGATTAGCCACACCGTTCAATGTTTGTTGAGCTTTGCTGTAATCTTTAACCATGATCTGAGCTAATGCAGCGTTGTTTGTTTTAACTCCACCGAAAGAGTTCACAGCTTTCGCATAGTCACCCTGTTGCAGATAAAGAACACCTAATGCTTCGCTTAATTCGTTTACGCCTGCAGCGTTACCAAATTGTTGCTGAGCTTTCGCTTTGTCGCCTTTAGTAAGAGCGATCAAACCTAAGTTCATATTAGCTTCTGCATTGTTCTGTACAGAGTTTGCTTTGTTGAACATTTCTTCAGCTTTAGCCAGGTCGCCCGCTTTGTAACGCATCATACCTACGTTGTTCCATGCACGGTAGCTTCTTGGATAAAGTTCAGTTGCTTTTACATAAATAGCTTCTTTTTCTTTGCAATCTTTTACTAATGTAGCAGCATACAGAATTTCTTCTTCGTTCAGTTCAGCCGGGTTGCTCTTAGCCAATGCACTGATTTCTTCGTCAGATTTACCGATGATTTCGATGTTTGCAGTCAGACGTGAACGACGTAACTGAGGCAGAATTTCATCAGCCAATACTTTGAATACAGAAGAGATGTTTTTGATTTCTCTTTCGCGTTGTTCAGGATCGTTATACATAGAAAGAACACGAAGAACGAGGTCTTTATCCTGAATGTTTGATTTTGAAACCAGTTCGCGGAAACCTTCCCAGTCCTGTGCAGTGTAGTTAGCATCAACCGGAACGTCTACTTTTTGTTTTTTCAGTTCTCTTGATACATAGTTTGACGTATTCTTTTCACGTCTTTCAGCCAGACCGGTATTCAGTTTAACACCACCGTCAGGAGAAGCGTAAGCAGAAATTTCAACAGCTACATTTTTGTTAGGAGCTTCGTCGGCATCTTTAACCAAAGATTTCCAATCTTCCAGTTCACCTTTTCTCAATTCAGCAGAACGAAGTTCAGCCTGTTGGATAAGGAACATGATGTTTGCGTTGTGAGCTTCTTTGATAATTCTCTGGAATTTATCAGCAGCAACCGCAGGAGTTGCGCTGCACGCACAAGCCAGTTCAGATGTAGACAATACGCCTTCACCAATTTTCAGGTCAGGAAGTTTTACTGATTTGGCACCTACTTTGGCATCAAATACCAGATACAATTCAGAGTTTCTCATTTCAGGTTTGTAACCAAAACTTGAAGTCATAGTTACGTTAGCACCTTGTTTTTGAGGAATTACCTGATCATTGCCTCTTACTTTTTCGCCTTGATAAGTATAAGCTGTACCATATGCTTCACCACCTTCGTAACGAAGAACCGGAGTTACGGTTACAACTGCTTTTTTCACGAACCAGTTAGCCGGGAATGTAGCATTTATTGTTACCGGAACCTGTCCGCCAACTGCTTCCAGCGGCTGTGGTTCTGCCTTTACATACTGAGCATCCAGCGGTTCTAATCCCTTACAAGATGACAGGAACACAATTGCTGCCATTACCAGGAACGGCATAAATAACTTTTTGTTCATAATTGGATGTAAGTTTAAGTTGTTACTATATTATTATGTTTATTATTTTGTTAAACGAGTCTGTCTATTAATATGCAAAACTAAACGATTTTTTTGTTATGAAGAGCAAACAGGTAATAAAATCTTCCTAATTAAGACTTATTAATGAATCTGTTCCACATTTTACACTCTATTTAAGGTCCAAAACCATTTCTGGACGCTGTTTTACCCTATTAACAAGTGCTATTAATTGATAAAAAATAACACTTTTCGTTTCATTTATTTGTTAGCCTCTTCATTTCTAACGTTCGAATTTAATTATTATTTTATTAATTTATCTCTTTTGGCCTCAAAATGTGTAATATTTTTTTTGTTTTCGTCATGTATTTGTAATATTTAATCCCCTTTTTAGTGAGATAAAAATGAATAGAAGATCAATGTTTTACAAAAAATAAATCTGTACATTTGTATTCTTATTTAACAAACCAATATAACACAAAAACGATAGCAATATGGCAACACCTCCTTTTAAGTATCAGGAGCCTTTCCCAATGGGACCCGATGCAACTGAGTATTATTTGCTTACAAAAGATCATGTATCTGTCACAGAATTTGAAGGTAAAGAAATTATTAAAGTAGAAGCAGAAGGTTTGACCAAACTGGCGAATGCTGCTTTTCATGACGTTTCTTTTTATCTCCGGAAAGAACATCAGGAGCAGGTTGCAAAGATTTTGTCTGATCCGGAAGCCAGCGATAATGATAAATATGTAGCTCTTACTTTCCTGCGGAATGCGGAAGTTTCGGCTAAAGGACAGTTACCCTTCTGCCAGGATACAGGTACTGCGATTATTATGGGTAAAAAAGGCCAGCAGATATGGACAGACGGCAACGACGAAGAGGCACTGTCCAAAGGAGTATATAAAACTTATACCGAAGAGAACCTGCGCTATTCTCAAAATGTGCCGTTGAATATGTACGACGAGAAAAATACAGGTTGTAACCTGCCTGCGCAGATTGACCTGTATGCGGTAAAAGGAAATGAATATAAATTCCTGTGTATTGCGAAAGGTGGTGGGTCGGCTAATAAAACATATCTCTATCAGGAGACCAAAGCACTTCTTACTAAAGAAAAACTGGTGCCCTTCCTGGTTGAAAAGATGAAATCATTAGGCACCGCGGCTTGTCCTCCTTATCATATTGCTTTTGTGATTGGTGGAACTTCTGCTGAAACTAATCTGAAAACAGTAAAGCTGGCTTCTGCAAAATATTATGATAATTTACCTACTGAAGGAAATGAAGGTGGCCAGGCTTTCCGGGACATTGAATTGGAAAAGCAGGTTCTGGAAGAAGCGTACAATATCGGTTTGGGAGCACAGTTTGGTGGTAAATATTTTGCACACGATATTCGTATCATCCGTTTGCCCCGTCATGGTGCCTCCTGTCCGGTAGGTATGGGAGTATCCTGTTCTGCCGACAGAAATATTAAAGCAAAAATCAATAAGGAGGGTATCTGGATTGAGAAAATGGAAACAAACCCGGGCCGCTTGATTCCGGAAGAGTTGCGGAATGCCGGCGAAGGAGAAGCTGTAAAAATCAACCTGAACCAACCCATGGCTGATATTCTGAAAGAATTAGATAAATATCCCGTTGCCACACGTTTGTCGCTGACCGGAACAATTGTAGTAGGCCGTGATATTGCTCATGCAAAACTGAAAGAACGTATTGATGCGGGAGTAGGTTTGCCTCAATATGTGAAAGATCATCCGATCTACTACGCAGGTCCGGCAAAAACTCCTGCAGGTATGGCTTCAGGATCGTTCGGACCTACTACAGCAGGCCGTATGGACTCGTATGTAGACCTGTTCCAGTCAAACGGTGGTAGTATGATTATGATTGCTAAAGGAAACCGTAGCCCACAGGTAACAGAAGCCTGTCAGAAATACGGAGGTTTTTATTTGGGAAGTATTGGTGGCCCGGCTGCGATCCTGGTGCAGGAAAGTATTAAGAAGGTAGAATGCCTGGAATATCCTGAGTTGGGAATGGAAGCAATCTGGAAAATTGAAGTAGTGGACTTTCCAGCTTTCATTCTGGTAGATAATAAAGGAAATGATTTCTTTAAATTACTGAAACCAAGAAGTTGCGGGCTTTAAAGATAGCATACTAAGAATATAAAAAAGAAGGTGCTCGTTTGGGCACCTTCTTTTTTTTGTCAGGTAATGTATGTCTGCACAGCGGGTAAT
This sequence comes from Tannerellaceae bacterium, assembly GCA_021203545.1. GTDB lineage: Bacteria > Bacteroidota > Bacteroidia > Bacteroidales > Tannerellaceae > UBA4116. Next base: position 103,198 of record JAJQAZ010000003.1, on the reverse strand, counting down.
CTTTTCGTCATCCCTTGGTTCTCTTATCATAACCAATGTCTTTATTTTGCAGAGCCGCTATCTTATTTACTGTTTAACGGCCGTTGCACACGTGTTTAACCCGGGTTGGGCAGGTATCCAACTGTAGTTGAACAGTAAGAAGTTTAGCAGGTCTTAAAGATTAAATCCTTTGAAAAGAAAGTAAGATTCATAGAAAGTAAAAAAAGAATCCGGGCTTAAGCATAGTTGCTCAATTGTTCGGCGTAGTGTCTTCGCTATGCCGAACATAAATACCAAAACATGGACGTTATCATGGACGGAGGGGATATGTTATCCCCGACCAAGGGAACTACGGATTTGTAATCCGTTAAAAAGCACAGCTTTTTGGGGTCACAGACCCCAGGTATCACGGCGTCGGGATTGCAAATCCCTCTGGTCTAAAAAATCTTTGCTTTGTAATCTGTGGTTTCATTTGTGTTTAGGCACAGATTTAAATCTGCGCCAGCAAAAAACAGCAAAAGGCAGCAAAAGGCCGGCAAAAAATTTAAGTGGACGAAATAAACGAGGAGGCTATGCTGAATGATAGTAAAAAACAATCTCAAATTAATCTGTTTTGATAGGATTAAATTACATCTTCTTTTGGTTGATAAAATTGCTAACGTGTTATTATTTAATGAGATGAATTGATTTTTAGCTGTTTTAGAGGTGATTCAGTGAAGGATAGGTGATTCACTCCTTCTTCACCGGAACTCGCTGATACAGAGGAGTAAAATGGCCTGTGATTCAGTGAAGATCAAAAATGGTAAAAAATATATTTTTGATAGTTGATTACAGTGATTACACCAATGTTTTTAGTTTATTGTTTTCTACCGGGAAAGATTGTTTTTTATCAGGTTACAAACTTTTCAATGAAAAACTTTTTGTAGTGGTGTGCCACTTCTTATATTTGTGTATCTTCATTGAGATAAAATTTAATTGGGATGAATGAAAATACTCTTTTTGCACCTGTTGCCCTGTTTGTATTCAATCGTTTGGATGTTACAAGAAAAACAGTAGAGGCGTTGCAAAAAAACAGGCTTGCACCGGAAACGGATTTGTATATTTTTTCGGATGGTGGAAGGGATGAGGCTTCATGGAAACTGGTACATGATCTGAGAAAATATTTATATACGATATCCGGTTTTAAGACTATTCATATCATTGAGCGTCCATATAATTTTTATCTGGAAGGAAATATTATATCAGGGATAAATGAAGTTGTTTCCGAACGGGACAGAGTGATTGTAGTAGAAGATGATATTTGTACTTCGCCCTATTTTTTGAAATATATGAATGATGCTCTGAACCTGTATGCTGAACATAAAGAGGTGATGCATATCAGTGGGTTTACCAGAATGCATATTCCGGACAAGGGGGATACCCATTTTACTCCTTATCTGTCGGTATACGGATGGGCTACCTGGAAAGACAGGTGGCAATATTTTGTACATTATAAAAGCAGGGAGGAAGCACTCAGGGGGTTGACTCCGGAAGATCTGGATAAGCTACAATACGGAGGAACGAACCCATCGTTACAATTTCTGGATTTGAATCCTATCCCCTGGGATATTTGCTGGCAACTGGCTGTTTATCGCCGGAAAGGGCTTTGTCTGGCACCTACCCAAACCCTGACCCGGAATACCGGCCTTTATAGTGGTACGCATTTTAAATCGTATAATAAATTTCTGGGCAGGTATAACTATGACAGACCGTATGTAACCCGGGAAATGAAAGTAGATGACCTTTGTATTATGCCTGACCCGGAAATTGAAGCGATGTATCCCGGAACTTTTGAAGGGCATGGTTTTGAATATAATCTGTTGGGGCGGTTTCTGCGGTATTTCTATTTGCGTTTATTTAAAAGGTAATGGTTATTTTATTGAGAAAAATTTATAAAACTAAAAAGTCAAGATGAATTCTATAAGTAATAGGTAGTTCGAATTAACCCCCCTACTCGGATTTGTATGCACAATAATTATTATAAATCACCATAAAATAAGATTAGCCGAGATGAATACGGCTGGTTCTAACAAAAATCAACCTGTTAAACCAAAACGTCTGTATAGTTTTTTGTTTAATAGGTTGATTTTTGTATTTTTAGCGAATTAGCCTATGAATGCAAATCAAATCACTTTTTTATTTCTTATGAATTTCTTTCAGGTATTTTTTCCTCATTATTTCACTTGTCAAAAGAAAAAATATGGTCAGCACAACAAATGTTACAATTAAAAAAGGGCTGGATTTTAATTTATCTGACTCCTCTATATAAGCCAATAAGTATAAAGGCGAAGCCATTCCAAACATCCCCCCTAAAATTCTGAATAATTTTGAAATCATGTATTGCTTATACTTTAACCATGATTTGAGCCTGTACGCTTTTTCTTCCTCATGTATGCCTTCGGGAATAAATATTTCCTTTTTTGAGTAATAATATTTAGTTGTCCCAAATGCTACATAAGTTAATAAGAATGTCCATAAAGGTATCCCATACTTTAAATCTTCTACATTCAAATAGTTTGCTCCGTATTTTATATAAAAATAAATATTAAAGAAAAGCAAACATACCACAAAGGTAATCACACTGTTCTGTAAACATTTCTTCTTCACCATATCTCTTTGTTAAATTGCCATACAAACAGATGCAACAGCCGCTGCGCCTGCACCTACAATAGCATTTCCACCACTTGATACAGTGCCGAACCATCCCCAATAGCAATCAGCGACAATCCAGCCTGCTGCTTTCGTTTTAGCATAACCATCGATATATTTTTCCGCCATTCCCTGCCATTTTTCAAGATTCTCTCCCCAATATACAGATTTCATTTCATAAACACATATAAATGTATAAACACATTTTTTCTGTTCTTCAGATAAAATGTTATCAGCTAAAATTTGCTCTTTTATGGAATTTATAGATTGGTTATTTTCTGCACTTGAACTTATTATTTGATCTATGTAAGATAATTCTGTAGAAGACATCATGTTTCTAATCTCAGAAATAGAAATTGAGTTAATAAAATCATATGAGAAAAATTTTACTTCATCATCATTTGTTTCTCCTTTTGTATCTATCTTTACATACATATTAGCTAAATTTGTTATTTCCTCCTTAAAACTATCTAATGATACAAATGATTTTCCTGCTTTCGTTGAAATATTCAAATTAGTGTAACAATAATCCAAACAGTCATTATGCAGAAATGCAAAAGTTTCAGCATAGAAAACGATTTCAGAGTTTTCTTGCTTGAAAAAAGTTGTTTCTTCATTGTTTGAACAAGCACAGAAAGCAACCAAAAAAAGAATGTAATGTTGCTTAAACAGATTTGATAAGATTCTTTTTTCATAAACTTTTATTTATTTGGTGAAACATACTCAAATTTAATAAAAAATTATATCTTTAATAAAGTCATCTTTACTTTTTATTTTGATTTATTTTTTCAGAAGAATAACTATAAATGCGATATTGTTAAAGGATTTCCAACTTGAGACAGTAGTATCAAGCTGTTAAGAAATGTCCTGAAAGAATCCAACCATGCCTTTGTTATTTCGATACTATATTGTTCTTTATATTGTATAAATCATAGTCGTTGCCTGCCACAGGACTTGATATAGCTAAAGGGATATTATGATTTGTAAAATACAACGCATTTGTTGTATTCTTACTTTTTCTAAATTCTAAAAGTCAAGATGACTTCTATACAGAAAGAGGATGTATCACCATGATACATCCTCTTTCTGTATAATAATTGTTGTAAATTTAATCCTGCTGACGATTGTTTGGACGGAAAGGTCTTTGTCCGCGATTGTCGCGGTTTCTGTCTCCTCTGTCCTGGCGTGGCGGACGTTCTTCGTATCCTTCCGGTTTATCTAAAAGAACTTTGCGTGAAAGTTTAAATTTACCGGTTTTAGGATCGATGTCTACCAGTTTAACAGATACGGTATCTCCTTCTTTCAGACCTGACTGTTCTACTGTTTCCAGGCGTTGCCAGTCGATTTCCGAGATGTGTAATAATCCGTCTTTGCCGGGCATGAATTCAACAAAAGCACCGTAAGGCATGATAGATGAGATTTTACCTTCGTATACTTCGCCGATTTCAGGTACGGCAACGATACCTCTGATTGATTTCAGAGCCGCATCAATAGATGCTTTGTTGGTTCCGGAAACTTCGATGCGGCCTTCGCCATCTACTTCTTCGATTGTGATAGTAGCACCTGTTTTTTCCTGGATTCCCTGAATGATTTTTCCACCCGGGCCTATGACTGCACCGATGAATTCTTTACCAATGATCAGGGTTTCGATACGTGGAGCATGTGGTTTGAGGTCTGCACGGGGTTCTGCCATTGTTTCGGTGATTTTACCGAGGATGTGCATACGTCCGTCACGAGCCTGTGCCAATGCGTTTTCAAGGATTTCGTATGATAAACCGTCTACTTTGATATCCATCTGGGTAGCAGTGATACCATCTTTTGTTCCGGTTACTTTGAAGTCCATATCTCCCAGGTGGTCTTCGTCTCCCAGAATATCAGAAAGGATAGCGTACTTCTGTCCTTTGTTTTCCGAGATCAATCCCATAGCGATACCTGATACCGGCTTTTCCATTTTAACCCCTGCATCCAACAGCGCAAGTGTTCCGGCACATACTGTAGCCATGGATGAAGAACCGTTCGATTCGAGGATATCAGAGATGACACGAACGACATAGGGATAATCCTGTGGAATCATTCCTTTTAATGCCCGGTGTGCCAGGTTTCCGTGTCCGATTTCGCGGCGGCCTACACCTCTTTGCGGACGTGCTTCGCCGGTTGAGAAAGGAGGGAAATTATAATGTAGAAGGAATCGTTCTTTTCCATGATTCAATACATCGTCTACCATTTTTTCATCAGATTTGGTACCCAATGTAACGGTAGTTAATGATTGCGTTTCGCCACGTGTGAAGATCGCTGATCCGTGTGGGCCGGGCAGACAGTCTACTTCCGACCAGATCGGGCGGATTTCTGTAGTTTTACGTCCATCCATGCGTTTGCCTTCATCCAGAATAGCACGGCGCATCGCTTCTTTCTCTACATCGTGGTAATAACGTCCGATCAATTCGGCCTTTTCTGCCAATTCTTCTTCTGTGAAATTGGCTTTATATTCTTCTTTGATTGCAGCAAATGCATCTGAACGTTCGTGTTTACCCGAACCTGAAGTAGCTACTGCATATACTTTATCATAACATTTGTCGTGAACGTCTTTGCGTAATTCTTCATCGTTCACTTCATGGCAATATTCACGTTTTACAGTTTTGCCACAAGCTTCGGTCAGTTCGATCTGAGCCTGGCACTGTACCTTGATTGCTTCATGAGCCACTTTGATCGCTTCCAGCATTTCGGCTTCCTGTACCTCTTTCATCTCACCTTCTACCATCATAATGTTATCCATAGTAGCTCCTACCATGATATCCATATCGGCCTGTTCTAATTGTGAGAAGGTTGGGTTTATAATAAATTCGCCGTTAATGCGTGCAACACGAACTTCTGAAATAGGCCCGTTGAAAGGAATATCAGAAACAGCGATTGCAGCTGATGCCGCCAGTCCGGCCAGAGCATCGGGCATATCTTCACCGTCTGCAGAAAATAATATGATGTTTACGAAAACTTCAGCATGATAATCATCCGGAAATAATGGACGAAGAGCGCGGTCTACCAAACGGCAGGTAAGAATTTCGTAATCGGATGCTCTTCCTTCTCTTTTTGTAAATCCACCAGGGAAACGGCCCAGTGCAGAAAATTTCTCTTTGTATTCAACTTGCAGCGGCATAAAATCCACACCGGGATTTGCATCTTTAGCGGCACAAACAGTAGCGAGTAACACTGTGTTACCCATACGAACAGTTACCGAACCATCCGCCTGTTTTGCCAATTTCCCGGTCTCAATGGTGATTGTTCTTCCATCACCTAAATCAATCGTCTTGATAATTGGATTAATCATAAACTTCTTTTTTCGTCAATTTTTATCTATAAAATCGGTGCAAAGGTAATGAAAGTTTGAATGATAAAATAGAGGTAAAACAAAAATAAATGATTAATTCTTAGTACTTTTTTTAAAAAAGAGAAGTAAGATTCCTGTAAGTTGTACCTTTGAATTGTAAATTAATGTATATTTGCATCAGATTAATAATATCCAGAAGCGTTATTAGAAATGAAAAAAATATTTCCGCCCTTACTATTGGCTTTTTGTGTTGCTGCTGCCTTGTTAACCGGTTGTGGAAGAAATGCTGAATTTACAGTGAAAGGGGTTGTATCAGGTGCTGACGGGCAAATGATGTATTTCGAGAATGTAGGAATTTCTTCTGTTCAGACTCTGGACTCTGTAAAACTGAATTCCGGAGGGAAATTTAAGTTTACACAGCCCCGCCCCGAATATCCTGAATTTTATAGATTCAGATTGAATAATCAATTGATCAACTTTGCGGTTGATTCGACAGAGGTGTTGACATTCGAAGCGGATGCCGGTACGTTTGCGACCTCTTATACCGTTTCGGGTTCGGAAAATGCAAAGGCCATTAAACGGATTACGCTTGCGCAACTGGATGCGAATCAGGCAATAGGCCGTTTGCGTAAAGATTATGAGGCCGGTATTGTGGCAGATACAACTTTCCAGCATACGATGATTGAGGTGTCAGACGCTTATAAGGAAGTTGCTCTTCAGTATATTTATGGCGCTCCGATGTCGACAGCTGCTTATTATGCACTTTTCCAGCAGATAGACGGATTGTTGTTTTTTGATCTGTATGATAAGGACGATTCCAGGGCATATGGAGCGGTTGCTACCAGTTATGACCATTATTTTCCGGAAAGTGCCCGGTCCAAACATCTGAAAAATCTGGCCTTACAATCTCTGAAAGTAATCCGCGGACAGCGTGCGGTTGATCTGGATGAAATTAATATTCAGGAAGTGAATTTTCTTGATATCGAGTTGCCGGATTCGCAGGGACAAATTGTTAAACTTTCTTCAGTGGCAGCCAACCATACGGTACTGATCAACTTTACTGCTTTTATGACAGAATGGTCTCCGGCCCTGAATATGACATTAGGAGAGCTTTATCTTAAATATCAGAATAAAGGATTAATAATCTATCAGATTTCTTTGGATACAGATGCTCATTTTTGGCGCAATGCTGCGACTAATCTTCCCTGGATTTGTGTAAGAGACCCGCAGTCTGTTTATTCGCAGATCGCAGGTTTGTACAACGTGCGTCAGCTTCCGGCTTTATTCATTTTGGATAAGAAAGGAAATCTGGTGAAACGGGTAGACGATATTCAGAATTTAGAGGCAGACATAGCGGCTGCTTTATAACTACAAACGTACGAATATATATAAACAAGCATGTTATAAAGCATTTCTTAAAATTTGTTTTTGAGAAGTGAAAAGTATAGCTTTGCGTTGTTTTAATAATAGGAAGCATAGGGTTCCGGCCAGTATATGGTCGGGATTCTTTTTTTATTGTGTAATTCATAATTTAAATATATTAAATAACAGGAGGATTTAGTATGGCTGTAAGTTATATGACTGAAGACGGTTATAACAAAATTTTAGCGGAGATAAATTATCTTGAAACCGTTAAACGTCCGGAAATCTCTGCACAAATTGCTGAAGCAAGAGACAAAGGTGATTTGTCTGAAAATGCAGAATATAATGCTGCAAAAGAAGCACAGGGAATTATGGAGGCCAAACTGGCTCAACTGAAAGGCCTGATCTCTAATGCCCGTTTGATAGATGAGTCACGTGTTACGACTGATGTGGTTCAGATATTGAATAAAGTAAAAATTAAAAATACAAGCAATAATGCTGTCATGACTTATACGTTGGTTTCGGATTCGGAAGCTAATCTGAAAGAAGGAAAGATATCGGTAAGTACACCTATTGCCAAAGGGCTGATGGGTAAGAAAGTGGGAGATGTGGTAGAGATTCAGGTTCCTTCCGGAATCATGAGTTTTGAGATACTGGAAATATCACTATAACAAAGATGGCTACCATTTTTAGCAGAATAATAGCCGGCGAGATTCCCTGCTATCAGATTGCGGAAAACGAAGAGTTTTTTGCTTTCCTGGATATCAATCCCCTGGCTCCGGGACATACCTTAGTAGTTCCGAAAGTAGAGATAGATTATATTTTTGATCTGGAAGATGATCTGTTGGCAAGAATGATCGTTTTTGCCAAACGGATAGCTGCTGCTCAAAAAAAGGCATTGGATTGCAAAAGAGTGGGATTGACTGTAATTGGGCTTGAAGTTCCTCACGCCCATATCCATCTGGTTCCAATTAACGTAGAATCAGATATTTACTTTGGAAAACCTAAGTTAACACCTGATAAGGAGGAAATGGCAAAAATTGCTATGGAAATCAGAAAAGAGTTTAATTCGTAAGGAATTCTTTAGTAATAATAAAATAATGTCTATATTTGTCTCGTTATTAAATACATAATGTTATTTTAAAATGTATTAATGACATTTTATTTATGATTCATTAGTGGTTTTTACTCATAAATTGTTAACCTTAGAAGAAAGGCCCCTCTGAGACTGAGCGGCCTTCTTTTTTTAAACACACATATGAAATTATAGAAACGAAATATTTTTAATAATCTATATCCCACCTATGTAACATTTCCCACCAGTCTCCTGTATTCAGGAAAGTTCCTACGTACATAGTAATAAACAATGCAATTACCCAGATAATAAGTAAGGTCCATTTTACCCCACTTTTTACCGGTTTGAATTTGAAGAAGTAACTTATTATAGCATATATCCCGGAAACTAACGGTATGCCTAATACAAGTATGGAACAAAAAGAGAATACTAATAAAGACCCGTCTGGATAACCGGAGAAATAACTCCAGTCCATATTTGGAATTACACGCATGAGGAGTCCGGTTCCACCCACCATTAATGATCCGAATACCATTACGAAAATGAATAAAAGGAGGAGCATAACAGGGAGGAAGATAATTGAAAAACATACAAATACAAATTTTACCAGTATTCCGATTACTTCTACAAAGAAGTCTGCCATTTTACTAAAAACAGATTTTGTCTCTCCATTTGTAATGTATTCGTTGAAATTGTTGGATGCTTTATCGAATCCGTCGGTTACTGTTTTACCGATGTTTTCTACTGTAATACTTTCTCCCCGCATCTGTAGTTTTTCTGTTGCCGTCTGCGCCATAGGAACAACTATCCAGAGAACAAAGTATATCGGAACTGCCACACCATATACAAAGACGAGTAAAAACCAGACTAATCGTACTATCGCCGGATCCCATCCCATATAGGCTGCAACTCCACTGGCTACCCCGCCCAGTACTTTGTCGTCCGGATTACGGTAGAGGCGGCGGCTGACTGTTTCTTTGATCCGTTCGGTGGTACTTTTTTTCTTCTTTTCTTCCTCTTTCTGATCCTCTTCCGGAATATAATCTTCGCCAAATATTTCCTCCGGACGTCCCATTTGCCGGATTACTTCTTCTACCCGGGCAAGTGGAATGACATCGTATCCCAGTTTTATATATTCACTGAATAATTCGGAAATGCGACTTTCAAAATCTTCCAGAATTTCTTCAGATCCTTCTTCTTTCCTAAAGTGTATATGCAGATTCGTTAGATATTTATCTAACAAAAGATAGGCATCTTCATCGATATGAAACACTCTGCCTCCCAGGTTTACTGTCAATGTCTTTTTCATTGTATGGTGCTTTTAATTATTTCGAATGTGCTGAATAGTATTGTTTAATTCTTCCCATGAATTTTCGAGTTCTACCAGAAATTTCATTCCTTCTTCTGTGAGTTGGTAATATTTACGGGGAGGTCCCTGAGTGGATTCAATCCAGTTGTAGCTTAATAAGCCACTATTTTTCAACCGCGTCAGAAGAGGGTATAAAGTACCTTCTACAACAATCAGCTTCGCTTCGTGTAGTTTTCGGATGATATCTGATGTATATGCCTGCTCTTCTTTCAGAATTAACAGGATACAATATTCCAGAATACCTTTCCTCATTTGTGATTTTACATTCTCTGCATTCATCTTTTACTGTTTTATACCACAAATATATGTAATGCCTATGTACTATGCAATACATAATACTTTCGTTTTTCAATTATTTAACTTATTAGATTGAAACAGATGAATAGAATAGAAAAAGAATACGGATATGCCACCGCCGTCAATTAAAGAAAATTTCTTTCCCGCGAAGGCGCAGGGCTGTTAAATTCTGTGCTTCTAAGTCTTTGGTATGAGGGGATTTGTAATCCCCGACTAACGAGTATGAGGATCTGTGATCCGAAAAACAAATAAATACCGATAAAATAGAGAGTTTGGTATTTTTAAGCGGATTACAAATCCTTATACTCCACAAGCGGGGATTGCAAATCCCCTTCGACCAAAAGGTGGGGGGTGCACTGGATTACCGCCTGTATGTGGGCAATCACGCATCAGGTGCGGGATTAAATCTGCCTTTAGTATTTGATAGTGAGGCCCAGTAAATGGGTTAGGGCTATGGCTTGTGAGGAGGTGACGATGGCGCCTTTTAACTCGGGGATGTTTATTTTTACGCCTTCAATGGTACAGGAGGTGAGATCTATGTTTTTGAGGTATGTATTGTACAGTTCGGTTTCCCGGAGGTTGCTTTCTTCGAATATTGTTCTTTCGCATTTACATTCGTCTATCATACTGCCTTGTAAATCTCATGTTGTAAAACCGCATTTATCAAAGGTAGATTGAGAGAAGATTGTATATTTAGCCTGGCAATTTTTCCATAATACATGATTGAACCGGCCATTCATTAGTTTGCTTCCTGTTAATTTGCAGTCGATAAATTCTACTCTGCTGAAAGAGGTGCCTGTAAAATCTGTGTTAGACAGGTCACAATTTTGGAAAATGATATCACAATATCTTCCTTCCGGGAGTTTACCTCCGGAAAGATTGCATTTATAGAAACTACACGAACTAATATGTAGTTGGCTTTTCTGCAGTCCGGTAATTGTTTGTTGCCTGAATGTATATTCTTCTATTTCGTACACATACTCCTCAATCTGTTGATTGAGATCCGGATGTTCCGGCAGGACGGAAGGAATACGGGGCCGAACGATATTCATACTTAAATTCATTTTGCCCCGTAAAGGTATCTTTTTTATTTTAGTTCTCCATTCTTACCGGATCGGAAATTCCGTGATGCGCAAAGTGGTGCATCCGTATGGGATCAGTTCGATTGTTGTTTCTTCTCCCAAAGGTTCGCTGGCCTGGATGAAGTAGGATATAGGGCCTGTTGAACCACGGTATGGAGTCCATTCCGGAAGGATGTTTGCCTTTGTCCAGATTACTACCGGCGCATTTTCCTGTGTCCAGGGATAGATGGACTGTTGGGATGATTTCTCAACAACGAAATTTTCTTTCAGGTTTTCTTTCCGTATGTTGTCCCAACGCAGGCAATAATTCCACGGAGAGTCAGATGTTACTTCATAGTAGGTCTCTCCGTAATGTCCCCGGTTTTGTCTTTCATCTGTTTTTTGTTCCCAGATCTCGTTCATTTTTAATCCGTATACCAACGGGCCTCTTTCTATAACCGCCGCTCCGTCGTACCAGTAAGTTACATCTACTTCCATAGGGAGTTCGAGGGTTACTGTATCGCCGTTTTTCCATTCCCGGGAGATACGAACGATCTCTCCGGAAGGAGTATCCATACCGGCTTCTTTTCCGTTTATTTTAAGAATTGCGTTCCGGCTCCATTCCGGTATTCTTATATGGAACGGGAAATAGGCTGCTTTTGTCTTTTTGTCGGTAAACCGGAAAGTATATTGAATGTTTTCATCGAAAGGATAGAATGTTTCTTCTTTGACTTCTACTTCCACCCCATTTCCGACTTTTGCTTTTACGGAGGAAGGAGCGAATACAAGCGAGGCAAGTCCGTTATCGGCTGTTGCGAACCATAAATGTTGTGTAAACTTAGGCCAACCCTGGTGTAAGTTGGAGGTACAACAGGGATAACCGCTTAACTCTCCAAACAGGTTATCGGTATCATCGTGGGGAGATACAAAATAACGCGCTTCACGGGTTATCGCAATCTGATTTACTTGCTGATAATACTGGCGGGCAGAGAAATCGTCTTTGATCTGTGTAGGTAAAGCGTTGTAGGTAATCCGTTCCAATTGGTCTGCCCATTGTACATCTCCTGTGATTTCGAGCATTTTTTCCAGCGAGAACATCATCTCTACGGCAGTACATAGTTCTGATCCCTGTACGGGGTTGCCGTACCGTAATAATTCGTCGCCTGCCCAGAGTCCAATAGGGAAACCGATTGTTGTGCGAATGGTTTGGCAGGCATTTTTAACCGCATCAATCTGTTTCCGGTCCTTACTGGCCTGATACCAGATGATGGGTTCTTTAAAGCCTTGTGCCAGATTTACACAATGCAGGCTGTTCTGACGGTATAAATGGTCGCCTGTCAAAAATATGTTAGTCCAGTCTAATGTTTGTTGGTGAATTAATTCTCCCAGTTCGAGTAAGAATTTATCTCCGGTAATGTTGTATAACCAGTATACCACCTGGAGATTATCACCACCGCGTTGCTCACCCCAGAATGTCCAGTTACCCAGAGGTGTTTTGGGGAGTTCATTTAACTGGTACCGGAAATAATTAGTCAGGAACGGAATTACTCTTTCATCCTGTGTAGCCGAATAATATTGTTGCATGACTTTGAGCATTACCATTTTGGGCCACCAGTCATGGGCATTATCCCGTTGAAGCCCGGGTTCATAAGGACGGTCAGTATCCGGTCCGAAATATCCGTTTGGTTTTTGCGAGGCCAGTGTCCATTCAATCCACGGCTGTACTTTATCTTTCAGTTTCTGGTCGTTCAGGATATAAGCCAACGGCAATAATCCGTCGATCCAGTAAGGACCCCGTTCCCACACATCCCCGTCGCCGCCAAGCCAACCATTCCGTGGTCCCATTACTTTATCGTAGATAATATCCAGATTGCCGGTCATACCAGTCACCATCCGGTTCAGTTGTTCTTCAAGCCACCCTTCGGGTTGAATCGTTCCGATGGGCAATTCCATATACGGTTTTGTGATTAGCGGATAACGATTGTTCATGTAATTAGATGTACCGGAACCTGCTAAAGATTGTGCGTTGAGGTGCGATAAAATAATAACGGTGAAAAGAATTGAGAATGTGTAAATGCGCGTTTTCATGATATCTGAATTGAGTAGTGAAACTTAATTAATGAACCCAAAGATCATCAATTAAATTTTTGTTCTCTTTAAAGAATCAGTCAGTATTTATTGATTTTATGGCAAATAGGGAAAAAGTTAGAATTTTACCTGGAGGCGTACCTGTATTAAATGGATATTTGTTTTCCCCAATGCGGCATACTGGTCTGTATGCATAAAGTTATAATTCAGCCGGGAGGAAATATACTGGTTGAAATAATAATTTAATCCGACGGAAAAATCCTGTTGTTTCCCTCCATAATATCCATGTTCCGTATCGTTGAGGTTGGTAATATTAAAACGGCAGGTTACTAAAAGGGAGCGGGGTTCTTCCGGCATCATCGGAACGGCTTCGAGTGCATCATAACTATAGCGGTTCCCTTTGATAAGAAACCCTGCCTGCAGGTAATATCCCCACGCATAATAGTTGGCTTGTTTTGGCCGGATGTAGGTTTGTAGAAATTCTGTTTGCACGAACCATTTGTTGTGGAACACTAAGCCTTCCAGATTGTGGTGTAGCTGGTATTTTACATCCTCTACAGGCATATCCAGCAAGTAAGGGATATTCATTCCCGTAACGCCGCGGCTGGCCAGAGAAAGTGGCCTTTTACCTGTTAACAGATCTTTATCAGGTATCCGGTAAACAGCTCCTGTGCCTATATGAAATAAATGGCTTTTTTCCGGAGAACGACGCCATACGGCACGTCCGGAAAAATTAACGCCGGATTGGTTTTCATCTGATGAAAGCAATTTATCTCCCATAAATGCACCCAGCGAGAAGTGCCATGCCGGAATGTTCCGGGTAAAGGTGATCCCTATATGGCGTCCGGTATAAAAAGTTCTCCCGGCATTGGCAGGTGTGTTAAACACAAAGTCGTTGGTACTGATTATCTGGTCGATACTGTAGGTACTAAGCATATGCCCCACGCGGTAATAATTATTATCCTGCCGGTATTGTATGTAGACGTCGCGGAGTGTTACCTGGTTATGATCCAATCCGATATCCATCCTGCCGTACCATGATTCGCCGATGTTGACTTTTGCACCTAACCGTAAATCAGGAATATGAGCACCGGAGTTAAGTGGTTCCGGTGAGTTTACAAAGAAACTGCCGTCTACAAACAGACGGCCACTCAACTGTACATCTAACGGTAAGGAAGATAGTTGTGCCTGACTGATAAAACAGATAAATAATAACAGAGGGGAAAATCTTTTCATTAAAATCATTACTGGTAACCGGGGTGCAAAGAAAAAGAAAACAATGCTTAACCGGAAATATTTTTAGATTCTTTTAGAATCAATAATCCTTCCGGTCCCATATTGAAAAGCAGGTCTACAATACTTAGATCAGGCAGGAATCCGTTTTTCTTTTGAAATACCTGATAATAAGGCCGGAGGTGGAATGCCGGATCTTCCGGGGCATGTTTGGGCCGGATCGCTTCTCTGAAATCTGTTTCGACCTCCGTTTGATAAGTTTCCGTATACCGGATTTCTGGTTCCAGATCTAACAATCTGCAAATTAATTCCTGCAAAGCGTTATTGAAGTCAATCAGGAAGTCGAATTGTTTTTCATGGTAGAAAGGGGCGAAATCATCTGCATAATATTCGAAAAAAGGGCTCATCCGGTAAGCCGATACCAGTGCATTCCAGTGTAAATGCCGCCAGTTACCATGGTCTGATATACGGATATCTTTTGTAAGGCCTTTAGCCGTTTCCGGTTTAATAATAGGAACAGAAAGAGATAACGGACCATTTGCCCCGGCAATTGTACAGCGGTTACGGTAGGTCTGTTTAGTGTAGTTTTCCCACTGCTCTATATAAACCACCGGATAATGGTATAGTTTACTATAATAATGTATAGGTGCCAGATAAGCAGTAGAGAGATAGATTGCAGACATTTTCAGATAAATTTAAACCGTTGTTTTTTGTTTTTACTGTACCACCGGAACCAGATGTTTCCCACTATATGATCCCGTGGAATAATACCCAGATGGCGGGAGTCGATAGCATGAATACTATTATCGGATAATACCCAGTAATAATCCTCTTTGAATGTGAAGAAATTACTTTCTTTCCCGTCAATAAATAGTTTCCCATCCCGGAATAGTGCTTTCCGGTTCGATTCCCTGTTAATCGCAAACTGTATCAGCGGAATAGTTAAGGAGTCTACCCGGTAAGGCATATTTTTAGCGGGAATAATGATTTTGTACGTTTCCGGTACAATACTGGTAAAAAGATTGTTTTCTGTTTCTGTTAATTCTTCCCGGATCTGGTATTCCTCAAAAATAGTAAGGGTAGTATATAGATCGTCATTATCTCTTATCTCCCTGCTTCTGTAGGGTAAATCCAGCTTTTGGGTAATACCGGTGAATTTGCCGGTAATTGTCTTTTCGATCCTATATTCAAAAAGAGCGTTTGGAGAAGGAGAAATTAATTGACTGTTTATGATATACCCTTTGCCTGTAACTTCTACTGTATCGCCGGGCATACCCATACAACGGCTCACAAAAAAGGACGGCTTTTTGTCGTAATAAAAAGATCTGTATAACAATATAATCCTGTTCCGGCCGGGGTTATCTTTGACAGGTAATTTATTTACCAATACAAAATCGCCCGGTTGTAATTCGTCCTGCATAAAGGAGGTAGAAACTCTGAAAGACTGAACAGCAAAACAGCGGACCAGAAAAAAGAGAGTAACAATGCCTATCCCCAGTAAAACAGAGAATATCCGGGACTGTCTTTTTTTATTTTTCTCTTTTTTCTCCACATCTTATAATGTTATATCAGATCAGGGAGCCGGAGGTGTTTCCGAATGGACGAACCGGAACAAACGATTCCACCGTATTTTTCCGTCAAACCAGCCCCGGTCTTTGTCTAACGACAGCCAAACCATAATGGGTTTTCCAACAATATGGTCTTCCGGTACAAATCCCCATGTACGGCTATCCGAACTTTTATGACGGTTATCACCCATCATAAAATAGTAATCGTATTTAAACGTATACGTTGTTGCCGGTTCATTATTGATCAGGACCTGATTATCTTTTATCTCTAATGTGTTGTTTTCATAGTTACGGATACACCGGTGGTATAGAGCCAGATTTTCTGCTGTCAACTCAATTGTAGCTCCCTTAGCCGGTATCCATAGAGGACCAAAATTATCCCGGGTCCAACCCAAATCAGCATCAACCGGATAATATATATTTCCCCCCATAAAATCAGGTTCACGAACTATTTTCTTAACAATTGAGAGATTTTGCATGATCTCGTAAGCTTCCTGTGTGAGCGGAAGTTGATAAATCAGATTATATTGTCCTGAATTATTGGGTTCGAATCCCATATAGGGAAAATACTGTACATAGTAAGGTATGCGGGATGCCAATACCCGGTCTTCTTTGCTGATTTTCATCAGGCGGAACTGATCTTCGGTCAGAGCCCCGTCTGTCTCTACAAAATAGTTAAATTGCAGGTAACGGGGGTTTTCTAACGGAACA
Source organism: Tannerellaceae bacterium (assembly GCA_021203545.1). Taxonomy (GTDB): domain Bacteria; phylum Bacteroidota; class Bacteroidia; order Bacteroidales; family Tannerellaceae; genus UBA4116. Next base: position 86,445 of record JAJQAZ010000003.1, on the reverse strand, counting down.
TCATCAATATAAACCTGATTGTCTACTATTTTAAGTATATCTCCGGGCATACCGATGCAACGTTTTACATAATTTTCTCTTTTATCCACCGGACGGTAGATAATATCTCCATACTGTGCTTTGTTGAGTTTTAAAGCGGTTATCCCTTCCGTTTCTTTTAGTACATAGTAATCGGGGTTCTGAACTTTCAGCGCAATTGTATCACCAGCCGGAAAGTTAAACACAATAATATCTTCTCTTTGTACTTTTCCAAATCCTTTTACCCTTTTGTAATCCCAATGAGGCCACTCCAGATAGGATTTGGTATTTAATAGGGGTAAGGTGTTTTGAACCAGTGGGAAAGATAACGGAGTATTGGGTACACGGGGACCGTAACTTAGTTTGCTTACAAATAAAAAGTCGCCGGTAAGCAACGACTTTTCCAGGGATGAACTGGGTATCTGGTAATTCTGAAAAATGAATATGTTGATAAGATAAACCGCTACCAATGCGAATAAAATATCATCAATCCATTCCATGGCTGTACGAACTGATGGGTTCTGCGATTTTTTCCAGGCTCCCCAGGGAATAAACTTAGTCAGGAAAATATCGGCTATTACTAACAATCCCAATAACAGCCATCCGTTTTGCATCCAGATTGTAAACAAAAGATACAGTACGGCAGCGATTCCGAATTTAATCCACTGCTTTTTCGTTACTTTTTGAAATCGACTTTTTAAATCCATACCTGATTAGAATTGAAACATATCTTCCATACCCAGAAATCCTTTTTTCGTTGCAGTAAATTCAGCAGCAACAACAGCACCCAATGCAAAACCGGAACGGCTTTTGGCATCGTGCTTAATACTGATATAATCTACTTCCGAATTGTATCGTACTTCATGGATACCCGGAACTTCTCCTTCCCGTATCGCCTTAATCACTACATCGGTGGGGGAATCTCCTTTATCCAGCTTCCAGTTGTTTTTCCGCTCTACATTTTCCAGGATACCTTCAGCCAGGGTAATTGCCGTACCACTTGGAGCATCCAGTTTATGAATATGATGAGTTTCCGTCATACTTACATCATAGGCAGGAAAATTGTTCATGATACGGGCCAGATATTTATTCAAAGCAAAGAAAATATTTACTCCGATACTGAAATTTGAGGCATAGAAAAATGTTTGTCCTCCAGAGGCACATTGTTCTTTGATTACTTCTATTTTATCCAGCCAGCCAGTTGTACCGGACACTACAGGCACATTTGCCGCAAAACATTTCATATAATTATCAAATGCCGTATCCGGAGTCGTAAATTCGATGGCTACATCCGCCGATTTAAATGCTTCCGAATCAAAATCTGCTGTGTTGTTTATGTCGATAATGGCAACAATCTGATGTCCTCTGTTAAGGGCGATTTGTTCAATCGTTTTACCCATTTTGCCATAGCCTATGAGTGCAATTTTCATACTTTATTTATAAAATAGTGATGTTTATTTATAACTTTTGAATTGTAAAGGCACAAATATACAGAAAATCAATTAGATTTGTGGTATAATCTAAACTGTGAAAAGATGGAACGCCTGTTACATTATGTATGGAAATACAAACTTTACGCCGGAGTAGATCTTTATACTACGGAGCTTTTACCTGTGATTGTGTTGGATCCCGGAATTCATAATCAGGATGCGGGGCCTGATTTCCTGAATGCAAAAGTTTTAATCGGTGATACTACATGGGTGGGAAATGTAGAGATTCATACCCAATCTTCTGCCTGGTATCAGCACGGACATCATCAGGATAAAAATTATAATAATGTAATTTTACATGTAGTTGCCGAATACGACAGGCCGGTTTACCGGATGAATGGTTTGTTTATTCCTCATCTTATACTTCCGGTGCCGGAACATATTTCCCGGAATATCGAATGGTTGCTCGGGCGGGATGTACAAATTCCCTGTTTGCCGGGACTCAGGGAGATCGATCCCATTTTTCAATCCCTGTGGCTGGATGCGTTGGTAAATGAGCGGTTGGAAAGAAAGACGGGTGATGTACTATGTTTGCTTGACCAGTATCAGGAGGATTGGAATGAAGTCTTTTATATTACCCTTACCCGTAATTTCGGATTTGGGATCAATAGTGATGCCTTCGAATGGTTGGCCCGTCATCTTCCTTACCGTTTTTTATTAAAACAGCGGGGGAGTAGTTCGCAGGTCGAATCGATGTTACTGGGTCAGGCCGGACTTTTGGAGGAAGAACATGATGGGGAGTATTATCGTTTGTTGCAGAAAGAATATCAATTCCTGAAGCATAAATTCGGATTGAAAGCCAATGGGAATTATTTTTTCCGGGCTTTCCGTACCCGGCCGGGAAACTTCCCTCATGTGAAACTGGCTCAGCTGGCTGCTATTCTGACACAGCATGATACGCTCTTTTCTGTAATTCTGAATACACCTGATGCAGATCAGCTGAAGAAATATTTTCGTATACCTCCTTCCATTTATTGGGAAACGCATTATCATTTTGCCAGCACATCAGTAAAAAAAGTAAAGATATTAGGAGAGGATGCGATTCGTTTGATCCTGATCAATACCGTTGTTCCTATTCTGTTTGCTTATGGAAGCCATACCCGGCAGCCGGAGTATAACGAACGGGCCATCCGTTTATTGGAAATGCTACCCGCAGAGAAAAACCATATTGTTACTACCTTTACAAATGCCGGACTTATACCCCGTCATGCAGCTGATAGTCAGGGATTGATTCAGTTAAAAAGAGAATATTGCGAGAAAAAGAAGTGCCTTTTCTGTCAGATAGATTTCCGTTTATTGAAGAGAAGTACACCTCTCTGAATCAGTTAAGTAATTTAATAAAATGTGATTAATATAAAACAGAGCGGCGAATTTTAACTTAATCCCCGGAAATTCTCTATTTTTGTTCCGGTTTAGTGGATAAAAGCGATAGAATTCTTTAAAGTTCTGTTAATTGAATCCCCGAACCATTCCTACATAAATGTGTTATTTAAAATTTAGAAACCGGATGGATTATAAGGGGTTGAAAAATGGTATGTTAGGGGTGCTGGTAATATTTATTATCATGCTGATTTATTCCTGTGCGAATATGGCTTCGCCTACAGGAGGCCCTTATGATGATGATCCTCCCCGGGTAGTCAGCAGTAATCCTGCTCCCAATCAAACCAATTTTACAGGAAAGAGGATTGAGATTGTTTTTGATGAATTGATCCAGATTGAGAATCCTATGGAGAATGTGATCATTACTCCTCCGCAACGTAATCTTCCGGTTATTAAAGCAATAAACCGTAAAGCAATCGTTGAACTAAAAGATACATTGAAGGAAAATACAACCTATACCATAGACTTTACCAATTCCATTGCAGATAATAATGAGAAAAATGTATTGGAGAATTTCTCTTTTGCATTCTCTACCGGCGATGTAATTGATTCCTTAGAAGTCTCGGGTATTTTGTTAAACGCCCGCGATCTGGAACCTATGTCTGGAATTACCATTGGTCTGTATGTTAATCTGGAAGATTCGGCTTTCCGTACCGAACCTTTTTTACGTACTTCCCGTACCAATGAACGGGGCCGGTTTACAATCCGTAACATTGCCCCCGGTACGTACCGTTTGTATGCCTTGAACGACCTGAACCGGGATTATATGTTCGATCAGCCGGGTGAAGATATTGCTTTCCTGGATTCGCTGGTTGTTCCTATTGTGGAACTTGCTACCCGTCAGGATACCATTTGGGCGGATTCGCTTACGATTGATACGGTTTATATCCGGGAATATACAAAATACCTGCCGGACAATATTCAATTGCGTTTGTTTAAGGAAGATTTTTTCAGACAATATATGACCCGCCCGGAGCGGACTGTTGAGAATAAGTTCACGTTGCGTTTTAATGAACCGGTAGACACTTTCCCCGATCCGCGTCCTCTTAATTTTATTCCGGAGAGTGAAGATTGGTACGTTATTCAACCGGAAGATCAGGGAAAAGCGATTAATTATTGGATAAAGGATTCCCTTGTATGGCAATTGGATACTTTACAGTTGGAGATAAACTATCTGAAAAGCGATTCTCTGAATCTTTTACAGCCTCAACTTGATACGCTACAGCTTGTTATGCGTAATCGTCCGCAGGCTAAAAAGAAACCAAAGAAAGGGGAAGAGGAAGAAATTGTGTTTCTGGATATTAAAACAACAGCAACGGGTTCGAAAGACCTTAGGGATACAATTTCAATTACATTTGATGAACCGGTGTTGAATCTGAATCCGGAAGTGTTTTATTTATCGCAGAGGGTAGATACTGTATGGGCTCCTGTGGATTTCGACTTCTTTCCGGACCCGGATAATTCGTTGAATTATTACCTCCGTAGACCCTGGCGATATGGAGAAGAATATAGATTAGAGGCCGATTCGGCTACGATCTATAGTATTTATGGAAAATGGAATGATAAATATAAAGGAGATTTTAAATTTAGAACCCGGGATGAGTACGGACACCTGTATATCTATGTGTCCGGGATAGATCCCTCGATTCCCTCTTTTATAGAACTATTGAATAAGAGTGATGCCCTTGTCCGTAAAGTTACGGTAACGGATGGTGGCGCACTCTTTATGGACCTGAAGCCGGATACATATTATGCGCGGCTTATACTCGATGTGAATGGCAATGGCGAGTGGGATACGGGTAATTATGACCTGAAACTACAACCGGAGGAGGTATATTACTGTCCTGATCCTATAGAAGTGATGCAGAACTGGGAAGTTGAAAAGAACTGGGAGGTCAATGCAGAACCGTTAGACAAACAGAAGCCATTGGACGTTACAAAAAATAAACCCAAAGAACCGGTTCAAAGAGATAGAAACAGACGTTAAAATGAAATTATATAATTCGCCAAATAAGAGTATATCCCGTCTATGCGGAATGATTACTCCCCTTATTTTACTGTTGCTGTGTGGTAACAGTTTTAAGAGTGTGGCTCAATGTCTTCCTGATAAAAATATATTTTATCATGGAGAGCAAATCAATTATAATATTTATTTCAAATGGGGATTGTTGATGCCTAAAGCCGGTACCGCATCCTTTCAAATGAAAAACAGTTCTTTCGAATCAAAGAATGCCTGGAATTATAATCTGACATTCCGCACCAACGGCTTTGCCGAAAGAGTATATAAAATGCGGGATACCTTAGAATGTTATTTCTCTCCCGATTTAAAGTTGTTGTACAGTTCTAAACGAACCAACGAGAAAAATTATTACCTAATTGAAAATATTTCTTTCTCGTATCAGGGAAAGAATACAACTTCCCGTTCACACCGGTATGATTTAAATAGAACTAAATTTGATACTGTACATGTTTCTACAGGGTGCGTGTTTGATATGATGGGTGCTGCCTTGTATTTGCGCTCTATCGACTGGAATAAAATCAAAACAGGGGATGAATTCCCGGTAAAAGTAGCGATAGGAAGGGATATTGTAAATGTTAGCTTCCGGTATACCGGACAGGAAATTGTAGAACGAAACGAAAACCTGAAATACAGTACCCGTCACTTTTGGGTAGATATATATGATGATGCTTTTGAGGTAAGTAAAGAAGCAGCTGAAGTCTGGATTGGCGACGATGAAAATCATATCCCCGTTAAAGTCAGGGCTAAACTAAAAATCGGGGCAGCAGAAGTCCATTATAACTCATCCTCTAACTTAAAATACCCGTTTACCTCGCGGGTTGTTATTCCGAATAGATAGTTAAATTGTTCGGCACAATATCCTATTATCGCTGGCGCAGATTTAAATCTGTGCCTAAACAGATTTGCAATTTCTTGGTCGAAGGGGATTTATAATCCCCGCCTGTCCGGGTATAAGGATTTATAATCCGCTTTAAGATACCTAAGTTCTGGTTTAATCGGTATTCATTTGTTTATCGGATCACAGATTCTCAAATTGGTTAGTCGGGGATTTAAAATGGAACATCCCGGTTCATCGGGGTCCCCTCCATCCAAAATAATGTATCCTTTCTGTTTATAATACTGCTTTGCTATCTGTTAGCTTAGGCACAGATTTAAATCTGCGCCAGCGACTGCCGGCGACTAAAGGCAAACCAGGGTTATTCTTCAAGTGGATCAAATGGTAGTTCAATATCTTTCCGGTAGCCTGTGCCGGTGAGGGTGGCTATTAGATCACCTTTTTCGTTGGTGATGCTGACTTCGCAATTTGAGAGGCGTTTATGGTCGAATACTTCCCGGGCTTCTGCGTATAGATAGCCCACTTTTTCCGAACGGAAGAAATTGATAGTGGAGGTGATGGAAAGTGTCATCCGGGCATGACTGTTTGTTGCTGCGGCAAAGGCCAGGTCTGCCAGAGTAAAAAGGGCTCCTCCCTGACAGACCCCACCACCATTCAGATGTTCAGGAGTTATATACATCCGTGCTTTGGCATACCCTTTTTAACTTCCAGCAATTCAATACCTGCGGAAAGAGCAAACCGGTCACCTGATAAAAACTCCTCTATTGTCATATCTTTATTTATTCAATCTCCACTCTGCACCTTCTTTGGTATCTTTGACCTCGAATCCCAGTGCAGTTAGTTCGTTTCTTATCTTATCGGAAGTAGCCCAATCTTTATTTGCTTTTGCTTCCTGGCGTATAGATAACAGAAGATCAATCGCTTTGCTGAATGCTTCATAATTGTTATCTCCGGAAACCGCTTCGTCTTTTAATCCCAGAATGTCAAACAACATCAGGTTGAATACTTCCTGTAACTCTTTCAGATCTTTTTCCGAAATCGTAGCTTTTCCGTCTTTGATAGAATTGATGGCACGGGTCGCATCAAAAAGATGAGAAATAACAACCGGCGTATTCAGGTCGTCGTTCATTGCTTCGAGGCATTTTTTCCGGAGGTCTGATACATCCACAGAAGAGGTCTCACCGGCTTTCAGTTTTCCTAAACTTTCCCAGGCTTCCATCAAGCGGTTCAATCCTTTCTCCGAAGCTTGTAGGGCTTCGTTGCTGAAATCTACCGTACTACGGTAGTGTGCCTGTAATATAAAGAAACGGATCGTCATAGGCGAATAGGCCTGTATCAGCATTTCATGGCTTCCGGTAAAGAATTCTTCCAAAGTGATGAAATTCCCTAACGATTTACCCATCTTCTGTCCGTTAACCGTGATCATATTATTATGCATCCAGTAATGTACCATATCATCTCCCTGTGAAGCAACTGACTGTGCAATTTCACACTCATGATGCGGGAATATAAGGTCCATACCACCCCCATGAATATCAAAGTGTTTACCCAGATATTTTCGTCCCATAGCCGTACATTCACAGTGCCAGCCGGGAAAACCATTGCTCCAGGGCGAAGGCCAGCGCATAATATGTTCGGGTTGTGCACATTTCCAGAGAGCGAAATCCACCGGATTCCGTTTCTCGTCCTGTCCGTCCAGTGCACGGGTTGTATTAAGCATATCTTCTATATTCCTTCCGGAAAGAACCCCATACCGGTAGTCCTTATTATATTTTTCCACATCGAAGTAAACAGAACCACAACTTTCATACGCATATCCGTTATCCAGAATCTCTTTCACCAGTTCGATCTGTTCAATGATATGTCCGGAAGCGTGAGGTTCAATGCTGGGCGACAATACGTTCAGGGCATCCATGGCCTGATGATACCTGTTCAGAAAATATTGTACTACTTCCATCGGTTCCAGTTGTTCCAGACGTGCCTTCTTGGCGATCTTATCTTCTCCCGCATCCGCATCGTGTTCCAGATGGCCTACATCCGTAATGTTGCGTACATACCGTACTTTATATCCCAAATGGGTTAGGTAGCGGAAAAGCACGTCAAAAGTAATGGCCGGACGGGCATGCCCCAGGTGCGCATCCCCATATACTGTTGGTCCGCATACATACATCCCTACATGAGGTTCGTGCAGCGGAACGAATAGTTCTTTTTTGCGTGACAGTGTATTATAAATACTCAACGAATGTTCCATAATCAAGTTTGCGGAGTTTATAGTCCTGCACCGGACCTTTTGGGACAACAAAGATAAAAATATTCTGTTAAATAAGTAAAAGGTTGAAAGTGACCTTATCATACCGGATTATAGAAAATAATAATGTTCTTATTTATATGGGGAAAATTTGCTTTTACCGTTACCTGTTTTTACCTTTATGCTGGGCTTAAACTCTTTACTTATTCCTGCGCAGGAAAATAACCTGCCGGGTGATACATTGGCCCCTTTACCGCAACAACGAACGATTCCGGTTATTGAATACTCCTTCCAACCCCGGCAATTGATCTTACCTGCCTCTCTTATTACGGTTGGGGCAATCGGTACAGCTATTGATGGAATGAACGATTTTCACCTGTTCAAACGAAACAAACGGGACAAACAGATCCGTATAGATGATTACCTGGAATGGGGGATGTTGGGTTGGGTATTTGTATGTGACCTGATAGGAGAAGAGAAACATCATTTTGCAGACCAGTTTTTTATTCTGTTGCTGGCAGAAGGATTTAATGCCGGTATGGTACGGGGATTGAAAAAATGGGTAAATGAACCCCGTCCGGATGGCGGACCTCACTCTTTTCCGTCCGGTCATACAAGTAATGTGTTTTTGGGAGCGCACCTGGCATACAAAGAGTTTAAAGATACCAATATGTGGCTTGCCTGTTCGGGGTATGCTGTAGGTGCTTTTGTGGGATTTACCCGTATATATAATAATCGACACTGGCTGACAGATGTTATTTCGGGGGCAGGTTTTGGAATACTCTCCGTCGAATTGGCCTATCTGGTTTACTTCCCTCTCCGGAATGCTGTTGTAAAGAAAATAAATAAAAACAGGGAGAATAAATGGATGGTTGCGCCTGCTGTTACTCCTTACGGAGGCGGGCTGTCCTTGGTTTATACCTTTTAATCTGCCTGTTCTTTGTAATTATCATAACGATTGGACCGGAGGGATTTGCAATTCCGACGTTATGAAACCCTGTTGGTCAGAGGGGATTTGTAATCCCCGACAAACGAGTATTAGGATCTCCAGATCCGAAAACTAATAGATCCTATTTGAATCGGTATATGTAAGGTATATAAAAGCGGATTAGAAATCCTTATACTCAGCAGGCGGGGATTGCAAATCCCCTTCGACTAAAAAATCAGCCTTAGCCAATCCGTATTTATTATCAGGCTACTGATTTAGGCACAGATTTAAATCTGCGCCAGCGGGTTGCCAGCGGTTTTAGCTGTTGCGGGAACTTTCAAAGTTAATTATTCAGGGCAAGTAATTCTTCGATGTGTTGGCGGGTGTTACTCAGGCGGGGTATTTTGTGTTGGCCGCCCAGTTTTCCTTTTTGTTTGAGCCATTTATAGAAAACGCCCTCTTTAGCAACGATGATCTGTAAGGGTTGCAGGGAAATGTCTTTGTAGCGTTTGGCTTCGTAGTCTGAGTTTAATGTTTGCAAATAATTATCCAGAATAACAGCAAATTCTTCAATCGGCTCCGGTTGCTGTTCAAATTCAATAAACCATTGGTGTACTCCTTTTCCTTCTTCCAGCATAAACAGGGGAGCGGCCGTATATTCTTTTACCCTCGATCCTGTTTGGCGGCAGGCCATTTGCAGGGCTTTATCTGTATTATCTACCATTAATTCCTCGCCGAAAGCATTAATATAATGTTTGGTACGGCCGGAGATAATAAACTTATGAGGATGTAATGAGGTAAAACGAACGGTGTCGCCTATCTGATAACGCCATAATCCACCGGATGTAGTAATTACCATGGCGTAATTCTTATTTAGCTCTACCGCTTCCAATGGCAAAACAGTCGGGTTCGAACTTCCTAATTCGTTGATCGGAATAAATTCATAGAATACTCCGTAATCAGGCATCATTAATAAAGAGGGGTCATTCAGGTCACTTTGTATTCCAAAAAATCCTTCGGATGCGTTGTATGTTTCCATATAGTGCATCCGGTGTGTGGGAATAAGCGATTTGTATTGATCCCGGTAAGGTTCAAAACTGATTCCTCCATGAAAAAATACTTCCAGGTTGGGCCATACATCTGTCAGATACTCTTTACCGGCTTTCTGCAGAACCGCCTTGATCAGAACCAGCATCCAGGAAGGAACACCAGACAGGCTGTTTATATCTACCTTCCATGTGTTTTCAACCACGGCCCTGATTTTGCTTTCCCATTCATCCATCAGGATAATTTTCTTATCCGGTACACGTACCAGGTTGACCAAGGGATTGAGGTTTTGAAGCAATACAGCGGATAAGTCTCCACAATGTGCTTTATTATTCAACGGAGAGGGACTATGACTTCCTCCCAGTATCAGACCTTTTCTTGAAAAGAAACGGCTTTCCGGATTATTTTCCAGGTAAAGAGCCACACAGTCGAAGCCTCCTTTGTAATGGCAACTTTTCAGATTAACAGGAGTTACCGGTATAAATTTGCTTTTATCGTTAGTCGTTCCACTGCTTTTTGCGTACCACTTGACCTGGTCGGGCCAGAGAATATTTTTTTCTCCGTTGATCATCCGGGTAATATCCTCTTTTATATCATCGTAATCCTGTAAAGGAACCCGTTGGGCAAATTCTTCGTATGTACGGATCGATCTGAAATCGTATTTAATCCCCCATTCGGTTCTCCGTGCGGTCGATAAAAGGGCATGTAGCTGGTCCCGTTGAATAGAATCAGTACGTTCCGCAAACATCCTGATCTCTCTTTGGCGTCTGCGGAATACGGGTAAAACCATTTTTGTTAAAATATCCATGCTCTTTTTAATTGAACCGGGTGCAAATGTAGCCATTCTCTTTTTATTTATATCTTTGTTCTGAATATAATTAACATTCCTATGAGGCAGGAACATGAAAAAACGCTGTTCAAAAGAATAAAAATGAACATATTTCTGTTTTCATAGTTACCTGTTTAAATAGATATATTACATGAAAATAGGTATTCTTTCATCAGGAGGCGATTGTCCGGGAATTAACGCCACAATCCGTGGAGTTGGCAAAACGGCCATGATGCATTATGGGATGGAGGTCATAGGCATCCGCAATGGTTTTGCAGGACTTATCAATAAAGATATAGAGGTATTAGAAGAAGATAACCTGGCCGGCATATTAAATCTGGGTGGTACTATATTGGGTACTTCCCGCGAAAAGCCTTTTCGCAAAATGTTATCAACGTTAGATAATGACAAGCCGCAACTGATCAGGCAAAATTACGATGAACTGGGGTTGGATTGTCTGGTTTGTATCGGAGGAAACGGTACGCAAAAGACTGCCCATATGCTTTCTACGTATGGTTTGAATGTGGTTGGGGTTCCTAAAACGATTGATAACGATATCTGGGGTACCGATATAACTTTTGGCTTTGATACGGCTGTGAATATTGCGACAGAAGCCATAGACCGTTTACATTCAACGGCCAGTTCACACCGGCGTGTAATGGTTGTAGAGGTGATGGGGCACCATGCCGGTTGGATTGCTTTGTATGCGGGAATGGCCGGAGGTGCGGATGTAATCCTGTTGCCTGAACTGGGTTATGACCTCGAAAAGGTTTGCAAAGCTATTATGGAACGGAATAAAAAAGGCAAAGCATACTCTATTGTGGTTGTTGCCGAAGGCATTCTGACGAAAGATAAATCCCGTGCGGCTGATTTTATTACCCGTGCCATAGAAAAGTCCACCGGAATCGAAACCCGTGAAACCGTTTTGGGATATATTCAATGAGGAGGGAATCCTTCGCCTTTCGATAGAAATTTAGCAACCCGCCTGGGTGGACATGCTACGGAGTTAATTGCCAACAAACAGTTTGGCCGGATGGTCTGCATGCATAACAATACCGTAGATTCGATTCCGCTGGCCGAGGTGGCCGGAAAACTTCGCTTAGTACGTTCTGATCATGATTTAATCACCCAGGGAAAACGGATGGGTATTTCGTTTGGCAGGTAATAGTTTTATTCAGTCCTCTTCCTCTATAGTAATGGCAAGGGAGGCATCCGTAATTTCATCGATGGCAGTAGAGGTGTTGTCTTCTTCCTGTTCCTGTAAACTCTCTTCCTGTTCTTCCTGCCTTTTCTTTTTCATTTCTGCAATCATCTGCTGGAATTCTTTATCGTTGCGTAGTTTTTTGATTGCCATTTTAGCCGCATTTTGTTGAGATTCTTTTTTGGAGTAGCCAATGCCTACACCAATTTGAAAATCTGTTAATGTAATGGCTGTCTGGAACACCGGATTTCCGTCGTTATCAATAAACGACTCTATCAGGTCAAATGAAATCTCCAGCTTATTTTTCTGGCTCCATTCAATCAGTGCGGATTTAAAGTTCACTTCTTTCCTGGCTATACCATCCAGATCCATGTGTTTTTTTATGATCTTCTCTTCAATGAAGCGGTAGCATACTTCGTATCCCTGATCCAGATAAATAGCACCGATCAGTGCTTCAAGTGCATTTCCGTATAAATGATTATGGTGCGAGTTGAGTTTAGCGGAATAACGAACCATTTTATTTAATCCCAATTGTACGGCAATACGGTTGAGATTTTCACGCTGAACAATCTTGGAGCGTGTGTTGGTCAGAAATCCTTCTTTGCGGTTTTGGAAATGTTTGTAGATAGTATCGGCAATGATCGCATCCAAAATAGCATCTCCTAAAAACTCAAGACGCTCGTTATTGAGCCATCGTCCGTCATCCCCTTCTACCGAAGATGATTTATGCAAAAAAGCTTGTTCATATAAGTGTACATTGTCGGGATAATATCCAAGTAACTTATATAAAGAAGAATAAGGCTCCCTGCCTTTGTGTTTAAGGAGCCTCATTTTTTTATATAGCTTCGTAAGCACTTTCTTATTTCACAAATTTTTTAACGATTACACAGGCATTGTGTCCACCAAACCCGAAGGTGTTAGAGAGTGCCGCGTTGATATCGCGTTTTTGCGCTTTATTAAAAGTATAATTCAGCTCATAATCAATTTCCGGGTCATCGTCTCCTTCCTCATGGTTGATAGTAGGAGGAATGATTCCCTCTTTTATTGCCATGACACAGGCGATGGTTTCTATAGCACCGGCGGCACCTAACAGGTGTCCTGTCATTGATTTGGTTGAACTGATATTCAGATTATAAGCATGGTCTCCAAATACTTCTTTGATAGCTTTTACCTCAGAAGGGTCTCCTACAGGGGTGGAAGTACCATGTGCATTGATATAATCTATATCTTCCGGTTTCATTTCCGCATCCTGCAAAGCATTACGCATAACCAGTTTTGCCCCTAAGCCGTCAGGATGAGAAGCCGTCAGGTGATAAGCATCTGCCGACATTCCTGTTCCTACAACTTCCGCATAAATTTTAGCTCCACGGGCTAATGCGTGCTCCATTTCTTCCAGCACCAGACAAGCTCCACCTTCACCCATTACAAATCCGTCGCGGCTTGCGCTAAAAGGACGTGAAGCTGTTTCCGGAGAGTCGTTACGAATGGATAAAGCATTCATCGCATTGAAACCACCGACTCCTGTGATTGTAATAGCAGCTTCAGCGCCACCCGTAACAATCGCGTCGGCTTTACCCAAACGAATATAATTGAATGCGCCTCCAATCGCATTGGATGAAGAAGCACATGCAGATACAGTCGCAAAGTTCGGACCTCTATAGCCATACATCATTGAGATATGACCGGCAGCAATATCCGAAATCATTTTCGGAATAAAGAAAGGGTTAAAGCGCGGTCCACGTTCAGTATCGTAGCCTCTCGCTTCATCTTCGAATGTCTTTATGCCTCCGATACCGGAAGAAAAGATCACACCTACTCTATCTTTATTAATATTATTGTTTTCAATGCCGGAATCTTCAATGGCCTCTTTGGCCGCAGCGATTCCCAGCAGGGCATAGCGATCACATTTACGGGCCTCTTTCCGGTCCATAATCTGCGTTGCTTCGAAGTTTTTAACTTCGCAGGCAAACTGTGTTTTAAACTTAGATGCGTCAAAATGAGTAATAGGTCCTGCGCCACTCTTTCCATTGATAAGCCCTTCCCATGTTTCGGAAAGGGTGCTACCAAGTGGAGTAATAGCACCAAGACCTGTTACTACAACTCGTTTTAATTCCATACCTTTAATTAAAGGGATTTACTTCGCGTTATTTTCAATATAAGCGATAGCGTCACCTACAGTAGTGATCTTTTCTGCTTGATCATCCGGAATTGAGATACCGAATTCTTTTTCGAATACCATAATTAACTCTACAGTATCAAGAGAGTCTGCCCCTAAATCATTAGTAAAGCTGGCCTCGTTAGTAACTTCAGTTTCTTCTACACTCAGTTTATCTACGATAATAGCTTTTACTCTAGATGCAACTTCAGACATAACTTTATAAATTTAGATTAATAAATAGAATATACTTTATAAATTTGCAGTGCAAAGAAAAGAATTTTTTATTGTATAAAACAAATTTAATCAGCGAAAAATGCGAAAAACTGCACATAATTTATCAAATTGTGCATTTAAATAGATAAAAAAGATGAAGAACATTGCCATATTTGCTTCCGGGTCGGGAACTAATGCAGAGAATATTATCAGGTATTTTACTGCAAGTGAAACAATTAATATTGCGGTTGTATTATCAAATAACCGTAAAGTGAAGGTGCACGAGCGGGTGAATGCCTTAGGGGTTCCCTCGTTTGTGTTTACACGTGAAGAGTTTGTGGCAGGAACACCTGTTATAGATAAACTGGCAGAATATAAGGTAGATTTTATTGTGTTGGCCGGATTTATGAACAAGATATCAGATGCCTTGCTGAAAGCTTTTCCCGGCCGGATCATTAATATTCACCCTGCCCTTTTACCAAAGTACGGAGGGAAAGGAATGTTTGGAATGCATGTGCATAATGCTGTAGTGGCTGCAGGCGAAAAAGAATCCGGCATCACTATCCATTATGTAAATGAAGAGTATGATGCCGGAGCTGTTATTTTTCAGGCATCCTGCGAAGTTACTCCGCAGGATACTCCGGAAGATGTGGCTACCAAAGTGCATGCGCTCGAATATGCCCATTTCCCGCGGGTGATAGAGGAGGTCGTTTCGAAAATATAACTTATTCCGGCTTATCCATATTAATTATTTTCTTTTAAAAGCTCCGTTAGTCTGGCAACTCCTTCCGAGGCACCTGCCTGTATGTAGTGAATATCTTTCCGGTAGGTTTGTACCTCTTTGGGGTCTATCAGGTAAATAGGTTGGCCTTTGCGTGCGTAGTTTAGTAATCCTGCCGCCGGGTATACGTTTAACGAAGTTCCTATCACCACCAATATATCAGACTCTTCCACTAACCGGATTGCCGGGTCGATCATCGGAACAGCTTCGCCAAACCATACAATATAGGGGCGTAACTGGTTTCCGTCAGCATCTTTATCACCGGGGTTTATTTCCGGATTTTCCGGATCAACCGGATACCATTTACTGGTGTTATTTAC
This sequence comes from Tannerellaceae bacterium, assembly GCA_021203545.1. Taxonomy (GTDB): domain Bacteria; phylum Bacteroidota; class Bacteroidia; order Bacteroidales; family Tannerellaceae; genus UBA4116. The sequence continues at coordinate 70,977 of JAJQAZ010000003.1, read as the reverse complement.
CGGGCATGCTTTCATTAACTCTCCGTGGAGATGCAGTACATTTGTGCTTCCGGCCCGTTCATGCAGGTCGTCTACATTTTGGGTAATAATATGTACGTCGAAATCTTTTTCCAGCGCAGCCAGTCCCCGGTGTCCGTCATTGGGTTGGCAGGTTAGTAACTGTTTCCGGCGTTGATTATAAAACCGGAGTACAAGTTCCGGGTTAGCGGCAAAAGCTTCCAGAGTGGCAACATCTTCCACACGATATTTTTCCCATAAGCCGTCTGAATCCCTGAAAGTAGATATTCCACTTTCGGCACTCATACCGGCACCTGTAAGGACAACTAATTTTTTCATACACCTGTTTCTATATCCACAAATATAGTGAAATTTTTATTCGTAAGAATTGCTATTTTTATATATGCCGGATAAACTATATCTTCGTGAAAAATAGTCCTCTGATGGAATTAATACATACTAATGGTAATGATCCCCATTTTTCGAACGGTTTTACTTCGGTTGTGCTTGAAACCGGAATTAATCAACCGGAGGCTATTCGTCTTTATGAGAAAAACGGTTATATACGTATTGCAAACTATGGCCCCTATATTAATCAGCCTGATAGTGTGTGTATGAAAAAAATATTGTAATATCTTTGTTGCATGAAAGAATTTGTTATATCACAGGCTCAGTCGGAGAAAGCAGTGTTGGTTGGTTTGATCACTTCACAGCAAAATGAGCAAAAAGTAAATGAATATCTGGATGAATTGGCGTTTCTGGCAGATACAGCGGGAGCAAATGCCGTAAAGAAATTTTACCAGAAACTGGATCATCCGCATCCTGTAACCTTTGTTGGAAAAGGAAAATTGCAGGAAATCAAAGAATATGTTGTTGAGAATGAAGTCGGATTAGTCGTTTTTGACGATGAACTTTCTCCTAAACAGCTTCGCAATATAGAGAGGGAATTGCAGGTTAAAATTCTGGATCGAACCAGTCTGATCCTGGATATATTTGCCAAACGTGCGCAAACAGCGCATGCGAAAACGCAGGTGGAACTGGCACAATATAAATATATGTTACCCCGCCTTACCCGTTTGTGGACTCACCTTGAACGGCAACGGGGAGGTATCGGGATGCGTGGTCCGGGTGAAACCCAGTTAGAGACCGACCGCCGGATTGTTCTGGATAAGATTGCCAACCTGAAGGAAGATCTTGTAGCTATTGATAAACAGAAAAGCGTACAGCGCAAGAACCGGGGTAAAATGGTGCGGGTTGCTCTGGTAGGATATACCAACGTGGGTAAATCTACTTTGATGAACCTGCTTAGTAAGAGTGAAGTATTTGCCGAAAATAAACTGTTTGCCACGCTGGATACTACTGTACGGAAAGTGATTGTAGATAACCTTCCGTTTCTGTTATCCGATACGGTAGGGTTTATCCGCAAATTGCCTACCGAATTGGTGGAGTCGTTTAAGTCCACACTGGATGAAGTACGTGAAGCGGACCTGTTGGTACATGTAGTAGATATTTCGCATCCTACATTCGAAGAGCAGATAGAAGTGGTCAATAAAACGCTGGCAGAGATTGATGATTCGGAAAAACCGATGATTATGGTTTTCAACAAAGTAGACGCGTTTACATTTGTACCCAAAGATGAAGATGACCTGACGCCGCGTACACGCGAAAATATTCCGTTGGAAGAATGGAAGAAAACCTGGATGAGCCGGATGCAGGATAACTGTATTTTTATCTCGGCTAAAGAAAGGACCAATATAGAGGCTTTGAAAGAGATGTTGTACGAACGGGTGAAACAGATCCATATAACCCGCTTCCCTTACAACGACTTTCTGTTCCAGCAATACGACGAAGGAGACATCGATTAACTATTCATATATGAAAAAAAGAAGAAACCTATCATCTGAAGAGATTTTCCAATTACAAGCGCAGTTTTGTTCTGCTGAAGACTGGACTACAGTTTTAGTTCCTGAAAAATTTGATATACAATATGTATGGTACAGCCGGTTCTCCGGAAGGGTAGAATTAGGTGCGTTTGAAGAAGAGTTTGAACTTCCGGGTGGTATTAAAAAGCATAGTGGCTTGTGCCGCGTTACGTTGCATAACTGTACATTGGGCGAAAATGTCCTGATTGAAGATGTGCATAATTATATTGCCAATTACCGGATCGGCGACCGCTGCTTTATCCAGAACGTACATGTAATGATGGTCGATAAACCCACCTCGTTTGGTAATAATGTGGAAGTTTCCGTGTTGAACGAAACAGGTGGACGCGAAGTTCCTATCTACGATCATTTATCGGCTTCGATGGCTTATATCATCGCTCTTTACCGCCACCGTCCTGTTTTGATCGACCGTTTGCGGGAACTGATCAGCCGGTATGCGGATTCGGTTACTTCCTGTACGGGAACAATCGGCAATCATGTTACAATTGTAAACACGGGAACTATTCATAACGTAAAGATTGGGGATTATGCTGTTGTGGAAAACAGTACCCGGTTAGAAAACGGAACGGTGAATAGTAACGGGGAAGCGCCGGTATCTATCGGGGATAGTGTGATCGCGCAGGATTTTATCATCTCATCCGGAGCGGTTGTTGCGGATGCAGCTAAAATTATCCGTTGTTTCATCGGGCAGGCCTGTCATGTAACGCACAACTTCTCTGCTCACGATTCCCTGCTGTTTAGTAACTGTGCGTTCGAGAATGGTGAAGCGTGTGCGATCTTTGCCGGGCCATTTACTGTTTCGATGCATAAAAGCAGTTTATTGATTGCCGGTATGTATTCGTTCCTGAATGCAGGAAGTGGTTCGAACCAGAGCAACCATATGTATAAACTGGGGCCTATTCATCAGGGTATTGTAGAGAGAGGTTCCAAGACAACCAGCGACTCTTATATACTATGGCCTTCCCGTATTGGTGCCTTCTCGCTGGTAATGGGACGTCATCATCATCATTGCGATACATCCGACCTGCCGTTTTCTTATTTGATAGAGAATGATGATGAAACTTATCTGGTACCCGGGGTAAATCTACGGAGTGTAGGAACTATCCGGGATGCCCAGAAGTGGCCTAAGCGCGATAAGCGGGTAGACCCGGTGATGCTTGATAAGATCAATTATAATCTGTTGAGTCCTTACACTATCCAGAAAATGATGAAGGCTGTAAAGGTGTTAGAGAAGTTACAGTCTCTGGTGGGTGAAACATCCGAAATTTATTATTACCAGAATACCCGTATCAAAGGTAGTTCGCTGCGTAAAGGCCTTAATCTGTATCGTATGGCGATTGATAAATTCCTGGGTAACTCACTGATTAAGCGGTTGGAGGGAGAGTCTTTTCTAACAGTGGAAAATATCCGCGAACGGTTGGCTACGCAGGAAACACAGGGATCAGGGGAATGGCTGGACCTGGCCGGACTTATTCTTTCCCGTAATTCGCTGGATATTCTGTTAGACGGGATAGAAAAAGGAACGATAGACACTCTGGAAGCTATCGAAGATTATCTGCAGGATGAATATGAAAAATATTATTTCCGTGAATGGACCTGGGCCTATGAAATGATAGAGTCTTATTATGGAGTGGATATGAAAACCATTACACCGGAACAAATCATCACATTGGTAAAGAAATGGCAGGAGTCAGTGATTGGACTCGATGAGTTGCTTTATCAGGATGCGAAGAAAGAGTTTTCACTAACATCGATGACCGGTTTTGGAGTGGACGGTACGAAGGAAGAAAAAGAAAAAGATTTCGAAGGTGTTCGCGGGGATTTCGAAAACAATCCGTTCGTAACAGCCGTCAAAGAGCATATTGAGAAAAAACGGGCTTTAGGAGATGAGTTGATTGAGCGGCTATCGCCGTTGATTACCCCCCTAACCCCCTGAAGGGGGGAATATTCGCTTTTGTTCGGCGTAGCGTCTCGCTACGCCGGTGTTAAAAGTGAGGCTCCAGCCTCCTATGAAGCGGAAGCTTCTTTTTGCTGGCGCAGATTTAAATCTGTGCCTAAACTAACAGACGCTAAGGATGCACGGATTGGTTAAGCCCGGTTTTCAATTTGGGGATCTGCGCTGGCAAATAGTGCCTTTTAGCTTATATTTGAACAGACATTCATGTTTTGTTTTTATTATTACATAAATATTAGAATTATGCAGGGAGTGAAAGTTTTTGTAACCGGAGGAGCTAATGGGATTGGCAGAGGTATTGTAACGGCTTTTTATAAGGCCGGGGCGAATGTTGCTTTTTGTGATACGGATGAAGAAGCCGCACGCGAACTACAGGTGTCGTTAGGGGAAGAGGTTCTTTTCTATAGGGTAGATGTTACCAGCGAACCCGAACTTTCTGACGTATTGAATCTTCTGTTTGAAAAATGGGGGGGATATAGATGTTATTATAAATAATGTAGGTATCGGAGGTTTCTCTCCTTTGACGGAAACAGATGTCCTGCATTTTGACCGGATCATGGCTACCAATCTGCGTCCGGTATTTATTACTTCCCGGGCACTTGCTATTTTCCGTAATACACCGGAAGGTAAAAAACGATACGGACGCATTATCAACATTGCTTCTACCCGTTACCTGCAAAGCGAATCGGGTTCCGAAGGGTATGCGGCTTCCAAAGGGGGGATTGTATCCTTAACGCATGCGCTGGCCATCTCTTTTTCTGATTATAATATTACTGTAAACTGTATTAGTCCGGGATGGATACAGAATACGGATTACGATAAACTTTCCTTACGCGATCATTTACAACATCCTTCGGGGCGGGTAGGTGTTCCGGAAGATATAGCCAATTCCTGTCTGTTTTTGGCTAACCGGGAAAACTCCTTTATTAACGGGCAGAATATTGTTATTGATGGCGGAATGACCAAAAAAATGGTATACAAAGAGTAAATTCTGTGTAACTTTTAGGGGCCTACGCCGATACTTATGCTTCTGTTGCCATTCCGGTAAGTGGGGGTAGAACATTTTATTGTTTTCCCATTTGCCGCGCATCGGATTATAGTTGCGTTGTATGCCTATTCCAAAGCCGAAGTTTTCATTTACTTTAAATTCCATGGCTCCGCCTACAGCGATTTGCGGCATTTGGTGGTTCAGGTAGAGGAACATATTATCTTTCCCTTTTTCATCATAAAATGTATATTGACCCCAGGTTTTGAGTTTCAGCCATTCGGTAGCCTGAAAATTTACACCGCCCTGTACTCCGGCCATTACACCGGGAGATATTTCATAAGGAGTGGCATAACGTCCGGCGAACCCTACTCCCCAAAAACCAATCTTCTCATTTTGCCAGGCAACACTCCCGCTCACAGTATTTAAACTTCCATTTCCCGGCCAGGTACCCTGAAATCCGGAAACCTGGAAAGATACATTTGGATTCAGATGATAGCCGTACCCTTCAAAATAGTCGAATGCCATAGGATTGGTACGTATATAAAGAGTGGCATAGATGTTGAAAAAGGGTTTGTATGCCGAAGATAATACCTGCATATTCATCGGTAGTTCCGTAACCGGTAAAGATTGCGTTTCTGCGGGATTGAATGACTGTAAGTCAGGCCGGGGTATAGCCGTAGGGATATACAAATTCTCTACGGAGAAAGAAAATTCAGGAACTTCCAATGTCTGGGCGGAAGGTCTTGCCCTGGGGATAAAATAGAGTTTTCCTTCTTCGCCCATAATCATCCTGAACGAAGACTGGGCGTACATTCCCGGCAAACCTGTAAAACATATAAACAGAAGCAAAAACAATCTTTTCATGACTACCTCCTTTTCCTGCCGCAAGTTACCAATTTTAGTGCAGATATCAAAGGAAGAAAATCATGCTTTTTTATTCGTTTCTCAGAATTTTTACCGGGTTGATATGGGCTGCTTTGTAAGTTTGCCAGGCAACGGTTAGCGTACAAATAAAGAATACAATTCCTAACGCTGTGAGTGCTGTTCCGAAAGTCATATCAGTACGGTATACATAATTCTCAAGCCACCCTGACAATATGTACCAGCAGACAGGTAGTATTAGTATAAAAGCAAGTAACATCCACCGGATAAAAGGCCTGTTCAGGGCTAACATAATTTGTAAAACAGACGCACCGTTTACTTTACGGATACCAATCTCTTTCATACGTTGCGCTGTTGCATATAACGTCATACCAAACAGCCCGAAACAGGTCAGGAATATACTGATGAGAGAGAACATCAGTAAAAGGTTGGCGATTTCGAACACACGCCGGTTCCTGCTTATGTAAATGGCTCCCATATCTTCGTAGGTAAAATATTGATCAGGATAGAGGCTGTTCCATATTTTTTCTATTTCAGCCAGCGTTTTTTCTTTATTTCTGGTATCCATGCGTATCTGTATATAATTACGAATGTCTTTGCTGATAATCAGTTTGAGCGGACTGATCTCTGTTTGCAATGAACCCGTGTGGAAATCTTCCACAATTCCGGCAATTATCATCTCCCCTTCCAGGGCTTCTGTGTAATTCTCATACCTGTTGATGGGTTTGCCCACAGGATTTTCCCCGTCAGGAACAATCTTCTCCCGGTATTTCCGGTTAATATATAGCGGTGCGGCATATTTTTGAACTGCTTCTTCTACCGGTGTTCCGGAAAGAAGTTGTAGTCCGATGGTAGAAAATATATGTTCATCACCGGTTAACATCTGAATGGGGAAAAACAGTTCCGGTCCGTTATTTTGTTGTATGGCATGTTGTATAATAAGAGAGTTAAGAGGAGAGCTGGAGCCTGTACTGGATGAAATAACCCCTGGTATACTTTTTAACTGTTCCCGGAAAGGTGCCAGGTCCGTATGGCTGAACATATCACCGGTACCAATTATGTTTTCATACCGGCCGGAACTATTTTTAGTCAGCTTTACCTGTTTATTAACAGTAATAAAGGCGGTGATCAACCCTATTGAAAAAGCAAACTGAAAAACCACCAGTATAGAAACAATCCTGTATTTCTTTTTTCCGGTAAAGAAGGTCCGGTAATCGCTGCCCGACAGTCCGGATAATTTCCTGCTGATATACCAGGCCGGTATAAGGGCCAGCAGCAGGATAAAAAATAGAATAAAAGGTAATACCTGTTTGTTAAAGAAAAATCCGGCAGAAAGATTTCCCGAAGTGATCCTGTTGAACAGGGGTAGCAAATCGAAAACCAACAGGATAGACAATACGAATGCAATGCATACGGTAAGACAGGTATCGGTAAAGAGGTGTTGCCGGATAGTCACATTTTCCGCTCCCATAAGTTTTTGTATATGAATAATCCGGATTTGTTGCAGGATACGGGAAAAGTTGAGATTGATATAGTTAAAACAGGCAATACAAAGAATCAGAATGGAAGAAAACAACCCGGTCTGTATCAGATTAAACTCCCTGCTTTTTAAAATCTGAAAAGACTCCTGCCGGAGAGAGGTATTAAAATAAGTATCCTTTAAGGTCTCTATATAATAGTTTCCTTGGTCTCCCGTAATCGTAGGGATATTACTTTCATTTAGTTTGTTCCGGAAGTGTTCCGGATCTGTTTTTTCGCTCATCTTTAACGGTGTGATACCCCCGTAAGAATCTTCGAAAGAGGTTATGGCATCGCATGCAAGGATAGATTGTTCCCGCTCTTTAAAGACGCCACTTATCCGCAGATTTCTTGGCTCTCCATATATAGAATAGAAACAGATGATTTCATCCAATGGATTTTTGTCGCCAAACATCCGTCGCGCGAATGATTCGGAGATCGCTACTCTGTCCGGTGCGGTGAATGCTTCTTCTAAAGTTCCGGATTTAATCCCGTAAGGAAAAAAATCTATAAACTCTCCGGTTGTGCAGAGCAGATTTACATCTGTATATATTTTGTTGTTGTACTCTGTGTATTTACAGCAACCGGTCTGGATTTGCAGCCAACTCTCTACTTCGGGAAATTCCTGTTGTATTCTTTCAGGAATACCCAGAGGTGTGAAAAGCACTTTATCTCCTGTTCCCATAGGTGAGTCCTGGCTCAGAAAAAAATCCGGTTCAGGTTTGGGTTAGACGATTCTATATTGTATTCGTGGATTACGAAAACAGCCAGCAAATTGGTACAGGTTATTCCAATAGCCAAGCTAAGAATAGAAATAACTGCAAATGCTTTATTTCTTTTCCAGTTCCGCAGAACCAATTTGAGTGTTACAGGCAGTTCCATAGGATAAAAATAAATGTTTACTCAAAGCTATTTCAAAAAACGATTGTTTTTTTATCTCCGGCAGGAAAGTATGTTTATTAACGGGTATATTGTCTAATATTTAGACAATACAGGCAGGCCGGTGTACAGATATAAGAAAAAATGAGTTACTTGCACAGAGTAAAGAGTAGATGCAATGATACAGGGAAAAATTATAATAGTAGATGATAACACCGGTTTGCTTCATAGTTTGCGGCTCATGCTTTCCCGCCGGTTTAAAAGGGTGGTTACCCTGACTGATCCTACCGCATTGCCGGCACTGTTGAGTGCGAAAGATACGGATATTGTATTACTGGATATGAATTTTGTAACCGGTAAACAGGCCGGAGAGGAGGGACTGTTCTGGCTGGAATGTATACTCGGACAGGATACACCTCCGGAAGTACTATTGATGACTGCTTATGCAAAAATTGATCTGGCTGTGGAAGCTTTGAAAAAAGGGGCTTCGGATTTTATAGTTAAACCCTGGGAGAACGAAAAGTTGCTGGATGCCTTACAGGCTGCGATGGTAAGACGGCAGCACAAATACGTAAAGCAGGAACCTACACCTGTTTGTAATCCGCAGAAAAGCGAAACTCTGGAAGAAATGGAAAAGCAGTTTATTAAGAAAGTATTGATCGAAAATAAATGGAATCTTTCTTTAGCTGCCAATCAGTTGGACATTACCCGGCAGACTCTTTACAATAAAATCAGGAAGTATAATTTATGACTCGTATGCGTAACCTATTTTATATCCGGATCATTGGTTCCCTTGTCTTGCTGGTGCTTTTATCCTTTTGGGTGAGTGGGTTGTTGATAACCGGCTTTTCCTATACGTTAGCAGCTGTGGGTTTGGTGGTTATCCTGTTGATAGGTATGTTTATAATCCGGTTAATAAACCGTTCAAACAATCAGTTGGCTTTCTTTTTTGAAGCTATCCGGCACAATGATTTTACGAACCGGTATCCGGTGGTTACTACTGATCCGTTACTGAATGATCTATACCGCGAGATGGATCGTATTACGATCCTTTTTAGTGAAAAGGAATCGGTCAATAAAGAGAACCGGATATATTATGAAAGCCTGTTACAGGTAATGGCACACGAAATCAGGAATGCTGTTACGCCGGTTACTACACTTGCATCGGAAATGGGGCAACAGTATGAACTTTATACGGAAGATGAAATCCGGGAAGGGTTAGCCATTATCGAATCACAGGGGAAAATACTTCTGGCTCTTTTGGACGCTTATCACCGTATGACCCATTTGCCGGAGCCACAAAAAATAGCCATAAAAACCGGAACTTTATTTGACCGATTAAAGCAGTTGCTAACCGGTGAGGCAGGGCAACTTTGTGTTTGCTATGAACAGACAGGAGATCCTGACCTTTTTGTGGATCCCAACCTGTTGTTACTGGGCTTACTGAATCTGGTGTGTAATGCTTTACAGGCTATAGAAGGAAAAGAAAACGGTTGGGTAAAAGTGATTGCGGAGAAGCAAAGGAGCGCGCCAGTAATCCGTATTATAGATAATGGCACAGGTATTCCCCGTGAACTTCAAACGGTTATATTTACACCTTTCTATTCCACAAAAAAGGAGGGAAACGGTATAGGTCTTAGTATTGCCCACCGGATTGTACGTCTGCATCAGGGAGAACTTCAAGTCTCTTCTATACCGGATGTGCAGACCTGTTTCTCTTTGCATCTTCCTCTGTATGAACATAAAGAGTAAATCTCTGTTCTAACAGAAAAAATGTTTGTATGCTGAAGAAAGTATTAAGTTATTTAGTACCTGTTGCGATCTGTTTTTTGGTAGGAGGAATTGCCGCCTATCTGCAGTCGGATGCTGTTGAAAACTGGTATCCGTTGTTAAAAAAATCTCCTTTATCTCCACCAAACTGGGCTTTCCCTCTGGCATGGGGTTTCCTGTATGTTTGTATGGGGCTTTCTGTAGGGCTTATTATTGATTCGCAAAATGACAACCGGATGTATTTTATCCGTCTTTTTGCCATTCAGCTCGTTTTCAACTTTATGTGGAGTATCTTTTCTTCTATCTGGAAAATCCCCTGTTGGGTATGCTGGACATTATTTTGCTGGATATATTGATCGTATTATATGCCGTAAGAAGCTATCCCCTATTCCGGTTGAGCAGCCTATTGTTTATACCTTATATCGTATGGGTAACTTTTGCCGCTTATCTGAATTTGTATATCCTGATCTATAATCCAACGGGAGCCTGAATTTTACTACCAGGTGTTATAATGGATTTTCTTTTCGTCGAATTTATCTTTTGGTGTTTGTTTGCCTACCGGGTAACCGATAGGAATAACTGCAAGAGGCAGGATATGATCCGGAAGATTTGTATATTTCTTTACAACCGCCATGCGGTCTTCATAGGGATAGGAGGCTGTCCATACGGCACCCAGGTCCAGCGCTTCGGCTGCCAACAGTATATTTTGTGTAGCCGCGGCGCAATCCAGATACCAGTAAAACGACTCAATACTATCTCCACATACAACGATCGCTGCCGGTGCTTTGGCTAACATCCGGGCAGTAGAAAGTTCCCCGGCCATAGCAGCCAGAGTCTCTTTATCATCAATAACAATAAATTCCCAGGGCCGGATGTCACGTCCCGAAGGTGCAGCCATGGCCGCCTTTAGTATTGTTTCTATCTCTTCCTTTTTAACAGGCATGTTTTCGTTATAATCCCGTACACTCTTCCTGTTCATTAATACGGAAATAGCCCTGTCCTCTTCCTTACTTTTATTTTCTGTCGCAGAGCTACAACCGCCCCCCAATGCACCGGATAAAATAATCAGTAAACTTATTACTAAAAACGAACTAAATTGTTTCATATCCTATATTATTATAATTTTTCATCAAGTCTTATTAGGCTTCCTTCGTTCGGCGTAGCGAGGACGCTACGCCGAACAAAACTCTGCTGAACAAAGGTAGGTATCATCTTACAATCGGGCTTGTGCCAACAAATTTAAGAATATTTCAGAGCAATGGCTGGAACTCCGGATTCATTTTAACTATTTATACAATCCTCTTAATAAACTTATACCGGATAACATTCGTTTTATAAACCAACACAAGAAAGAAGAAGAGTATGCGAAACGAACCGATTATAATAGAGGAGAAGATTAATGCTCCGGCAGAAAGGGTCTGGAGGGCAATTTCCGAGCGTGAAGAGATGAGGCATTGGTATTTCGATATTACCCGTTTCTGGCCGGAGTTAGGATGCGATTTTCAGTTTAATGAAATAAAAAACGGCAAAAAGTATGTTCATTTATGCCGTGTTACAGATATTATAGAAAAGAAAAAACTGGGGTATACCTGGAAGTATGAAGGCATACCGGGCTGTTCGGAAGTAACTTTCGAGTTGATACCGGCGGATAAAGATACCCTTGTTAAATTAACTCATAAAGGTGTTGATTCGTTTGCACAGGCCGGGAGAGGTTTTGGACGTAGTGATTTTGAAAGGGAGTGGAACCGCATCATCAAACGTTCGTTGAAAGATTTTGCAGAGCGGGAAATCATCAATAAATCCATAACGATCAATGCGGATACATCGTTTGTGTGGCAGGCATTGACAGAACCTCAGTTTACTTCAAAATGGATGTCGGCTCTGAAAAAAGGAGTCACCCTGGATTCGGACTGGCAGGAGGATTCGGAGGTGTTATGGAAAACAGCCGACGGACAAATCATAGCCCGGGGTATCGTTACTGTGAATCATCCGGAGCACTATATGAAAATACATTTTCCCTGTTGTGATGAACAGTCGTGTGCACTCAATCCGGGAGAAGATTACCAGATTTATATGCTTACCGGGATTTCTTATAATCAGTGTGTACTGGAAGTAGAGTGTAATACCTTTACGGAAAATACGGCACAGCTTACTATGTTCTGGAACCAGGCATTGAAAAAGATACGGCAACTTTCCGAAAAACTGGCACAAGAGGCCTCGCTCTCGGTTATTTACTATTGAAATGGAACCCGGCGAGATAATCGTATGTTTCGCCGGCCTCCCGGATAATCTCTTCCGGATAACCGCTTATTTCCAGGATACGGATCGCATTTCTTGTTTTTAGTTTCCCTTCTTTTAGCTTATAGTCAAAATTAAGTTGGCCATTAGCCAGTGTTTCGCTGAAATGATATAATTCATACTCTTTTTCCAACAGGTCTGCCAACTCCATATCGTGGGTAGATACAAAAACAATCGTATTCTTTTTATTCAGACTTCTTAATACCGCTTTGGCCGCGGCTTCCGCCAGGTTATCGGAAAGCATAAGTGCGGAAGATATTTTTAACGGTTTTATCAGTGCAAATTCTCCGGCAAAAGCGGTATTCAGGTTTTGTGCTGCCAGTAAATTAATTCCTATGGTACGGATAAATGTAGTCTTTCCTGACATATTAACGCGGAAGGAAACAGGTAAGCAAACATCGCTAACAGTACCGGCACAAACCCCATTATACGAAACAGGATATATCCTTTGGGTTCTTCATACGTTCTTCCGGTCAGGGAAATAATGCCATATGCATCCGGCGAATCCAGACCGGCTAAGATTTTCCCGGTCTTTTCACAAAGTTCTTTATCGTTGCTGAATGTTTGAATCAGGGTTTCATTCTCTGCCACCGGATTTATTGTTTCCGGAACAGAACGTAACTGGTGATACAGATACTGTTGCCCTGGTATAGAAGTAGTGCGGTCGGAAAACCGGAAGAAATCTTCGAATGTAAGATCATAACAGGTTTGATCAGAAAGGTAAAACAAAGAACTTTTCTCTTTGTTAAGGACATAATATTTCTTTATTTCTTCCGGATAAAAGTAAGGGTAATCTTTTTGCTCTCCCTGATAGATTTGTTTTTTCTTTTTGAATAGTTTCCCTAACATCTGTTTTCATTGTTGTACTATCCAAAGATAATAATTATTACCGGATTAATATTCCTTCTTTACTACGCCTGACGAGTTTGTGTTTTAGTTCTTTTTACTGGTATCAACTACCAAAAATATATTTTTTATCATTTTTAATCGTCACTGAATCACAGGCGTTTTTGATGCTCTGTATCAGCCAGTTCCTGTGACGATGGGGTTCGTCACAGGTTTGTCACATCATCACAGGTAAAACAGACAAAAAACAGCTTAATTTGAGATTGTTTTTTACTTCTTTTTGCTGACTTTTCGCTGGCGCAGATTTAAATCTGTGCCTAAATTAACAGACGGTAAACAAATACAGATCATCTAAAGCAGATTTTCAATTCGGATATCCGCGTTAATAAATAGAATAATTACCCTCTATTCCCATGCAATCCACACCTTCGCGGGGAACAAAAACACTTAACTTACGGTTGTTTTTTACTCCCCACGTATCTTATTTGGACTTCAAAGGACCTAATCTTACAGACATGCCGGACTTCTTACTGTTCAACGGGAGTTGATCACCTGTGCAACCGCCGTTGGACACCTGCGCAACTGGAGTTGAATACGTGTGCAACTGCCGTTGAACAGTAAAGAAGACAGCGGCTCTGCAAGATAGAGCCCTATACTCTTTGAGCTTTCTTTATGTACTAAAGAAGTTTTCCAGCAGGAAAAGTACAATAAGACTCTCGCAAAACAGGACGTCACACCGAACGTGGTAGCAAAGGTGTTCTGCTACTTTTCTAATTCTGTGTTCAGAAGTTCCCGCATGCGGTCAACACCCATGAATCCGGCCTGGAAGTGAACGGGGTTGCCGTCTTTGCCGATTACCATATAGGAGGGTACTCCGTTCATATTGAAGCGTTTCCACCAATAATCCCATTGGCTGCCGGTTACGCGGTGGTGTATGCCTTTGATACCGGGCATCATTTCATCCCATTTATCTTTGGGCGAATTATCTCCGGCTAGATACAGGAATACGACATCTTTTCCCATAAATTCTTCTTTTACCGGTTCTGATACTTTCATTGCCTGAATACAGGGGCCGCACCAGGTTGCCCAGAAATCTACAAATATTACTTTTCCTCTGTAAGGAGAGGTAATAGAAGCAAATACTTCTTCTTCCGGAATATCTTCGATGTTTACTTTTTCCAGATCGTAAGGAGTGGTACGTTTATTTTCTGCTATAATTTTCTCAACCTCTTTGCTTTTCTTTTCCAGATAAGGAAGTACCTCCGGATAGAGTTTTCCCAATTCCGCTAATTGTGTTTCTGTTAAAGGCATCATATTGTTTATCGGAGTGAAAAATTCTACTAATTTTATGCAGTCAAACAGCATTCCTTTGTCTGTCCCTAACAATTTAGTAAGAGAAGGGAAATCTTTACCCTGTCCGTTCATATGGAAATAAATTCCCTGTATAAGTGAAGTATAGCTTCTGGAGTAAAGTGCTGTTTCGTCGCCGGGCAGCAATTCCGGCAGGAATGTGTAATAATCTCCTGTGAATCCGGATGCTACTGCTTCCGGAAGAACTGCCTCCTGTTCCAGTTGATTTATCTGTCTATAGGCAAATTCAATCATGCTTTTTCCGCCTAACAATACTTCTGCCAAATGAATTTTTGCATCCTGTAATAAGAGGGTACGAAGAGGATCGCTAATGTTTAATTCATCCAGTTCTTTTATTTTGTTATTGTAGCGGTCCATGAAATAAGCCTTATACTGTCCGGCATCCATAACAGAAATATGGGTTAACATCTCTATGTGTTCTTCATAGGTTTGTGCATATAGATAAACATCAAAAGATGTGTTCAATACTTCTTTATTCAGGCCTGCCATGGCACCCGTGAATTGATAAATTTCACCTGCTGTTCCTTTATCCTGCAGATAACGGGATTCTGTGCGGATTTTTTCCGTCAGATTGATTGTTAAGGTGGATTCCTCTCCCGGAAGGAGGTACATTCTTTCATTAAAATAAGGGGTATTGAAATAAACGGCGGTAGCATGTAACAGTGGAATTTCAAGAACAAGCTTTCCTTCGGAACTGATTTCCGCAGAAAGTTCTTCTACACTCCCGAGCAATGTATTGAAATGATGGATAGTTCCCGATAGGTTCATTCCCGGTTTATATCCTACTATATTTACGTGTATGGTAGCGGGCCGGTTATCTATACGGCTGGGAGGTAAAATTGTTTTTTCAGTAGGTATGGCAGGCATTTCAACAGAAGGAAATTCACCGTCCAGCCGGATTCCCCACAGGCAAAAAGCACCTGGGTCGTATCCTTCAATAAAATCCATCTCTTTTATGTCTTCCGGTATAGCCGGGAAAACCAGTTGAAACGAGAGTGTACCTGATTCCGGCATATAGATTTCTTCGTCCAGTGTTATCCCATTGGCCGATTGTACCGGATATTCTTTGCCATTTGCGCGGATGAATGTTCCGGAGGCTATTTTGATCCACCAGTTAGGGGTAAAATAAGCATCGACATATAATACAGTTTCTGTATCTGTGAGTACAATTTTATCAATTTCAATAGTTTGTGTAGACCAGGCGGAAAAGGCCGGTCTTTCAATAATTCGTTCATTAGCGGCTATTGTTCCTATGCACAGAAAAGTTAGAAAGAGGAATAAGTTAGTTTTCATATATATAGATTTTTACGATATATTAGTAGGGCAATGTAAGGTTTATTTTTTAAATGGAGCCGTATTTGTATATAAAAAAACCTTAACAGGCGCTTGGTACGGACGCCTGCTAAGGTACATTCACGGATTGCTCCTTCAACATCACATAAAGATATCACATCTTTGTAATCAACATCCAATTATGGGAACAATACGGAATGATTATGTTGTATGGTGACCACCGGTTACGCCGTATACTTCGGCTGTTACGTAACTGGATTCCTGAGAGGCAAGAAATACATATGCCCCTGCCAGTTCTACCGGTTGTCCGGCACGTTTCAAAGGTGTATCCTGTCCGAATTCGGGAATTTTATCCTGTGGCTGGCCACCTGTTACCTGCAGGGCTGTCCAGATAGGTCCCGGTGCTACACTGTTTACGCGAATGCCTTTAGTTGCAATCTGTTTTGCCAATGCACGTGTAAAGGCTGCGATTGCGCTTTTTGAGGCGGCATAATCCAGTAAAGTAGGACTGGGTTGAAATGCCTGTATAGAAGATGTTGTAATAATGGTTGCCCCCGGAGGCATCAAAGGAATGGCCGCTTTGGTGATCCAGTAAAGCGAGAATACATTGGTCTCGAATGTTTTACGGATCTGCTCTGTAGTCAGTTCCTCTATGTCTTCGCAGGCTTGTTGCATGCCGGCTACCATAGCCAGAATATCCAATCCTTCCAGTTCGCGGTGGGCTTTCTCCACCAGTTCTTTACAAAAGTTTTCATCGCTGATATCGCCGGGAATAAGAATTGCTTTTCTTCCTTCTGCTTCAATCAGTTTAGCTACGGCGTCGGCATCTTCCTGTTCGGAAGGCATATAATTAAGTGCCACATCTGCACCTTCGCGGGCATATGCAATTGCAGTGGCACGGCCTATGCCGGAATCTGCACCGGTTACCAATGCTTTACGGCCTTCCAGCCGGTTGTGTCCGATATAACTTTCTTCTCCGCAATCCGGTACAGGAGTCATATCTGCCTGGATACCGGGTGGTTCCTGCTTTTGTTTAGGATATCCTCCCTCATGATACTGATTCAGAGGATTCTGCATTTCATTATAATCAATTTTTTTCATTTCATTCATTTTAAATGTGCCACATTCAAACGTTTCAGCAAGGATTAAACAGGCTCATTAAAAAAATAGTTGAGTAGAATATGTTTATTAAGCGTAAAAACTATCAACTTAACATGTTGAATGTTAATTTTTTAATCTTTAAAACGGTTGTTTTATTTCACATGGTAAAGAAATAAAATTCAGGGCATTTTATTGTAAAATTTGTAAGCATTGGCATGTTTGCGGTTGTGTTTTTAGCCCGTTCACTTTTCCAGAATATGTGTCTGAGTATATCCTCCATAGAAAATCGGGCGCCTACACCATTGGGTCCGCTACTATAGTAGGCGTTGCGTAACATTTCCAGATCTTTGTCATGAATCATAAAACTTTGTGGGGTTAGATCTTTCGTAATTACATCTACTCCCTGTCTCATAATTACAAAAGTGGGTAACTGGTTCAGAGGCATCAGGCTTTTGGTTGAATCGCTATAAATATATTCGGAAAAGTCTTTCATAATGGGCAGATCCGGAGAGAAAAGGAATTGTTCGGGAGAATCAGGGGAGATGTTCAGGAATATTCCTTCCTGAATCGATCTCATAAATTCCGGATTCATTTTTATAGAATCTTCGTCGGATATCTTTTGTAATGTCCGGTTCAGGCTATCATCTGTAGTTTGTGCCTGTATTTGTAAACAGGTGAGATAGCAAAGAAATCCTATCAGATACACTCTGTTCATTGTTTATCCGGTTTCTGCAAATGTAGTAAAATTATTCTGACCGGATCGCATCCACCGGATTCATCCGGATCGCTTTTTTCAGTTGCCAGCATAGAGTTATCCATGATATTATACCGGTGATAATAAAAGATAGAGGAAAAATCCACCAGATAGTTCCGGTTCCCTGACTGATACTCTCCATGTATTTTATAATACCTAACCATGCTAAAGGTATAGAGATTGTAAATGCGGTAATTAATAGAATAAGATACTTTTTACCAAGCATTTTTAATAGTAAGTTGTCTGTTGCCCCATTGATTTTATGAATTGCTATGGATTTATATTTGTTCCTGATATCGAATAGGGATATGCTAAACAGTCCTAACGAGGAGATTAGTAAAACCATACAACTGAATAGAGTATAAATATGACTCACTTTTTTATCTTCGTTATATAGACTGTTTACTTCATCACTCAGGAAAGAGTATTCGAATTCTCCGCCAATCGTTTCCTCAAAAAGTAATTGCAGGAATTCGATCGCCTCTTTTCTTTTTCCGGGAATATGGCGGGCAATCATTTTATCAAGAGTTATACTCATTAGTTGCCTCTCTCCATAGGTAAAAACAAGAGGAGTGGTACCGTTTGCCAGATGTTTGGGATAAAAATCTTCCATGATCCCGATAATCAGATAGGGAGGATTACTGTCGTGGATGTCTCCTTCTTCGTTATAATATAATTGATATTCAGGCTGTATGGTTTCCTGGCCAATGTCATTGATCCCTAACATCTTTCGTGCACTCTCGTTGATAATCATGTGTAAACTGCCCGGATAGTCTTCGGCCGGATCCCAGCTTCGTCCTTCTTTGATCTGTAAATCCAGTAAAGGAAAATACTTTTCGGTGGTATACAGGTGTGTAACAGTAAGCTGTTCGCCTCCTGTGGTACTTACCTGCAGGTTATTTTCCGGGTATTCGTTCGGAGTGATGCCAAACGTCCAGGTTTCAAACAGGGGCGAAGCATTCATTTGCTGCCGGATCAGATCCTGTGTGTGTTGGGATTTTTCTATATCCTCGTTGGTATAGAACATTTTAGCATCATTCCGCTGGAATTGTGCTTTCAGTATATTCTCCTGCTGATAGCCGGGGTGTGTATGTGTCAATAGATATAGTTGCCGTGTCAGGAACAGGACGGTAATTAGTACACAGAATGTGAATATATATTGTACTGCCAATAGTGTGTTGCGTATAAAATTAGTTCCGGGTGATGTGTTTACTTCTTTTAGGGAACGTACCGGTTGTGAATAAGCAAACCGGAAAAAGGGGTAAAGAGAAGTCAGTAGCGGGATCAGAAACAGTAATCCGGCGGAAAGCAATAGATCAAACCTGGAATTTACCGCATAATGGATATCCAGCCAGGATGAAAACAACCCTTTCGTTACTTCTATAATTGTCCAGCCGGTAAAAACAGCCATAGCGATCTGAATGAAATTTTCAGTATACAACTGCATGAAGATTTGCCGGCGATTGACTCCAAAAACTTTTTTCAGCCCCAGTTCTTTTCCCCGCCGCGATATGATGACCGTATAAATGTTGATGAAATTGAATATGCCGATCAATAAGACAAGAATATTAATCACTCCCAGTATAGCCAGATACTGCCTGTTTCCGGAATAGAACATAGAGGATTCTTTCTCTACATTTTTATCCAGATAAAGAGCAGGGAAAGGAAAAAACTGAAAGTAATCCTTTTTCTCTTCCCAATCCGGTTGACGGTGTTTGATGCGTTCATTCACCTGTTCTATATTTGTGTTGGGGAACATCCGGGCTATACTTGCATTTTGTACCGGTGGCCAACGCCATTGCAGCCCTTGCCCTAACAGAATATCAAACCGGACAGATGTTTTGGTGTTGGACTCTTCAATAATTCCTTTTACAGTCAGTACATGTTCGTTGTATACGATTGTTTTTCCTAACGGATCATTCTTTCCGAACAACCTGTTTGCCAGTTGCCGGGTGATGACCGTATTGTTTGGGTCACGAAATAAAGTGTTATAACTCTCCCCTGTAAAGGGATAATCCAATACTTGCAGAAAAAAAAGTATCAACGGCTAATGCGTGTACATTATATACCCGTTCGTTCACTGAAATAATGGCTTCGGGTAAAGATACAAAGCTGGTAGCTATCCGCACAGCCATGTCCTCGAGTGGCAATACCGGAAAGTCAATGAAAGGAACATACCCGGGAAAGACTTCCGGACAATTCTGCACCGGCTGTTGTTTTGTTGTGATATACAATTGTTCCGGGTAGCTAAAACACAGATCTGTTGTCAACTCGCTATAGATGTAGCGAAACAGTAGTATACAACAGGCCAGACTAAGCCCAAGACCTATGATATTAATCCCGGTATAAAACCGGAATTTAAGTAACGCGCGGATTGCCGGTTGCAGACTTTTCATATTTACTCTGATTTAATTGTTTTGGCCGGGTTCATATCTGCTGCTCTTCTTACCTGATAATATAACGTGAGGAAAGAGACAGACGCGGTCAGTATAAATGCCAGCATATGGATCCAGCCGGATAAGGGAGTCTTATGTGCAAAATCTTTTGTATAGTAGTTGATTGCTAGATAGGATACCGGGATGGATACAATAAATGAAAGAAGGAATAAACGAACATATTTCTTTAGTAATATCTGCATGATTTCACCGGAGAGTGCTCCGTTTACTTTCCGGATGCCGATTTCGTGATACCGTTGCCGGATATCAAATAAAGATATACCAAATAATCCCAGGCAGGAGATCAGGATTGCTATGATAGCAAACAACACATAAATATAAGTGGTCTGTTTATCCGTTTCGTACATTACCGCGATGTCGTCTTCCAGAAAGGAGTAACTGAATTCTCCTCCGTTCCCATATTCTTTATGCATTTCCTGTAAGAACCGGATTGCTTCCTGTTTTTTCCCGGGCACAATGGATGCGATAACATTTTCGCCGATATCATTAGGACTAAAAAAGAAAGCTACAGGAGGTGTTTTTCCGGATAAGTGACCGATCTTAAAATCTTTTACGATACCTACAATTTCGTAAGGCGGATTTGTATCCATACCTTCTTCCTCATATACCCACCACATTCTTCTTTCAGGCTGTAGCCGGTCTTCTTCCAGGTTTTGTATGTTGAATAATTGTTGGGCTGTTTCATTAATAATCATCCGGTATTGTGCGAACTTGTCTTTTTCCGGGTCCCATAAACGCCCTTCTTTTAATTCTATCTCAAATAAATCAAAATAGGTTTGGGGCGCATACTCATAATGAAAGACCTGGGGTTCGAAGTCATCTTTACTAAAGATAGCACCTGAAGGTAAAGAGTTCGGAGAAGCAACGTTTCCTGTAACATGGAAAAACAAGGTGCTTTCCTTTAATCTATCTCCCATAGCAGTCATTCGTTTTTGTACTTCTTCATAACTTTCTCCCGCGCTATCATGTGTTTTGTCAAACCGTATCAAAGAGGATTTAATAATATCTTTTGTGTTGTAGCCTACGTCCGTATGTAACATATAGTTTAGCTGTACCATGAAATAACAGGCTGATACAATCAGAGAAAGAGTGAATATATATTGTATAGAGAGAATAATCATCCGGAAGGCCAGTGAATAGTTGCTGAGAGTGACATTCCGGATAGAAGTAACAGTCGTAGAGTAAGTAAATTTAAAATACGGATACAGACAGGCAATCAGCGAAAGAGAGACTAACAGGGAAATAGTTAATAATATATTGAACCGGAAAGATGTTTGTATATTGATTTGAAAATAATCGTTTAATATCCAGTAGAATATTTCAACTGTAAACCAACCAAGAAGGAGTGATACCCCTGTTAATAGTATATTTTCAGTAAGAAGTTGTGTGAATATTTTTGTGCCTCCGGCACCATATACTTTTTTGACCCCGAATTCGCGGCTACGTTTTACAACGATTACGGTGTAGAGGTTGATAAAATTAAAGAGTCCAAGTATAAGAATTAATACAGAGGCTATGGAAAGAACCCATATATTGGATGAATTTCCCTTTTGTATAACGGTGTTATAAAGTGTGATACTGTTATCAAAATAAAACTTTTTTAAAGGAAAAAATTGATACCGTACAGGAGTTCCGAAATGACTTTCTAACGCCAGGAAATCTTCATTTTTTTTTGTTCAGTGTTTTATAGTCTGTTCCGGATTCGAGTAATACTACAGCGTAGGGCATATACATCCAGCCGGTATGTAAATTTTTGGAGATGATGACATCAAATGTAAATGAACTTTTAGTCCTTGTTTTACCTATCACGCCTGTTACTGTTACATATTTTCCACTGCTATACCGGATACTTTTACCGATTGGGTCTGCTTTTCCAAATAATTTTCGTGCAAATTCTTCCGTTAACAGGGCCTGATTGGGTTGATCCAGGCGAGGAGAACCGGTAACCACCGGAAAGGTTACTATTTTCAGGAACAGGCTGTCAGCAGCCAGAACCGTTGCATTGTAGTCGTATTCGTTGTAACTGACGAAATCGTCTTCCAGCAGAATAAATGTACTTTGGTACTTTATAGCCGGATCGTCTAATGGATTTCTCTGATCCGCAGTAAATTCAACATGTTCGGTAGTTCCTATATGGGTTTGTCCGTTACTGCGTTGTATAGTAAGCAAATAAATATCATCCGGATGTTCGCAGAAGTGATCTACAGTAGTCTCCTGGTACACATAGGAAGAAAGGATGATAAAGCAGCTCAGACTAAGGGTTAATCCTATCATGTTAATGTAGGAGTAGAGCTTATTCCGTGAGAGTGATCGTATTGCCTGGTTTAAAATTTTCATGTCTTGTTTCTTATTACAAATGAAAGAAATATTTTGAAAAGTAAGAGTTAATTCAGTATTAGTTCGTCGGCATTACCGAAAGTATTGTATCCTGTTACAATAATCCTGTCGCCTGGTTGTAGTCCGGATATGATTTCATATTGAAGCGGGTTTTGCCATCCGATATTGATAGGTACTTTAACTGCCCTGTTCCCGGCGGCATTGAGTTTGTATATCCATTGCCCGCCGGTTACCTGAAAGAAATCGCCCCGGGGTATTACCAGTGCATCTTCCGGCTGACCCAGTTCTACCTGTACCCGGAAGTTCTTTCCTATACGTACGGTTTCCGGAACCTCATTGGTAAAAACCAGGTCGATATCAAAGGTGCGGTCTTTTACTTCGGGAACTACTTTTGTGATCCGGAGCGGATATTTCATACTCTGCCAGCTAATGGTAGCCGGCAGTCCGGTCGTGATCCGGTCCACATAATATTCGCTCATAGCTGCATGTATCTTAAACTGGTCCAACACTTTGATCTCGCCTACCGCTTCTCCGCTCGCAACCTGCTGGCCGGGTGTAACCCGTACAAAACTCAATTGTCCGGCTATCGGGGCTTTCACTACCAGTTCTTCCAGCCGTTCGCGGGTGTGCTCATATTTCTTCCGTTCTCTTTCCAGATCGTTTTTCATTAATTCTTTCCGTATTACAGCCATGGCGCTATCGTGTTTCAATCCCTGTAACTGTAACTCCGTATTTTTAGCTTTGAATGCGAATTCATCCTCCTGCACTTCCAGTTGGGCACGACTTTTTACACCCATTTTATATTCTTCTTTATCCAGCTCAAAACTCTTTTCCAAACGGTTTAAATCGTATGTCGCCTGTAGCATTAATTGTTGCAGATTGATGCTTTTCTGTTCCATTTCGATTGATTTCTCTTCGTAAGAAATCCGTTGTTTCTCCCATTCATCCTGTTGGTCTTCTATCTGGCGAAGCAGTTCCGGATTCGACAGTACCAGAATCGTATCTCCCCGTCGCAACATGGTACCGTCTTCGGATACGATCCGCTCTACTGATCCGCTTTCGCGTGTATTTACTCTGATGGTAAGAATCGGTTGTACAACTCCTTCTACATCTACATATTCCAGAAACTTTCCGGCAACTGCTTCTCCGATAAGCAAATTTTCCATATTAGTACGCAGTTTACGCCCGCCTGATGACAATATGCCTACATAGATGCATAACAGCAGGAAAAGTATTCCTCCGATTATATGGTAGCGGTATTTATAATAAACCGGTTTTTTCGCGATCGGTCTGTCCATGTTCATTTTATTAAAAGTTCGTAATCAACACCCAACTCCCTGTCTCTCTCAAAATCATATCCTGTAATACGCCGTATACTATAATACAAGCTCCAGTAATCGTACAAAGTACTCAGGTAATTATAGCGTGCATTATCTTTCTCGGTTACGGCAGCATTCAGATCCAGTATGGTCGATTTACCCAACAGGTAAAGTTTATGGGCAATTTCATTTCTCTTTACTGCCGCCTGGTCGGTTTTTGTAGCGATGATCACTTTGTTATTTTGCAGGTTGAACTGCTTAACTGTGTTAATCACATTCGTTGTGAAATTTATTTTCTGTTGTTCCAGTTGGGTATAGACTTTATCCCGTTCGCTGATGGCCACTTTTACCCTTCCTTTGCCTACTCCCCAATCCAGTATCGGAACACGTATCCCAACGCTAACAGCCTGTTGGTCTACCGGATTCCGGTAGGCATTTCCAGGTTTCCTATCAGTCTGGGTTAGACCAAACTCCATATATAAGCTGCTGCTAAAACCCCGTAGCGACCGGGCATAGGCTACGTTACTTTCGCTAACAATACGGGTACGTTCCATATTATCTATTTCCGGATTGTTCTCGTAAGCCATAGCCAATGCCTGTTCTATAGGAATAAAGAGGGATGGTACTACGTCGTTCACCTCTACAATCAGTTCTACTCCTTCATTTAATCCCAGATAATGCCGCAGGTCTTCCATGCAATTGTCTACCTGTATCTCCGCATTCATAATATTGGTCTGTTGAGTCAGGAGATTGATTTCCAATTGAAGCATTTCGTTTTCGTTGATCGTACCGATATTATACCTGCCCTGCGCATACTGGAACAGGGTATCTGCCTGTGCATAATTGTACCGGGCAATCTCACAGGAAGATTGTGCCAGGGCCAATTGAAAGAATTTATAAGTTGCCTGTACAGCTACCACCTCCATACTTTCTACCAATGCTTTTCTGGCTTCTTTGTACCGCATGGGTTCTATCTTTTTGCTCCATTTCAGCGAATTATACCCAAATAGGTTCTGGCTATATCCTACTACCAAAGGCTGGCTCATATAAGAATAGGTGTTATCATTGAATAGGTCTATACGGT
Source organism: Tannerellaceae bacterium (assembly GCA_021203545.1). Lineage (GTDB taxonomy): Bacteria > Bacteroidota > Bacteroidia > Bacteroidales > Tannerellaceae > UBA4116. Next base: position 46,187 of record JAJQAZ010000003.1, on the reverse strand, counting down.
TCAGCGAGGTATAGGCATACAAACTACCTCCTGTTAAAGGAATATTCTGATTGATTGTGATAGCCGCGTTAGTAGAAAGCTGGTTCCGGTGTACATATATATCGCTTCCGTCTTCGAGTGTGATGGAATTAATAGAGCGGTTCAATTGCGGATCGGCTGTTAGTGTAATACTGGGTAATAAATTGGCTTTAAAAGTCCGGTAATCCCAGTAGGCTGCGCGGAAAGCATGCCGGGCCGAGATCGCATCGGATGAATTTTGCCGGGCCAGGTATATCGCTTCGTGCAGCGTGATGCGTAGAGTATCCTGTGCATACGCTCCAGCCGGTAACCCTATAATCAGTGCATATATAAGCAATTGTTTCATGCAACGAATGATTCAAATAATATGCCATTGTTTTAATATTCTGTTTATTAGTGTATTATTCTTGTTTGCTGAAGTAAAAGGTTGTGCGTGTTTGCACAAATTACGTGCGGAATCACACACTTTTTCTATTCAAATAATCCTATCTTTGTTTCGTTACTTTACAGTTCCCGAAATATGTTCTTATGTCTGAATAAAGTATGAAACGAGGTAAGATATTTGTTGTTGACGATAACCAGGATATCCTGTTTGCCCTTAATCTGTTACTTGAACCGTATGTGGAGCAGGTGAAGGTTACCACTCAGCCGGAGCGGATTGAACATTTTATGAAAACTTTCCGCCCGGATGTGGTTTTACTGGATATGAATTTTACACGGGATGCGATCAGTGGCCGGGAAGGTCTTTTCTGGCTGGAAAAGATCAAATCCATTGATCCGGATGCCGTTGTGATTTTTATTACGGCCTATGCCGATACGGAGAAAGCTGTTCAGGCAATTAAAGCCGGAGCGATTGATTTTATTCCTAAACCGTGGGAAAAAGAAAAACTGTTGGCTACTTTGTTTGCCGCTCTGGAACTGAGGGATAGCCGCAGAGAGGTATCGCAGTTAAAAAAACAGGTAGAGGTGTTAAGTTCAGGCGGAGAAACTTCCTTTGATATTCTGGGAGAGAGCGGGGTTATGCAACAGGTGTTTGCTACTATAGAAAAGTTACAGCATACTGATGCCAACATTCTGATATTGGGCGAGAATGGCACAGGTAAGGATTTGGTTGCCCGGGCGTTGTATCATCATTCACCCCGGCGGGGAAAAGGGTTTATTACGATTGATCTGGGAAGCATCCCTGAACAACTTTTTGAAAGCGAATTGTTTGGATATGAGAAAGGAGCTTTTACGGATGCCCGGAAAGATAAACCTGGCCGTATGGAAATGGCCGACGGAGGAACACTTTTTCTGGATGAAATCGGCAATCTAAGTCTGCCGATGCAGGCAAAACTATTAACTGCGATAGAAAAAAGAGATCACCCGTCTGGGTTCCAATCATCCTGTCTCTATTGATGTACGAATGATCTCGGCTACCAATGTAAATTTGCATCAGAAAGTGGAGGAAGAGGAGTTCCGGCAGGATTTATTATACCGTATCAACACCATTGAAATTCACATACCCCCCTTACGTGAAAGGGGTAATGATATCCTGTTGTTGGCTACTTATTTTCTGGAGAAATATGCTTGGAAGTATAAAAAGAATATCACCGGTATTTCCCGTGAAGCCCGTACCAAACTGATGAAATACGGTTGGCCGGGCAATGTGCGGGAGTTGCAATATGCGTTGGAAAGAGCTGTCATTCTTGCAGAGGGTACTACTTTGAAACCGGAAAACTTTATGCTGCAGCCTGCACCTTTACGGCGTGGCAGCCATGAGGAATTAAACCTGAGTGCGCTTGAAAAAGATGCTGTTGAACGGGCTTTACGCCGGGCAGGGGGAAATGTGTCGCGTGCAGCCGAACTATTGGGAATCACCCGTTTTACACTTTACCGGAAACTCGAAAAACTGGGCTTATGATTAAGTATATAACAGCAGGAAAGATCAGCCTGATTGTGTTGTTTGCCGTGGGAGGTGCTTTCCTGTTTATGAAGGATCTTTATTTCTCGGCAGGTATGATCTTGGTTTTTCTGCTGCTAACAGCTATCTCTCTTTATTACGACCAGCGAAAGACCATACGCAAAATGGAACAGATGATCAGTCATATTCATTACGGTGATCTGAATATCTCTTTCCACTCCAAAGGTAAAGGAGCAGAAGCAGCATTGTCTCATGCAATGAATGAGGCACTGGCGGCTTTTCGTTCCCGGCTGTATTATTCGGTCGTGGCCGAAACAGAGGTCGAAGCGTGGTAAAAGCTGATCCGGGTACTTACCCACGAGATCATGAATTCGATGGCACCGGTTATTTCCTTGTCTGAAACAGTATCCGAACGGGCTACAGTAAACGGAATGAACGAACGGGATTACGAAATTATGCTACAGGCTATGCAAACCATTCACCGCCGTAGTAAAGGTTTATTGGAGTTTGTAGAGAACTACCGGAAGCTGACCCGTATCCCCATACCTGTTGTTTCGTTTTTTACGGTTCGTTCTTTCTTTGAAAGTTTATCCGCATTATTGCCGGAAGAAGCAGCCATTACATATGATATTTATCCGGCCGGATTACAGCTAAAAGGGGATCGCGGACTTTTGGAACAGGTGGTTATCAATCTGGTTAAAAATGCAGTTGAAGCTACTCCGGAAGGAGCCAAACCGGCGATATCCCTGTCAGCCTGCCGCAAAGAGGGCCGGGTCGTGATCTCGGTAACAGACAAAGGAACGGGAATTATTCCCGAAGCACTGGACAAAGTTTTCGTTCCGTTTTATACCACAAAATCCGGCGGCTCCGGGATCGGCCTTAGTATTTGCCGGCAAATCATGAACCGCCACGGAGGTAGTATCTCCATACAATCCAAACCGGATCAGGGCACTACGATTTCCTTACTTTTCCCACCCGACCGGGTAGGATTGTGATACGGGATATATAATTCTATCGCTGGCCTATCGCTGGCGCAGATTTAAATCTGTGCCTAAATAGCACACAGTAAGTAAATTATTTTTTTGTAGTTTTACAACTGTAAACTGTTTTAATGAAAGAGAAAATAATGAAACTGGAAGTAATAGAAAAATATCCTTTGGAAGGATTGAAAAATTGGATGAAGCAGGCTGCTTTTACGACCAATGGATTGGCCGCATTCCTTTTTGAGAAAAAATATCCTCTTCAATCGTTGGTTTTTATCCGGGAAGGAAAAGTATCCTATAGAGAGTCTAACCGTAGAAGAATTCCCGTTTACATGGAAATGATATAGTTGTATTTGCCTGTCAGGATAAAATCTGCATTCTCAGGAATATATATGAACTGGAAGTGATAACTGACCCGGAACAACCCTCTTTCATTCTTCCGGTTAAAAATGGTAATTTCCTGAAAAAGGTGATACCTGATACAGACCCTTATAAACCGGCAGAATTACGTAGTTTAGCTATTGTTTCGGACGGACCGGTATTTCCGGTTGGGTTTGAGTATAACAGTTATTCGCATGATATCCGGAATATTGGTTACCTGGAACTTGATATAATAAAAGGTGTTGCACGGTGGATTGACTTTATGGGAATTACAGAAGAGGAACTCTTTCCGGATCGTCGTCACGACTGTCGTGGTAAGGATTTGATTAAATACGACAGTGCCATGATGCAAGGTGACGAAGTCTGCTTTTTCTGTCCGGGTGCGAAAACAACCAGTGTAAATAAGTGGGGAATGGATTGGTATGCTTTATTGAAGACAGCCCGGAAAGGAAAAAGGAAAGAGAAGATAATAGATAGTGGTTTATTAGAGGAAATAGATCAGAAAAAACGGGGAGTGCACGGTGTGTTTTCCTATTCCCGGCAGTATGCAATCCTTACTCCCCATTTCGATAGCGACGAATGGAAGGGAAAACAAAAGTTGTTTGAACTATCTACCCGTGAGTATATTGATATGCAAATGCCCCGTGGATTGGCCAAAGGCCGGATCGTACAACATATAGGGAACCACTTCTGGGTGAGTTCCCATAATGAAGATAATCTTTATCTGGCTGTTTGCCGGGAAGTGAAATAGGTTATCCCCTGAACGGAGGATAACCTTATGTTTCACTTTACCACTCAAGAATCACTTTGCCGCAGTTGCCGGTTTCCATTACGTCGAAACCTTGTTGGAAATCGTCGATATGGAAACGGTGGGTGATAACCGGTTCAAGATTGATACCGGTGATCAGCATTTGTTTCATCTGGTACCATGTTTCCCACATTTCGCGTCCGTAGATACCTTTCAGGGTGAGTGCTTTGAATATAATTTTGTTCCAGTCTACATTCGTGTTGTCGGGCAGGATGCCTAACAACGATATTTTAGAACCGTTATACATGTTGTCGATCATTTCATTGAAGGCTTTGGGCGAGCCTGACATTTCGAGTCCGATATCGAAACCCTGCATATTCAGTTGTTCCATTGCTCCGTGTACGGATTCGCCTTTGGTTGGGTTCACAGTCAATGTGGCTCCCATGCGCCGGGCGATGTCCAGGCGGTAATCGCTGAGGTCGCTTACTACCACGTGGCGGGCACCTACAAAACGGCAGATGGCCGTAGCCATACAGCCAATCAGTCCGGCGCCGGTAATGAGTACATCTTCCCCGATCAATGGAAAAGAGAGAGCCGTATGGGTTGCGTTGCCAAACGGATCCATGATCGCAGCCATATCATCACTGATGCGGTCGTCAAGCCGTACTACATTTTCCGCAGGAACACACAGGTATTCGGCAAAAGCTCCGTCACGGTCTACACCGATTCCCACTGTATTCTGGCAGACATGTTTTTTACCCCGCCGGCAGTTCCGGCAATGCCCACAGGCGATATGCCCTTCGCCGGTTACCCGTTCACCAATTTGCAGGTGTTGTACACCTTTACCTAATTCTACTATTTCCCCTACATATTCGTGCCCGATTGTCATAGGTGTTTTAATAGTGCGTTGCGACCAGTCATCCCATTTATATATGTGCAGGTCTGTACCGCATATTGCTGTTTTACGGATTTTAATCAGGACATCATTAATGCCGATCTGTGGGACGGGAACATCTTCCATCCAGATACCCTTTCCGGGGCGTAGTTTTACCAGAGCTTTCATACTCAATTGTTGTTAGATTTACTATAGCGATATTTTGTTATTTATGTTACTACAAAAATAATAAAGATTAAAGTATGAGTGATCAAACCGGACATATTATATGCAGCCAGGAATGTTAATAAAAGTATATCACCCTTTTATCTTACCGGCAGAGGGATTTTAAAGCGTCTGTTGCCTCCTTCGGGATGATAAAATTCTATGTAAAGAAGATAGAGCCCTGCCGGTAAACGGGTGCCACCGGATGTGCCGTCCCAGGTAAGCGTACCTGCTGTGCCGGTAAGGGTGTGACCGGCAATTTCTGTTAGTTTATTGCCGGACAGTGAATAAATGATTGCCTGGCAGTAATAGCCGGCTTTGTCGAGTTGATAGTCAATTGTATAGGTACCGTTTTCATGGTAGACGGGTTTGCCTATACCTATTTTTAACGATCCTTCCTCTTCTGTTGAAGCCATGAACTGTGAATTCTGGTAACCGGGTGTGGCAAAACCGGCCATTTGGGATGCGGAAGCCCAGTTGTTTTCGTTTTGTGTTTCAGTTTCCGGATTAACCCGTTCCAGTGAAACCCCTTTTTCGGAGATCAGAGAAGAGGCATGCCAACGGGAAGAGTAAGCAATTTCGTCTATAACTATCTGGTCGGATGTGCGGAAAAGTACGAGTGTTGAAGAGGAGTTGTTCAGAACCGGCATTTTGGTTTCCCATATCACATCTTCATCCGGAACGGTATAAAAGAGGAGGACTCCGGCTTTGTCTTTGGTAATTACCAGATATCCTTTATCCGGAAGTATATAGGGGCTATTTTCCAATGAATAGTTTGTAGAGAGTGTACCGTCGGCCTTGCGTACGGCAATGCTTAACCCGTTTACCGGTAATGGGGAGCCGGAATGGTTATACAATTCGATAAATTCACTTCCTTCCGGGTAGGGGTTTGGTAATAATTCATTGAATATAATATCTCCGGGATTTATTTCCTCTGTGCCAGGATCCGGTAATGCCGGTGTTTCGGGAGAACTGTTTTTAGAACCCTGTGTGCCTCCCCGGCTATCTAAAGAAAGATGCCAGTTTTCGCCCTCTCTTTCCCACGAACGGGCGGATGTTGCTTTTCCATAGGCGACTTCGTCTATACGTGTTCCGTCCGGAGCTGTGAAGGAAAGATCTTTTCCCGTGTTGGAAAGGGCAGACGGAAAATTAGAGAGTGGGAGCTCAATGCCTGTTGCATCTACTGTTATGGCTCTACCTTCCCGGAAAAGAACCAGGTATCCCCCGGCCGGAAGAATAACTTCCGGGAGTTTTACGTTTTGGGTACCGTAAGTAAAAATCCACTCGTTCAGGGATATAGATTCCCCGCTTGCATTATATAGTTCGATGTATTCGGTTTCCGGTAGCTCTGTCAGGCCTTTCGGGTCGGCCATAATTTCATTAATCAGAACCATACCTGCGGTATATTTTTTCTGCAGGGGGTGGTTCCGGGGGAGGGGTATTGCCTTCTTCTACAGCTATTTCCCATTTCTCTGTAGGAACGTTTGTTCCTGCTATTGTTTTTAGTCCTTTGATCTCTAATTCATAGGTTTCCTCTTTTTCCAGTTGAAAAGGAAAATCGCAGAGTACACAGGCATTGTTTTCCCCATAGGCAAGTTTTTCCGCTTTGCCCATGCCGGTAATGGTAACAACTGCTGTACTAATGTTGACCGGAGCCGTATAAGCCAGTTCGATTTGTGAAAGAGAACGGATGATGATATTTTCCAACTCCGGGATATCATCCTTATCGCCTGGCGATCCTTCTTCGTAAGATTGGATAGATATATTATCAAACCAGAAAGTACTGATCCGGCTTTTGATGTACCGGCAGGTGATCATAAAAGTTCCTTTCTTTATATAGTCTGGCACGGTACGGTTGTAGGTGCCTTCGGTCGTGTAGACCGGTTCGTTTTCCGTACGGGTTTGCAATACCCATGTTTTACTTTCTAAAAGCAATAAACGGATATATACTTTTGTATAAGGAGATTCAATCAGGGATCTTCTGCCTCCTATACACAAAACGGGGTTTCCTGTGTCCTGCCGGTAAAGGGATATCTGGGTGTTATTGTTTCCTATCTGGATATAAAATTTCTCGGTGAGAGTTAGGTTGGTGTAGGAAAACACCTGTATCCGGCAGTTATTTGAGTTAGTAGGTTTAAAATCGAGAGTTACTTCCAGTTCCCACATCATGTTTGTATGGTAAGGAACTTCTGTCAGGTAGATAGACATTTCTCCCGCATCTCCGGGAATAGAAATAAATTCTAACTCCTGGTAAGGGTTGATCCAGAACTCATCAATATCTCCCTTCCAGGGATTTTCGGAAGTGATTTCGGGACCGCTAAATGTCTCATTTATCTGTGCAAAGAGACTAATAGGTAACAGAATGGTTAAAAAAGTGATGATTTGTTTCATAGTTAGTGCGTTATAAGTGTTTTTTCTCTATCTTTGCGCACTCTTTGAAAAGAATAGAAATGCGCTCTGTGACAGAGTTGCAAAGTTAAAATTAATTATTGATAATTTACAATTTAATTAGTGCTCAAAATGAAAGTAGCAATTGTTGGTGTGAGTGGAGCAGTGGGACAGGAATTCCTGCGCGTACTCGACGAGAGAAATTTCCCGTTGGATGAGCTCGTGCTTTTTGGTTCATCCCGTAGTGCCGGACGTGTTTATACCTTTGGTGGTAAGGAATACACTGTCAAGGAACTCAAGCACAACGATGACTTTAAGGGTATAGATGTTGCTTTTGTTTCGGCCGGTGGTGGCACTTCTGTTGAATTTGCGGAAACCATTACTAAATATGGTACTGTGATGATTGATAATTCGAGTGCTTTCCGTATGGATAACGATGTGCCCTTGGTAGTGCCCGAGGTAAATCCGGAAGATGCACTGGATCGTCCGCGTAATATTATCGCAAACCCGAACTGTACTACTATCCAGATGGTGGTAGCGTTGAAAGTGATCGAAAAAATATCACATATCAAACGTGTACATGTATCAACTTATCAGGCTGCCAGTGGTGCGGGTGCATCTGCTATGGCCGAACTGATTAAACAATATGAAGAGATTCTGAAAGGGGAAGAACCGACTGTTGAGAAGTTTGCTTACCAGTTGGCTTATAACCTGATTCCTCAGGTAGATGTGTTTACTGAGAATGGTTATACCAAAGAAGAATTGAAAATGTATAACGAAACACGTAAGATCATGCACTCGGATATCGAGGTGAGCGCAACCTGTGTACGTGTTCCGGTAATGCGTGCCCACAGCGAAGTAACCTGGGTAGAGACAGAACGTCCGGTTAGTGTGGAAGAGGCCCGCCAGGCATTTGCGGAAGCAGAAGGTATTGTTCTGCAGGGCAATCCTGAACAGAAAGACTATCCGATGCCGCTGTTTGTAGCAGATAAAGATCCGGTATATGTAGGCCGTATCCGTAAGGATATATCTAATCCTAACGGATTAACTTTCTGGACTGTGAGCGACCAGATCAAGAAAGGCGCAGCGCTGAATGCCGTACAAATCGCTGAATACCTGATCAAGGTAGGAAATATCGGCTGATTTATCCGGTAAATAAAATATAAGTGAGGGTATCCCAAAAGGATGCCTTCTTTTTTATTATGCAGTAAATTAATCTCTCCTCTCAAAAGCTACCTTATTCAGGCCGTAGGCCTATCCTATCTTAGGCCCCGGCAACGCTCTAACACTTATACATATCTTTTATGTGTTTCGCCCCTGATAAGGGGCAGTTTGATTTAGCCCACGGCAGAGTGAGCGTAGCGAATGTCACCGTGGGATAAGACAGCAGATACAATCTGCGCCCTGAAGGGGCAACTCTATACTTACTAAGCAATTATGATATGGGAAATGAATTTATGGCTATTTTTAGCTGGGCCTTCAGCCCGAATAAATGTGGAATATGCTAACCCACGGTGTCATTCGCTACGCTCACTCTGCCGTGGGCTAAATCAAATTGCCCCTTATCAGGGACGAAATAACACCAGTTGCCAAAGACTTCACCGGAAAATATTAACATTCAATCCCCTTGGGATTAAAATTTAATATATAAACATTAGAGCGTTACTGGGGGCTAAGACATATTACCCTCTACGAGGGTGAAAAGATGTGTGTAGAGAGTGGCTCAAAAGGGGAAAAAATAAATCAATATTTTACAATCTTCCGGACACCACTAATGTGTAATCCGTAGTTGTCTTTGCCGGGTATAACCTATTCCCTCTGTTCATATTTTAGTCTTCTTCTATCATTTCATCGCTGTCGTAACTTCCTTCCACATAGGTTACCTGGTTGTTATTGAAAAATATCATGACTCCGGCTTCTGCCCAGGGAAATCCGGAATCCTGAAAATGGATTAACCATTCTTTTCCCGGATAAAAAGTTATTTTGGGCTCATATACAGGAAATTTTTCTATAGAAAGGGATACATATTTATCTTCTTCTCCGGGTTTAAGAAGAAATGAATTATTCTCCTTTTTAACCTCTTCTTTAATAGCTTCTATGGCCTGTACAAAATAATCTTCTATATTCCTGATTACTGCATCTATGAATACAAAATCGAATTGATTCATATCGTTGGCCTGTGATGTGTTATTTGCAATTAACTCTAAGTCAATTGTTCCAAAGTTTTTAAATAAAGTTTTTACTTCCCGGATATACTCCCAATAGTAAAGATCCTTTATTTTTGTATCTGTTTCCTGCCAGTTGTTTTTATTTTTAATTTCATGATCTGTATTTGTCATAAACTATTTTGATTTGAATTAGTATTTTGATAGCGTGGATCTCGTGCTTCTTTAGTGTCTGTTTGTTTAGGCACAGATTTAAATCTGCGCCAGCAAAAAAGCTACGCCGAACAGATACTGGACGGAGGGGATTTGTAATCCCCGACCAACGAGTATTAGGATCTGTGATCCGAAAACAAATTAATACAGCTTAAACCGGAACTTAGGTAATGAAAGTGGATTAAAAAATCCTTATACTCAAAAGGTGGGGATTGCAAATCCCCTTCGACTAACAGATTCCGGCTTATTAATGTCCTCTACAGCCAAATCTGCACTTAAAACTAAATCGGCTGAAAGCTTTATCGCTTATAGACCAAGGTTTTAACCCTGGATCTGTTTGTTTTTTCAGGCGGCGGCTTCTACTTCATCTTCGTTTTCATCGGACTTACCGAAGTAACCGTATAGGATGAGTCCTACGATTCCTAAAACGATTATTTTACCACCCCAGGCGTCCCAGAAAGGCATTTTGGCATATTGCTGAATGTTTTCGATTTCGTTTAATTCTGCAATTGCTTCGATAGTTTCGTCATCAAAATTTACATAATAATCTTTGTCGATATATCCGATCAATTCTGGGGATGCTTCTGTCCATACAGGTATCCAGAAAATCTGGTAGACTGTGTATTTGACTCCCAGGTCAAAGTGTTTGTCTTCTGTGGTAAGATATTCTTCCTCCTGTGGTAAATCTTTTACTTTGCTTAATTTCGGATAACTTCCGGCGGGAATAGGAATACGGATTGCCTCTGCCTTTTCAATACCTACTACGCAAAATAGGGTGATGAATGCTAAAACGGTAAAAACTTTCTTCATGAGAATTTTAATTTAAAATGTGTTGATATAGTTACTTTTTCTTTTCCGGTTAATTGAAATTGTTTTGTAAAAATAGATTGAATTGTTTAGAAAACCAAATTACCTTTGCCGGAAATTGTCAGGATATGTTTATTGTAATCGGGATTATGTTTTTGGGGATAGCCCTGGGTTATCTGTTGCGAAAAGTAAAGGGGATAGAAAACCTGTCGAAGTCTATCTCTCTTACTATTTTGTTGTTGCTTTTTTTATTAGGGGTTTCTGTGGGTGGAAATCCGGAAATTGTATCTAATCTTTCCACACTTGGGTGGCAGGCTTTTCTGCTTGCTTTTGCCGGAACTTTGGGAAGTGTAGTGGCTGCCGGGCTGGTGTACCGGTTTTTCTTTAAAAAGCATAAGCTATGAAAGGTAGTCTGCTGGTTGTTACTTTTTTCTTTCTGGGCTGTCTGTTAGGTTGGAAAGATGTTTTACCGGAATCGCTGCAGGAAGGTAATTTAACTTTGTATGTGCTTTATTTCCTAATGTTGCAGGTGGGGATAAATATAGGAGCCGACAAAAAACTGAAAGATATATGGAAGACTTTGCGCCCTGAACTGTTGTTGGTACCTCTGGCTACTATTGTGGGTACACTGGCTTTTACTTTTCTGATTAGTCTGTTGATACCCCGCTGGTCTGTTTTTGAATGCCTGGCAGTAGGGAGTGGGTTTGCCTATTACTCTCTTTCCTCTATCCTGATTACGCAGTTTAAGGAACCGGCTCTGGGTGTACAATTGGCCACCGAACTGGGTACAATTGCCCTGATGGCTAATATTATCCGGGAGATTTTTGCCCTTCTGGGAGCTCCTTTATTTGTCCGGTTTTTTGGTAAACTGGCACCTATCTGTGCCGGTGGTGCCACTACGATGGATACCACTTTACCGGTTATCACCCGTTACTCCGGTAAAGAACTTGTATTTGTGGCTATTCTGCACGGTATCCTGGTGGATTTGAGTGTCCCTTTTTTGGTCTCTTTTTTCTGCTCTTTTTAACCTTTTGGGATTGATGAAATATTTCTTTAATTCCTTGTTTGATTTATCTATTTCCCATACCTTTGTGTGCGTCTAATGAAAGGCACTTTTAACACAGCGACGAAATATTAAGTATATAATTAAACTTTAATCTTATGTGGTTACTTAATTCTTCTATCGGGAAGAAACTGATAATGAGTATATCAGGTCTCTTCCTTATTTTGTTTCTACTGTTTCACATGTCGATGAATGTGGCTGCGGTATTTTCCGAAAAGGCTTACAATGTAATCTGTGCTTTGTTAGGTTCTAATTGGTATGCGATTGCTGCTACTTTGGTATTGGCTGCAGGGTTTATTGTACACATTGTGTACTCTATTATCCTGACTTTACAAAACCGCAAAGCAAGAGGTAACGACCGCTATGCTGTGAACAAAAAACCTAAAATGGTTGAATGGGCTTCGCAGAACATGTTTGTGTTGGGTGTTATCGTATTGGGCTTTTTGGTATTGCATGGCAGTCAGTTCTGGTACAAGATGACGTTTACTGAAATTATAGGACATCATGAAGTGGAATTGGGTGGAGCGATTGTATCTCCTCAGGATGGTGCTGCTTTTATCCGCTATTATTTTGCTCAGCCATTGAATGTGGTTTTATACCTGATTTGGTATGTGGCTTTGTGGTTCCACCTGACTCATGGTTTCTGGAGCGCGATCCATACAATTGGATGGAATAACCAGATCTGGATGAAACGTTGGCAGATTATTTCTAATATTCTGTCTACAGTGATCTGTTTAGGTTTCGCACTGGTAACTATCGTATTCTTCATAAAGAGTCTGTAAGATTCTGCTAATTTACAAGGTGTAATCAATACAAAGAATTAATTGTTATGACTAAGATAAATTCAAAGATCCCTCAGGGCCCATTGGCTGACAAGTGGACAAATTATAAAAATCATCAAAAATTGGTGAATCCCGCTAACAAACGCCGTTTGGATGTGATCGTGGTTGGTACCGGCCTGGCTGGTGCTTCCGCTGCCGCATCTTTGGCTGAAATGGGATTCAATGTCCTGAACTTCTGTATTCAGGATTCTCCCCGCCGCGCACACTCTATCGCTGCGCAGGGAGGTATTAATGCTGCTAAAAATTACCAGAATGATGGTGACTCTGTTTACCGTCTGTTTTATGATACAATCAAGGGGGGGGACTACCGTGCGCGTGAGGCTAATGTGTACCGTCTGGCCGAAGTGGCTAACAGTATTATCGACCAGTGTGTTGCCCAGGGTGTTCCTTTTGCCCGTGAGTATGGTGGCCTGTTGGATAACCGTTCGTTTGGTGGTGCCCAGGTATCCCGTACGTTCTATGCCCGTGGCCAGACCGGACAGCAGTTGTTACTGGGTGCTTACTCTGCCTTGAGCCGCCAGATCGGACTGGGTAAAGTAAAAATGTATACCCGTTACGAAATGCTGGACGTGGTAATTGTGGATGGCCGTGCGCGTGGTATTATTGCCCGTAACCTGGTAACCGGCGAGATCGAACGTTTCTCGGCTCACGCTGTGGTTGTTGGTTCCGGTGGATATGCGAATACATTCTTCCTGTCTACCAATGCAATGGCATCTAATGGGTCTGCTGCATGGCAGTGCTATAAAAAAGGAGCCTGGTTTGCTAACCCCTGTATGGCTCAGATTCACCCGACCTGTATTCCGGTGCACGGTGAGTTCCAGTCGAAACTGACCTTGATGTCCGAATCTCTGCGTAACGACGGACGTATCTGGGTTCCGAAGAAACTGGAAGATGCTAAAGCGATCCGTGAAGGTAAACTGAAACCAACACAGATTAAAGAAGAAGACCGCGACTATTATCTGGAACGCCGTTATCCGGCATTTGGTAACCTGGTTCCGCGTGATGTGGCTTCGCGTGCTGCTAAAGAAAGATGTGATGCCGGTTATGGTGTAGGTGACACCGGTTTGGCTGTTTATCTTGATTTCTCTGATGCAATTAACCGTCTGGGTAAAAACGTTGTTGAGCAGCGGTATGGTAACCTATTCCAGATGTATGAAAAGATTGTAGATGATAATCCATATGAAACTCCGATGATGATCTTCCCGGCGTTGCACTATACAATGGGTGGCCTTTGGGTTGATTATGAGTTGATGACATCTATTCCGGGATTGTTTGCTATCGGTGAAGCCAACTTCTCCGACCACGGTGCAAACCGTTTAGGTGCTTCTGCTTTGATGCAGGGATTGGCTGATGGTTATTTTGTATTACCTTATACGATTCAGAACTACCTGGCAGACCAGATTCAGGTTCCCCGTTTCAGCACTGACCTGCCGGAGTTCGAGAAAGCCGAAAAAGGAATCAAAGACCGGATTGCGAAGTTAATGAGCATTAAAGGTAAACGCTCTGTAGATAGTATCCATAAAGAATTGGGCCATATTATGTGGGATTTTGTGGGTATGGCTCGAAACGCAGAAGGACTGAGAAAAGCGATTAATGATATTAAGGCTGTTAAGAAAGAGTTCTGGAGTAATGTCCGTATTCCGGGTGAAGCAAATGACCTGAATGTGGAATTAGAAAAAGCATTACATCTGGCTGACTTTATCGAAATTGGTGAATTGATGGCGCGGGATGCCCTTGACCGTGAAGAATCTTGTGGTGGTCATTTCCGTGAAGAATTCCAGACTCCGGAAGGTGAAGCTTTACGCCAGGACGACAAGTTCTCGTATGTATCCTGCTGGGAATACCAGGGAGAAGATAAAGAACCGGTATTGCTGAAAGAACCGCTTGATTACGAGTTTATTGTACGTCAGCAACGTAATTACAAGAGCTAAATAATTTTTAGGTAGATAGTAGTTAGTAGTTGGTAGTTAGTAGAAAACTATCCAACTTAAAGAAAAATTCTACTAACTACTATCTACCAACTACCAACTACAAAAAATTAAAATCATTATGGATAAAAATATAAACATCACGGTAAAAGTCTGGCGTCAGAAAGACAGAAAGACCAAAGGTGGTTTTGAGTCTTACCAATTGGAAGGTATTTCCCAGGGTAGTTCTTTTCTGGAAATGCTGGACATCCTCAATGAAAAATTGGTAAACGAAGGTAAAGAGCCTGTTTTTTTTGATCACGACTGTCGTGAGGGTATTTGTGGTATGTGTTCTCTTTATATTGACGGACATCCGCACGGACCGGACGAAAGTATCACTACCTGCCAGTTGCACATGCGTAAGTTTGACGATGGGGCTACTATTACAATCGAGCCGTGGCGTTCTGCCGGATTCCCTGTAATCCGTGACCTGGTGGTAGACCGTACTGCTTATGACAAGATCATACAGGCCGGTGGATTCGTTTCTGTAAATACCGGTGGAGTACCCGATGGAAATACAATACCTATACCTAAGAAGGATGCAGACCTGGCAATGGATGCTGCCGCATGTATCGGTTGTGGTGCGTGTGCTGCCGCATGTAAAAACGGATCGGCTATGTTATTCGTTTCAGCGAAGGTAAGCCAGTTGGCTCTTCTTCCGCAGGGACGTGTAGAAGCTGCCCGCCGTGCGAAAGCCATGGTTGCAAAAATGGACGAACTTGGTTTTGGTAACTGTACCAATACCCGTGCCTGCGAAGCAGAGTGTCCTAAAGACATCTCTATCAGCAACATTGCCCGTTTGAACCGTGAGTTCATCAAAGCTAAATTACAGGATTAAGTATTCCTTAAATAATACTTTCCGGATCCCCTTCGTCCTGTACGGAGGGGATTTTTATTTTTTAATGTTGTCCTATTTTATTGTGTAAACCTTTAATTTTAACATTTCTATGTAAGAAAAAAGGTAAATTCCTCTTTTCTTTAGTTTTTCTTATACATCCCGAAATATTATTTAGCATTTTAACATTTGGCGGTTTATAAAATGACTGTATATTTACATTGTGGTTTTTTTCATAATAGTATTAAATCAAGGTTAACAAAGTTTGATTAGGGGTTGTCGTGAGACAGCCTTTAATTGTTTTTAAGGGAAGGTGCATTCTCCTGCAAAGGAGTGCACCTTTTTCCAGAAGTGGATAAAATCATTCTTTCCCTTTATACTACCCTATCTTCATCCTGACACCGCAGTGCTATCAGTATGGCACTATAGTGCCAACGGCGAGGCATTGCAATGCCAACTGCATGGCACAGGAGTGCCAACCCCGGAGGTACTAAGATATTAAGGATGCTCTCTTTTATTTTGCTGTTCGAATTCTTTGGGTGTAACTCCGAATTGTTTCTGGAACAGTTTGGCAAAGTAAGAGGGCGAATTAACGCCTACAAGATAACATACTTCTCCGATGCGATATTCGCCCTGCCGGATAATTTCAGCCGCTTTTTTCAAACGAATCAGACGGATAAAGTCGTTAGGGGCTATATCAAGCAATGCTTTTATTTTTCTATGGATGCCGGAACGGCTCATTCCTATGATCTCTGCCAGTTTTTCTACATTAAAAGATGAATCGGATATGTTTTCATGAACCGTATCAATAATCTTATTCATCAGTTTTTCGTCGGCCCGGTTCATACCCATTTGTTGTAAGGGAATGAATGGTTTTTGCATAAAGGCTTCCCGTTCTCTTTTCCTGTTATTTAATAAGGTAGTGAGTTGGGTAATCAGAAATTGTGCGGAGAAAGGTTTTTCTATGTATGCCTCGGCACCCAGTTCCAATCCTTTTATTTTACTGGCCAGGTCGTTTTTAGCGGTTAGTAATACGATTGGGATATGGCTGTATTGAATATTTGATTTGATTTTTTGGCAGAGTTCGAAACCATCCATACCGGGCATCATTATGTCGCTGACAATAATATCTATGTTTCTTTCCTGCAGTATTCCGAGAGCCATTTCTCCGGTTGATGCTTTTTCGACAGTAAATTGTCCTTTCAGGCGCTCTGTGATGAAAGAGAGCATCTCTGTATTATCTTCTACTAACAGAACAGCAGGGAGTTGTCCTTTGTCCGGTATGGTAAAACTATCCTCTATGGTTTCGTCAGGTAACAGGAGTTCCGGTTCTGTGTCCGGAATAACTTCCTGCTGGTGGAACGGAATTTCAATAGTGAACCTGTTCATGCCATTGCCTGTATCTAATGTAATTTTACCGTTGTGAAGTTCTACCAGCGAGCGGAGCAGGGATAAGCCGATACCGGAACTGGATGTGGTGCTTTTATCTTTAGGTAGCTGGTAAAAGGGTTCGAATATTTTTTCATGTAGTTCCTGGGGGATGATCTCCCCGTCGTTGCTTATAGCAAGGGAAAAGGAGTCTTTCTCTTTCCGGAGTTGCACGAAAATATGTTCCTGCGAATACTTCAGGGCATTTGTATAGAGATTATTCAGGATTTTTCCGAACTCATCTTTATCAACCGGCGCGATAATGTCTTCCTCCGGTAACTCCAACTGAAGTTTTTTCTTTTTCTGTGAAGTAATGGCTTCGAATTGCATATTTGTTTCCTTCACAATAGCGGAGATATTTCTGTTGGAGAAGGTGAGTTTAAATTTTTTACTGTCTACTTTCCGGAAGTCGAGCAACTGATTGATAAGGTTAAGCAACTGGTTGGTATTTTTCCCCATTATGCGGAGATTCTTTTTAATTTCCGGATTTTTGATCTCCATTTCTTCCATGGCTTCCAAAGGGCCATTGATCAGGGTAACCGGTGTACGTATCTCGTGGGCAATGGCTGTAAAGAATTCCAGTTTGGCACTGTATAGTTCTTTCTCTTTTTCGGATTCAAAAAGGCGCTGTTTCTCTTTGTTTTCTTTTTCTGTTCTGCGGATATACCAACCGGAACTACAGTAAAGAAGGATAAGAAACAGCCCCAGATAAGAAGTATAAGCAAGATTGGAACGCCACCAGGGAGGAAGTATATGAATTTCTAACCGTTGTCCTTCTTCGTTCCAGAGCCCGTCGTTGTTGGAACCTTTTACATGAAATATATATTTCCCCGGCGGAAGATGTGTATAGGATACGTTTTGTTTACCGGACAGGTAATGCCATTCCGAATCTAGCCCCTCCATTTTGTAGGCAAACTGGTTGGCTCCGGGAGCTGTATAACTAAGGGAAACAAAATCAAGCCCCAGGTTAGACTGGGTATGTTTTAACGTTACTTTTTGTGTATAGGCAATACCGGTGGTGAGTGGGCTGTACGGTTGGTTATTCACGGTCAGCCGGGTAATATGAACGGGAGGAATATAACTGTTATGTGTAAAATCAACCGGATTCAGGGCAATTAAACCGTCTAATGTGCCGAAATAGAATATACCATCGCTGGCAGCCAGCGCGGACTTATAATTAAACTGTTCGCAGGGCAGGCCGTTTTTCCTGTCCAGAATTTCTACTTCATTGGTTTCCGGATTGAATATAACTAATCCTTTGTTGGTACCGAACCACAGATTGCCTTCTTTATCTTCCAGCATAGTATGTGTAACATCGTCGGGCAGCCCCTGTTCTCTGTTGAAAGAGGTAAAAGTACCGGCCACTTTGTTATACCGGCAGATACCACCCCGGTCTGTGGAGAACCACATTGTTCCTTTTTTGTCTCTTTTGATGCTGCTTACGGAATTGGAACTCAAAGAGGCCGGGTTTTCCGGGTCGTGCAGATAGTTGGTAGTTTCGTTTGTCTCTATAGTATGCCTGAACACACCATTTCCCATACTGGCCACCCAAATATTTCCTTCCGCATCTTCTTTGATATCGTAGATATAACTAAATCCGAACTCCTCCATACGCCTGAAGCGCATATCTTTTTTATTTCCTTTGAATATCCCCCAGCCGTTGCCCAGCCAGATATCTCCGTTCTTATCTTCCCAGATTGCGTATATACTGGCTTCGTCCAATCCTAATTGATCGGCAGGATAGTGTGTTACTTTGAACGAAGCCAGATCAATAATATCAAGCCCGTTTTTAAAATATCCGGCCCACAGTTGGTCATCAATTAACTTAATATCCATTACCTGCGAGTAGCTTAACGGATAGGGGGTATTTTCTCCGATCCGTACAAATTCTTTTGTGGAGGGATTAAATAGATTCAATCCTCCGTTTTCGGTTGCTATCCAGATATTTTTGTCTTTATCTTCCAGTATCTCGCTTGTGCGGCTGCTGCTTAATGACTCCGGAGAGGTGAGCGGTATATAGAATTCCAGATTTAATCCCTGTTCCGGCAGATGATTCACACCCCCGAAGTAGGTTCCAACCCAGATACCGTTTTCCCTGTCCCGGTATATTTTCTGAATGTTGTTATCGGATAGCGATTTCCTGGCCATGGGCTCTTTTTGTATGTTCTTAACCTCTTTCTTTTGTTCATCGATAATAAAAACTCCGGCCTGTGTACCTACCCAGATCCTGTTATCGAAACAGCATACATGCCGTATGATTTTATAATGTACATCCGGTGCATCCACTTCCGACAAGGTGTTACGCCGTTTATTCAGTTTCAGTAGCTTCCCTTCATGTATCCCGATAAGCAGTTCTTCACCGTAATCGCAGATTGTAAAGATATTTCCTCCTGCCAGCGAATCCTCTCCTTTATCACCCAGGTACTGAATAAACCTGTCCGTTTCCTTGTTGTAGCTAAATACCCCATTCCCATTTGTTCCGACCCATACTTTTCCGTTCGGTTCTATCGCAATGCACTGAGGTGCACCCATGTCGGAAAGATAATATTCATTTAGTTGATACGAATACAATTGTTTACTTTCCGTATTATATCTGAAAATTCCCTGGTTAGGGGCAATAGTCCATATATTATTATCATTGTCTTCCTGAATATCTGCTATCCAGTCCTGAATCTGTAATCCTCCGGCTGTAGAAACATTGAAAAACCGGAAATCTTCGTGCACCGGGTTATATAGGAAAATCCCTTTATCTGTTCCTACCCATAATTGGTGTTCGTTATCTTCAAACAGGGCACTTATGCTATTATTGCGTTTGTTTAGTTCCGGGTCGTAACAATCAAATGTTTGCAGGGAATGCCCGTCGTAGCGGTTCAGCCGGTTGCGGGTACCTAACCACATAAACCCCCGGCTATCCTGTAGGATGGCTTTTACATTATTCTGGGAAAGGCCCTGCTCTCCGTCAATACTATTAAAATGGTAAGAATAGACTGTTTTATTGATAGCAGGTAGTATCTCTATCCATATAAAACAGCATATAAGACAGCAGATTATTTTTTTCATATACAAATATAGGAAACAGGAGCATGGAAAAATGAAAAATATTTGTCAATAATTAGCATATTTGTAGTCATTTGCGCAGAAAACTAATTCCTGCGACCAAATTGACAATAATTGGCAGAAATGTGCTTTCGGGAATATCCCCGAATGATTTAGTTTGTAGCCGTAACACAAGTTAATCTTTCAATCACAACCCATGATGAAACATATAGTAAGGCTACTTATTCTAATACCATTTATCTCCTTCAGTTCAGGAAATAACTATACATTTTGTATGGAAACATCTGTTTGGTATTCAACTCCTGCTACCGGATGGATGGAGGCTATTCCTATGGGAAACGGCCGCCTGGGAATGATGGTATACGGAGGTATTGAAAACGAAACAATTGCACTGAATGAAGTGACCCTATGGTCGGGGCAACACGATCCGGAACAGGAGATTGCCTGTGGAAAGGAAAAACTGACCGAAATACGGCAACTCTTTTTTGAAGGCCGTCTGGAAGAAGGGAATCAACTGGGCTACACACTATTTATCAGGCCGGCCTCATTCTTTTGGTTCGCATGTGCCTCTGGGAGAACTTCGCCTGAACTTTGAACCTTTTTCTTCTGCCGTTTCGGATTATAAGAGGGAGCTTGATCTGGAAACGGCTGTTACTACCGTCTCTTTTATCGCCGGAGGAGTAAAATACCAAAGGGAATATTTTTGTTCCAATCCAGCTGGTCTGTTTGTCGTAAAACTCACTGCCGGCCAACCGGGCCGGATATCTTTCGAACTATCTCCGGAACTACTGCAGAAGGCAGATTTCTCTGTGCATGGAAATGAAATAAGTTTCCATGGAATCGTATCTTTTCCGCAGTTAGGCCCCGGAGGAGTAAATTTTACAGGGAAAGTATCTCTTCACTTAAAAGGTGGAAAGATATACCATAAAGGAAATTCTGTTTTTGTAGAAAACAGTGATGAAGTGGTGTTGTATACAGATATACGTACGGATTTCCGCAATCCGGATTATGAACGGGATTGTACTTCTGCTATTAAACAGGCTGCCGTAACCGGTTATGACCTGTTAAAGGCGGAACATATAAAAGATTACTCGGAACTTTTTAACCGTGTACAGTTCTGCCTGGATACCAAAGAAGATTATACCCATTTGCCGGTAGATGTACGCTGGAAAAACAAAAAAGAAGAAGGGAATGATACCGGGCTGGAGGAACTATTTTTTCATTATGGACGGTATTTATTGATCGCATCGTCGCGCCCCTCTTCTCCGCTACCTGCCAATCTGCAGGGGATATGGAATGATAATCTGGCTTGTAATATGGGGTGGACATGTGATTACCACCTGGATATCAATACGCAACAAAATTACTGGGCTGCTAATATTACCAATCTGCATGAGTGTAATGAACCTTTGTTTAAATACATCGGCATGCTGGCGGAAGACGGCCAACAGACGGCCCGTAAAGTATACGGCAGTCCGGGGTGGGTGGCTCATACTGTTGCGAATGTGTGGGGATATACAGCTCCCGGGCAGGGCGTGAACTGGGGCTTATTTCCCACCGGTGGAGCCTGGATCGCAACCCATTTATGGGATCACTACCGCTTTCTGCAGGATACTGTTTTTCTGCGTACGACTGCTTATCCTGTTCTTAAAGAAACAGCCCTCTTTTTGTTGGACTATATGGTAGAATGTCCGCAATCGGGATATTTAATGACAGGCCCTTCTACCTCTCCGGAGAATTCATTTTTGTATGAAGGGAAAGAACTCTCTTTATCCATGATGCCTACGTGCGACCGCGTACTGGTATATGAAATATTCAGGGCCTGTATGGAATCGTCTGCTGTTTTACAGATAGATGCTGACTTCCGTAAGGACCTGGAAGCTGCTGTCTGTAAATTACCTCCTCTGCAAATAGGCAAACGGGGAAGTTTACAGGAGTGGTATATTGATTTTGATCTGGCTCAACCGAACCACCGGCACTCTTCTCACTTACTGGCTCTCTATCCTTTTAATCAAATATCGCCCGTTACTACTCCTGCACTGGCAGAAGCGGCAGGAAAGTCAATTTATGACCAGTTACATTCGGAAGGCTGGGAAGATGTAGAATGGAGCCGGGCCAATATGATCTGTTTTTATGCCCGGTTAAAAGATGCACCGCTGGCGTATGAGAGTGTAGACCTGTTGATCCGTAGTTTTACCCGCGAAAATTTATTGACTATTTCGCCGGAAGGTATAGCCGGAGCGCCTTATGATATTTTTGTGTTCGACGGCAATCAGGCCGGTATAGCCGGTATGGCGGAAATGCTTGTTCAGAGCCATGAAGCATATATCGAATTTCTTCCGGCTTTACCGGAACAATGGTCTTCCGGCTCTTTTAGCGGACTGTGTGTACGGGGAGGGGCGGAGACTTCCCTGAAATGGAAGAATAATAAAGTAACTCAACTTACTTTACGAACTACCGGAAGCAACGAATTTGTCGTGAAGATTCCACAGGAACTACAATCCGGGCATTTCCGTTTAAACGGGAAAACGTTTAAACCCGCCCTGTCCGAAGAGGGATGTCTGCATATCCTATTACATAAAAACGAACTATTGGAAATTGATAAATAATAAAAGACCCATGAGAACATTCTTATTTCTTTTTGCTGCATTATTAAGCGGTATTTTACCTGGAGTTCAGGCCGTAGAGCCGGTTGTGGTTAACACCGGAAGTTTAAGTATGGTTTTTACTGTCGCGGAAGATGGAAAAGTGGTATTCAACTATTTTGGAGATAAAATAGAGGATACAGGTTCTTTCGCCGGCCGGAAATATAAAGAACAGCCGGATAACGGAACAGGGTATGCCCCGGTTTTATATCCTGCTTACGGAGGCCGTTATTTTCTTCATCCCGCATTGAAACTGACTCATATGGACGGGGTACAAACTACGGAGCTAATCTATGTAAATCATACTTCCAAACTACTGGATTCAAATAGGGAAGAAATTGTGATCCATATGAAAGATCCTTTATATCCTGTGTTTGTAGATGTAATTTTTACTACTTTCCGGAAAGAGAATGTAATTACACAATCGGTAGAGATTACTCATAAAGAGAAAAAGGGTATTGTGGTAGAGCAGATTGCTTCCGGTTATTTGCCCTTGCATGCGGACGATTATTACCTGACCCATTTTCATGGAACCTGGGCTGCGGAGATGCAACTGGTAGAAGAGAAGCTGACTGCCGGTAGTAAACGGGTGGAATCCAGAAAAGGAGTCCGTGCCACACAATCGGCTAATCCTTCATTTTTAGTATCCCTGAACGGACCTGCGCAGGAAGATACCGGCGAAGTATACGGCGGCTCTCTGGCCTGGTCGGGAAATTACCTGTTATCTTTCGAAAAAGATGAATGTGGTATATTGCATGTTGTAACCGGAATGAATGATTTTGCTTCTGCCTACCACCTGGCGGTAGGTAAGGTATTGAAAACGCCGGAGATGGTTTGGACTTATAGTTCGTCAGGACAGGGACAGATAAGCCGTAACCTGCATGATTGGAGCCGCAAATATGCACTGGCTCATGGCGATCAATTGCTTCCGGTAGTACTCAATAGCTGGGAAGGAGCTTATTTTAATTTTGATGAGCAGACCATTACGGATATGATTGATGCGGCAGCCGGTTTTGGTGTGGAACTATTCGTATTGGATGACGGCTGGTTCGGGAGTAAATATCCCCGTAACTCGGATAATGCCGGCTTAGGTGACTGGCACGAGAATAGAACGAAGTTGCCCCGTGGTATTGATTATCTGGCTTCTTATGCCGTAAATAAAGGGTTGCAGTTTGGAATCTGGATAGAACCGGAGATGGTGAATCCGGATAGCGAACTGGCCAAAAAGCATCCGGAGTGGATCGTTAAAAGTGGAAAAAGGGATATTATACCGATGAGAACCCAGTGGATACTGGATTTAAGTAATCCGGCTGTACAGGATTTTGTGGTGAATGTTTTTGACGGTGTAATGGCTCTTTCTCCTCATATTAGTTATATTAAATGGGATGCCAACCGACATGTGGATAATTTTGGTTCGGATTATCTTTCCTCTTCCGAACAGACTCATTTCTGGATAGAATATGTAAAAGGTTTGTACAAGGTATATGACAGGATTCGTGCCAAACATCCTGATGTGTTGATCCAATTATGTTCTTCAGGTGGCGGACGGCTTGATTTCGGAGCTCTTACATATCATGACGAAGTATGGCCCAGTGATAATACAAACTCCCTTGACCGTGTTTTTATACAATATGGTACCAATCTGTTCTTTCCGGCTATGGCAACGGCAGCCCATGTATCAACCAGTCCGAATCACCAGACCGGCATGCTGGCACCGTTGAAATTCCGTTTTGATGTAGCTATGTCGGGAAGACTGGGAATGGAACTTCAACCCAAAGATCTTACACCGGAGGAATTGCCTTTTGCCAAACAGGCAGTGGAGAATTATAAACGGATACGTCCGCTGGTACAGTTGGGAGACCTGTTCAGGCTTAAATCTCCTTACCATGAGAATGGCTGGGCTTCCCATATGTATGTGGCAAAAGATCAGAAAGAAGCTGTTTTCTTTGCTTATAGCCTTAAATACCACGGGCGTACCGCTTTCTTTGAAACAAAGCTGAAAGGGCTGGACCCGGCTAAGAAATACCGGATACAGGAGTTGAACCGCATGGGGTGGCCCGGTTTCTATGGAGATGGACAGGTCTTTACCGGCGAATATCTGATGAAAGCCGGTATATCACTGACGATTGGAAACTCATTTGATAGTACAGTTCTTTTATTAACCGAAGAGTAAATTAACGTATCTAAACTCAATAATATGAAATTTGAAAAACTTTATCTATTACTATTGCCTTTCCTGCTATTCTCGTGTTCGGAAAATAGGATTGATTCGGGAAACTGGCGATTCAGGTACGACACAGCAAATAAAGGTGTCAGAGTTGAGAAAAACACGGAAGAACTTTTTTCCGGATTATATGCATCTTATAAACTGGATGGCGAAGAAATCACTTCAAAGGATTATGGAAAGAGAACCATTAAAATAACTCCATTCCGGGATGATTTTGGGAATGGAGAAGTAATGGAGATAAAATATACAGATACTGAATTACCTACCCTGGTCCATCTGTTTTATGTATATCCGGAGAAAGATTATTTTCTGACGGAAGTGGTTTTACTGGCTTCTTCACAGGAAATATCTACAAACTACATTGCTCCGGTTGTGGTAGATAATATGAAACCGGTATTACCTGCCGGGGATAATAGAGCACTTTTTATGCCTTTTGATAACGATTGCTGGATACGTTACCAGTCTCATCCGCTTACTTTCGAGGCCCTGCGTAGTTATGAGGTGACTGCTGTTTTTAATAACGAAACCCGGAATGGCTGGGTGATTGGTTCTGTAGAACATGACCTGTGGAAAACCGGTATTGATATGAAAAAAGGGGATCGTAACAATCCGGGTGCGCTGGTATGTTACGGGGGAGTTGCCGATACCCTGACACGCGATTCGAAAGTACACGGAAGTTTATCCGGGAAACAGATAAAATCCCCCAAAGTATTGGTCGGTTATTTTAACGATTGGCGTGAAGGGTTAGTAGTTTATGGAAAAGCAAATGCAACTGTTACTCCCCGCAGAGAATGGTCGAAAGCCGTTCCGTTTGGGTGGAATAGCTGGGGCGCCTTACAATTCGACCTGAATTATAGGAATGCGACGGAAGTTTCGAACTTCTTTAAAGAAAATCTGCAGAATAACCATTTCGTGAATCCGGATAATACGGTTGTTATCTGGCTGGATTCCGGTTGGAATGCTTTTACCGAAGAAGAATTGAGAAACTTTGCAGATCTGTGCCGGGCAAACGGACAGATTCCCGGAATTTACTGGACTCCTTTTACCGATTGGGGCAGAAACCCGGAGCGTGCCGTATTGGATGTACCGGAATATACCTATAAAGATGTATACCTCTATGCTAACGGACAACCACAGGAACTGGATGGCGCTTATGCGGTAGACCCTACTCACCCGGCTATCGAACAGCAAATGAAACATATCTCCGGATTGTTTCGCCGTACCGGCTTTGAATATGTGAAGATGGATTTTATGACCCATGGAGCCATGGAAGCGGATAGCTGGTATTTGCCTCATATGCAAACAGGAATGGAAGCTTATAATTATGGCATGAAATTGCTGGATAATTATTTCCATGATATGTATCTGAACCTCTCTATTTCTCCGGTATTCCCGGCTCAGTATGCACAATCCCGCCGGATAGCCTGTGATGCCTGGAATAAAATAAAAGATACGGAATATACCCTGAATGCTTTATCGTACGGATGGTGGCAGGATAATATTTATACCTACAATGATGCCGACCATATTGTACTTCGCGAAGCTACCGAAGGAGAGAACCGCGCACGTATTACTTCCGGAGTAATTACCGGGATTTACATTGTAGGAGACGATTTCAGTGCGACCGGTAAGGCCGCAGAAAAAGATCGCGCCCGCAGGTTCCTGACCAATCCGAAAGTAAATGCGGTAGCGCAGGGAATTTCATTTATGCCGGTGGAAGGAAACGGCGAACAATCAGAAAACCAGTTTGTGTTAGTACATGACGATGGGTCAGCCACCTATGCCATTTTTAATTACACAGAAAATGAACTGGAAACAACGGTTTCTCTTGAACGGATAGGACTTAACAGCAACCAATCCTATCAGGCAGAGGAATTATGGAGCGGGATGCAGCAAACGGTAGAAGGCTCCTTTACCGTACGCGTTCCGGCAAAAGATGTATTGCTTTTTAACCTGAATTTATATTAATCTTAAACAAATTATTTATGGACCAACGAATTAGATTCAATTATGCATCTAAAGTAGTAAGCGTATGCCTGCTATTTCTGATCACTGGTTTGTCTGCTTTGGCGCAGACAGGGAATGTAACCGGGGTTATTCTGGATGCACAAACCAAAGAACCCTTGATTGGTGTTTCTGTTGTAGTAAAAGGAACCACTACAGGAATGATTTCCGGCCTTGACGGTCGTTATTCTTTGCCGGCTTCGGCAGGGAATGTATTAGTATTCTCTTATATCGGTTTCGAATCGCAGGAACTTCCTGTTCCTGCCGGAGGTATACTAAATGTAAATTTAAAACCACAGGATTTTGCGTTAGATGATGTGGTAGTAGTAGGTGTGCGAATGAAAAAAAAGTGATCTTACGGGTGCGGTAGGTGCGATATCGCAGGAACAACTGAAAGAAGTGCCTACCACAGACCTTATTACTGCCATGCAGGGTAAAATTCCGGGATTGAATATCCAGCGGAATGACGCAACTCCCGGTGCGGATGTAAGTATCAAGGTGAGGGGTACTAACTCTATCTCTTATGGTACCAGTCCTGTATATGTCATTGACGGGATTGTGGCGGAAGAAGGTTTACGTTTGATCAATCCGGACGATATTGCCTCTATTGAAGTATTAAAGGATGCTTCTTCTACAGCCTTGTATGGTTCCAAAGCATCAAACGGAGTTGTTGTTATTACTACTAAAAGAGGTAAAAAAGGACAGGGAAAGATCAATTATTCCGGTTTTGTAACATTCAATAAGTATCAGGACAGATTAAAAACCCTGAACGCTCTTGAAACGTTCAATCTTCGCCGGGATGCGTATGCGAATGGATATATGGATGTTAATCCGGATGCAGACAGAGCAGCTTATATTCGTGATTATATTCTGGGAACAAATGAAGTTTTTTCTGCGGAAGAGATGGAAAACGGACTGAATAACAATACTTCCAACTGGATCGATGAAATTATCCGTACCGGAGTAGAACACAATCATTCGCTCAGTTTTGCCGGAGGAACCGATATGATTACCTATTATCTGGGGGCTACTTATTCCAACAATGAAGGTATATTGCAGAATTCTTCATACGAGCGTTTTAGCGGAAGGGTAAATTTGGATATTCAGGTGAAACCGTGGCTAAAAGTAGGTACTAACACCAGTATATTACGCGGCATCAAGAACCGCCTGGACGATAATGCCTATGAAACGGCGTTGTTAGGGAATCCTATGCAAACGAAAGATACAGATAGATTGTATATGGAATTTCACAATGTAGCTCAGATGGGGATGTATAATCCGATTCTGACTAAAGATATGGATAGCCGGGAGATTCATGATCGTGTATTAACTGCTAATTATCTCGAAGCTAATCCATACCCGAATCTGTATATCCGTACGTCTTTATCTGCAGATATCTATAATAAGCATGATGCCAAGTATACTCCCAGTCATATCGGACAATCCGTGCGGGATAATCATCAGGGGATAGGTTGGCATTGGCGCGGCCAGACTACATACTACCAATGGGATACATCGGTTAGTTATGAAAAGACTTTTGCGCAGAAGCACCGTTTGTTTGCTCTGGTTAGTACCAGTGCAAGTAAAACCAAAACGAACAATATCAGTATGACCGGTTATGGATTTCCAACAGATGCATTGGGTTATCACAATATGGGTATGGCAGCCAATAAGAATAAAAACAGTATGAATTCTGAGTATAAAACCAATACTTTATCGTCTTATATTGCCCGTGCAAACTATAGTTATGATAACCGTTACCTCCTTACGGCTACGATACGTAGGGATGGCAGTTCTAAATTTGCTGCCGGAAACCATTGGGGTACTTTCCCTTCGTTTTCTGCCGCATGGACTCTTTCAGAAGAATCATTTATGGAACAGACCCATTCCTGGCTGGATATGTTAAAACTACGTATAGGATACGGTTTATTGGGAAACCAGAATATTCCTGAGTATGCTTATATGATCACGTATGTGCCGACTACAGTAAATGAAAGTATTGGTTTTGAGGCAGATGATAATAAATTGGGAAATCCGGATGTTACATGGGAAAAACAA
Organism: Tannerellaceae bacterium; assembly: GCA_021203545.1. GTDB lineage: Bacteria > Bacteroidota > Bacteroidia > Bacteroidales > Tannerellaceae > UBA4116. The sequence goes on along the minus strand of JAJQAZ010000003.1, from coordinate 17,356 downwards.
AAACAGTTTAATATAGGTTTGGATGCTGCTCTTTTCAATGATCGTCTATCCTTTTCTATTGATATGTTCTGGATGAAGAATACCGACCTTTTAATGAAAATGAGTTTGTGGCCGTCTTCCGGTTATTCATACCAGATTGCGAATGTAGCAGATATGGAAAATAAAGGGGTAGAATTCTCATTTAATGCGTTATTGATCAATCATCATGATTTTAAATGGAGAGTTAGCGGAAATATCGCCCATGACAAAAATAAAATCACAAAATTGTATGGTGACCTGGATGTTCTTTGGAACGGGGGAAATGTTACATCAAGAGAAGACAACCTGTTTGTCGGAGAATCATTGAATACGTTGTATGCCTTTAAAGCCGACCGGCTGGCACAGCGGTCAGATATGGCCCTCGTAAATAGTTGGACTTCAATTTATAATGATTATGTTGTTAATCCTGGCGACATATTACCGGTGGATGTTAATGGCGATGGTAAAATTACTGCAGAAGACGATATGACAATTGTTGGTAAAAAAGATCCCAAATTCTATGGAGGATTCTCTACCAATTTGGGTTATAAAAACTTTACATTGGATGCTGTCTTTAACTATTCTTACGGAGCTAAACGGGTAGACTGGGTATGGGAACGGACTATGGATGGAACTGCAACTTATGGCCCGGCGCATGAAGATATGCTGAATAGATGGACTCCGGAGAATACAAATACTGATGTGCCACGTGCTTATCGTGGGGATAGTGGTAAGAACCGTTTTGGCTATGGCAACACAAGCTATGGTTTGTTGGATGCTTCTTATTTGCGTTGTTCTGCCCTTGCACTTTCTTATAATTTCCCTAAAAATACTTTGGGTAAGGTTGCTGAGAGTATGTCTTTAATGGCTTCTGTTAATAACCTGTTTATTATTACAGATTACAAAGGATATGATCCGGAAGGAGGACAGAAGTATCCATTGACCAGAAGTTTCACATTGGGTTTAAATGTAACGTTCTAATACTAAAAAATAGAATTATGAAAAGAGATAATGTATATATAATATATCTGGTAATTACTTTATTGTTACCGACTGCATGTTCAGATTTTTTGAATCAGGAACCTGAATCTAAAATCCCGGGAGGTGCTATTTTCTCTGATCCGGAAACGATAAATGGATATATTTTAGGATTGTACAATATGTTTCGTGGAGCTCATCAGGGACGTACAGATATGTATCTGGGAACGGATGAGGCTGTATTAGGTGGTATCCAGTATATTGATGGTAATGGATTTCGTCGTGGGCTGGAAACATATAGTAACAATTTGAATAGTACAAATGATAAAATAAGGGAAATATGGGAGAGGCACTATAAAGTTATTGCCCGTTCAACAGCTGCTATTGAAGAACTTAAATTGGTCGAGGTACTTGGAGATGTAGAGTTAAACCGTTTTCTTGGGGAAGCCTGCCTGATGCGTGCAACCTGTTTGTGGGAAATGGCGATGTTATTTGGACCTATTATTTTGCCTGATGGAGAGGTAGAATACGGAGGTGTAAGACAACCGCTGGATGTCGTATATAAATTTATTGAGGATGATCTTCTGATAGCACGGAAATATCTTCCTGCTCCTACTCATAGCCTGAATGATGCGGGTAGGGCAACTAATGCGTTTGCAAATGCACTGTTAGGTAAGATATATATGTATGCTCCGGAAGCATCGGGATTCAGAGACTATACAAAAGCTGCAGATTATTTTAAAGACGTGATAGATGAACCTTATTATGGAGGGACCGGAGCTGATAATTATGCCGATATATTTGATACCTATAAAAACAATACACCCGAATCCAACAAAGAGATTGTTTATGCTTTTCAGTATCGTGCGGGATCGCCCTATAATAATGCTGTTGAATGGGAATTTGGTTCTCGCCCTGTTGCTGATATGACTGCTCCTGAAGGTCTTTGCCCGTGGGCAGGCTTTGATGCAATGCTGCCATCTGTATATTGTTATAGTATGGTTGAGGATGGTGGTGTATGGGAACCAGGCGATATTCGCAGGGATATCAGTTTGCGGTTTGAATTTGACTGGTATGATGAAAAAAATGATATCCATTATATTCCAGAATTTGCAGGTAGCTACGTATGGGGAGATGAGTTTGAACCTCATGTTAAAAAATATGAAGACCCACGAGCCTGGGATCTCTACGAACAGGGATCCTATAATGGTGGCCCTAATATCCCTTATATCCGGTTTAGTGATGTGGTTCTTTGTTATGCCGAGTGTATTTTTGATACGAATCCATCTGAAGCAATCTATTTGATCAATAGTGTAGTAAGAAAACGGGCCTTTGCTGGAAGTACAGCCGGATATTGGCCAACAGCTATGAGTAAATCTGAGTTTATGGAAAAACTAATGGATGAACGTATGCGTGAACTCCGCTTTGAAGGGTGGCGTAAATTCGACCTTTTGCGTACAGGTTTATTGAAGGAATATGTACTTAAAAGAAACAGATGGTTTGTAGGTGGCGTTTTCCATAATACAGCTGGGTTTGAAGATCCAAAACCAGTAACGATAACACCAATAACTTCAATTGATGATTATAAATTATTATGGCCTATACCTCTGACGGAGTTAAGACAGAATCAGAATTTGACTGATAGCGACCAGAATCCGGGCTATACAGATTAAAGTTGCCGGATTTATCTAATAGTTCATTTTAAGTATCTCAAAGAGGAGACATTGTTTTTTCGGTGTTCTCCTCTTTTCATATAAAAATCAATATAGGGCATATAACGGGTAATCATTTAAATTTAACTATCATGAAAAGAATTATTACTTTACTTTTGAGTGCGACCCTTATCTGGTCGTGCTCAGATCAAAATGAGAGTGTTTTGAATGAGTCGAATACCGACGAGTTAGTAACAAAAGCAGTTGTGAATGGTCAAAACGTTTCAACAACGAATCCTAACTTATTAACAGACTGGGAAAATATAGAAGAAATTATGATGAGTACGGGGAAGGCATATACAGCACCCTGGAAGGATAACGCTATGACTTCAATGTCGCCTACCTTTACTAAAGATGTTAAAAAAGAAGATGGATGGATTATGTTATTTCATACATTTAAAAAATTAAACTATAATAATCACCTCAATTATATAGTTTTCTATAATAAATTGACAGGCTTTTTGAAAGTCTTTTATTTTGAGGAAAATAATATAGCTCAGAATAATAACGGTTTTGTTTGGGTGGTAAAAACATCCAATGGTGCAAGAACTAATCTATTCAATCTGGGGAACTATTATATTGATCTGGCAGCATCTAAAAATGATCAGATCCTACTTTCAAATGCTGCTTCCAATCCTGCAGGAGGAATTAAAAAAGGATGGAATGGATTTGAATGGCAGGTTCCTTATTCCAGGGATTATAAAAATGTATTTATAACAATCGATGCTTATAATGAACAGGTGACTAACTATAATTTTGCGGGAAAAACAACTTCAACTATCGAGGGTACTATTGTAAGTCAGTCTAAAGGAGGTAGTGGCAATAAAAGTACCCAGGCAAATGCATCAGGTACACCTGCTAAAAACATGATAAATGCAATAAAGTCTTCTGCTAATCTGGGAGAAAGCCTTAAAAATCTTGCTTCTTCAAATATTCCAGGTATGATTAAAAGTGGATTTAAATTGATATTTGGATCTACAACTGTAACAACAACTCAGGAGGTTAAATTATCAGCTGCGGGTACGGTTACGTTAGACGGCAACAGCACCACAATAGGAGGTAACAGTGTTCCTCCATTACGATTTAATCTCTATGATATCATGCAGGGAAATGTTTCCACATCAAGTAGTCAATCTATGGACGAGGGTTTTGTATTTAATTCACAAGCTGCCAACACACCAGATTTAGAATATTTGGGTGTTTGGGAGTTGAAAGCTAAACCAGTGATAAGCCTTAGAAGACATACACAGGTAACTTCTGCTAACTATACTCATTTGTATGATAATTATTATCGTTTCACTAATATCAAAGCTCGATTTCCCGAACCAATGAAATATGAATATGAAGTTCAGATTAATCCAGATTTGAATAAATATATTACAAGAAAAGGTATTAGTATCGACTATGTGGTCTTAGATAAAATAAATGGACAATCCTACACAATGAGTAGTGATCCTCAATCCTTGAATAATAGGATATTATATGACGATAACAATATAACGTTACGAGATTTTCATAATACTGCATATTCATTCAATAATTCCTTTGATGTCTGGATTCCTAACAACAAAAATGTAGTTTCTTCTCCACGTCTTATAGACTGGGGTGAGTTAAGGGCAGGAAGGGGAATTGCAGTAATCACTGTAGATATAGAATATAATTATAATGGCAAAATACATACATTATATCAGACAAGATCCTACAGTGCAGATTATGTACCTTATGAAAATTCTGCCTTATTACCTGTTGCGATCATCCTAAATGATTGGCAACCTTTATATAGGTATGTGGGAGGGAATCTTGTAAGTACTTTCAGTAGACCATAGATATAGTGAGGTGTGTTAAAACTATCCAGCACGCAGATGACCACCGATTATATAAGTGTTTTAAAAAATATGATCTGTGCAAATCTTTTCAATCTATGTGCTATTTTGCGACTTTTGACATAACTCCATATAATATTATTTTACTTTAAAAACTTAATGATAATCCATTATTTGTCCTAAATTGATATTTATAGGTGTGTGAAAGAGGAGACATTGTTTTTTGATAGTGTTCTCCTCTTTTTATTTTTATCGGGAATTTTCTGTATTTTGTCGGGAAATACGGATTGACCGGCGTTTTATTCTTGTGTAATTGTATAAGGTGAGATACTTTTACTCAAAAATAAAAACTAAAATAGAAAGCCTTATGAACAGTTTTAAATCTCCGTGGCATCAGAAACTTGATGCACTTGTAACCGCTCTTGTGTTTATTGCTATTGGCCTGTTATTAATCGCAAGAAATATTGGGATCATTGATCATTCGGTTTACCGTTTCTTTGTATCCTGGCAGATGATTGTGATTGTAATAGGAGTAACCCAACTGATCAAACATAAAATTGTACCCGGAGCCATTTTGATTACTATCGGGGTTTACTTCCTGTTTCCGCGTTTACCCTGGTGGCCCGGACAGGCCGTATTTACCTTCTGGCCGGTTGTCTTTATTTTTACGGGAATTGTTATTTTACTAACCCGTTTGAATTCATCGAAAAGGCAAACTACTTATCTGGGAAATAAATCCCAGGCTAAAAATATGCAATCTTCGCAGGAGGGATTTGTAACTTCGGAAGTTACTTTTGGCTCGGCTCACCAGATTGTATTTGATCCTTATTTTAAAGGGGCACGCCTTTGGGTCTCTTTTGGTAATATAATTCTGGACCTGCGAAAAACCAAACTGGAAGATCCCGAGACTTTTATTGATATTGATTGCTCCTGTGGGGGAATAGAGATTTTAGTACCTCCTACCTGGCAGGTAATAATAGAAATGGATACAGCATTAGTAGGATGCCATGACAAACGTTATCATCCCTATAACGAGATGGATCTGGAACATAAATTAATTATCCGGGGGAAATTGTCGATTAGTGGTTTGGAAATTAAAAATTAAAATGCGTTCTCATCCGTTTACAAATAATATACTGCATGTTCTGGTAACCCTGTTGCTGGCAATAGCTACAGGAATATCCGGAGCATAGGTATTCACTTATTATTTTTCTTATGCCTGGAAAGAGGCCGCGGTTCAAAGCACTGTTATCACTTTACTCTGGATTACCGGCCTTTATTACAGTTGGTATGTCTCTTTATATGTAAAAGTATTTCAGGCAAAGGCTGTTGTTGGTATATTTCTGCAAATCCTTTCCGTATTTACTATGTATGCAGTTCTCACTTCTTTCCATTGGATGGAACCGGATGACTTTATTCGAAGTGCTCCTTTTCTTTTTCTTTTTGGTTTTCTATATTGGGTGATCGTTATGCAATGGTATCATATGGCCGCAAAAGAAGAGGAGAATACAGAGGAGTTGTTACAGGAGCCGGATACGCTTCCGGTAGAATCCCGCGAACCGGCATTGCAGACTATTTCAGTAAAAGAAGGCGCCCACATTCATATTATTCCGGTCGAAACGATCTTTTATATCCAGGCATGTGGCGATTATGTGAATATTTTCACATCCGGAGGGCAATTTATAAAAGAGCAAACCATGAAATCGCTGGAGGCAGCACTGCCGGTAACCTTTATACGTGTTCACCGCTCTACTATTATTAATAGTATTCATCTGTCCAGAATTGAATTGTATGGGAAAGATAGTTACCACATCCAGCTTAAAAACGGAGTCAGTATCAAAGCAAGCCTTTCCGGCTACAAAACATTGAAGAGCCGCTTAAACCTTTGAGTTTACCGCGGCATTCGCTTTTCCTACAGCTTCGTTGATTTTACTACAAATATTTTCGGCACCGATCTTTTTCTCAAAACCGGAATTGCGGAGTACAGCATGTACATCGGCGTTTACACCGGAAAGAATCATACGGATATTTTTAGCACGTGACAGGCGCAATAAACTTTCCAGGTTATGCAGTCCGGTAGAATCCATAAAAGGAACTTTCCGCATCCGGATGATACGTACTCTGGATTTATCGCCGATATTTTTCATTACTCCGTCAAACTTATTGGCAACTCCAAAGAAGAAAGGACCGTCTATTTCGTATACCTCAACACCTTTTTCCAGTTCCAGCACTTCATTGTCGTGGTGTATCTCGCCTTCATCCGAAAGATCTATTTGATCTGTTGTAACCGAAACTTTGGTGGTTTCCATAACCCGGTGCATAAACAGGAACATGGCAATCAGCAACCCTATTTCAATTGCAATGGTAAGGTCGAAGATAACAGTCAGGAAGAAGGTGAGAAGTAAAACGATAACATCACTTTTCGGATTTTTAAGCAGTGAGCGGAAGGTACGCCATTCGCTCATATTATACGCAACGATGACCAATACTCCTGCCAGACAAGCCATAGGAATGTGTTTTGTCAACGGGCCTAAGAATAGTAAATTAATAACAAGACAACCGCATGAATAATACCGACAACAGGTGTACGTCCGCCGTTATTAATATTGGTCATTGTACGGGCAATCGCGCCTGTAACCGGAATCCCTCCGAAAATAGGTACTACTATATTGGCCGCACCCTGTGCGATCAGTTCCGTATTTGAATCATGTTTATCACCGGTTACTCCGTCGGCAACAGTTGCGGAAAGTAAAGATTCAATAGCTCCTAACATGGCAATTGTAAAAGCAGAAGGAAGTAACAGGTTGATCTTTTCGATCGAAAACGGGATATTACCCAGTGTAGGGAGGGAAGCATCAATTGTAAAGCGGTCGCCAATTGTTTCGATACTAGCAATGCCTGCATAGTTTTTCAATACATAAGCCAGGACAGTCATTACGATAATTGCAACCAGCGACCCAGGTATCTTTTTTAAAATACGTGGCGTATAAACAATGATAAGGATACTGGTTATCCCTACAATAAAAGACCATATATTAATTGTCTCGATATGTTTAAAATATTCGATCCATTTAGTCAGAAAATCAGCCGGAACCTTTTCCATACTTAACCCAAAAAGATCTTTAATCTGTGTAGTGAAAATAGTTAGTGCAATTCCGCTGGTGAATCCTACAATGATAGGATAAGGAATAAATTTAATAACTGTACCTAATTTGAAAACCACCATCAGAACCAGCATAACGCCTGCCAACACCGTTGCGATTGCAAGACCTTCGATCCCGAAATTCTGTATAATACCATATACAATAACAATGAAAGCACCGGTTGGCCCTCCGATCTGCACATTGCTTCCTCCCAGAAAAGAAACAATAAAACCCCGATAATCGCTGTTATTAACCCTTTCTCGGGGCTTACTCCTGATGCTATCCCAAAAGCGATAGCCAGTGGTAAAGCCATAATACCTACAATGATACCCGCCATCAGGTCGCTCATGAATTTCTCACGGGAGTAGTTTTTCAGAGAAGAAAAAAGTTTAGGTACAAATTCTATTTTTCCGGTCATCGTTATTTGTTCTCAAATTTTCTGCAAAGATAGAAATAATTAATATTTTTTTTCATTTATCCGGTCACTTAACGAACGAATTAACACACAGATGACACAGATTAGGCGGATGACCATAGATTTAAAATAAAAGTATCTTTTATAACGTTAATAATAGACAAGGTTTATAGAGGCATAAATTTTTATCATTGGTTTTTCTGTGTTTGTATGAAACCAAATTATTATTTTTGACTAACGAAATAATTAAATCATCTTATATAAAAAACAAGCATTATGGAAAAAAGTATTAAAGGTACACGTACTGAACAGAATTTATTGAAAGCTTTTGCAGGCGAGTCACAAGCACGTTCACGTTATACATTCTTTGCAAGCAAAGCTAAAAAAGAAGGTTACGAACAAATTGCCGCTGTATTCATGGAAACAGCCGAACAGGAAAAAGAACACGCTAAACGTTTCTTCAAATTTCTGGAAGGTGGAATGGTGGAGATTACAGCTACTTTCCCGGCTGGTATTATAGGCGACACAAAGGAAAACCTGGCAGCTGCTGCGGATGGTGAAAACGAAGAGTGGGCAGACCTATATCCTGAGTTTGCACAGATTGCAGACGAAGAAGGCTTCCCCAAAATTGCAGTTGCTTTTCGTATGATTGCCAAAGTAGAAGCAGAACACGAAGCACGTTACCGAAAATTGCTGGCTAATCTGGAAGACGGAAGTGTATTCAAAAAAGAAGAACCTATCAAGTGGCAATGCCGTAACTGTGGGTTTGTACACGAAGGAAAAACAGCTCCGGGTAACTGTCCCGCATGCGATCATCCACAGGCATTCTTTGAACCAAAGAAAGAGAACTATTGATGGTTTAGTGTATAAATAAGTCAAAGATTACGCAGATCAACGCAGATTCTCAATTATGATTTATCTGTGTTCTTCTGCGCTTTCTGCGTAATCTGCGTTCCCTATACTTTGCTATTTATTAATTCAGGCACAGATTTAAATCTGCGCCAGCAATAAGCCAGGAATAAGATAACTAAACTTTTTAATCTTTACTTACCGGAGGGTAATCAAGCGTGTAATGCAGGCCGCGACTTTCTTTGCGTTCGATAGCCTGGCGCATGATCAGGTAGCCTACATTGACCATATTCCGTAATTCACAAATATCTTTGGATGCGATAGAACGTTTAAACAAATCTTCGGTCTCTTCATAAATGATATCCAGCCGGTCCCATGCTCTTTTCAGGCGCAGGTCCGAACGAACAATTCCTACATAGGTACTCATAATCTGACCTACCTCTTTCACACTTTGAGTGATCAGAACCATTTCTTCGTGCGATTGGGTTCCTTCGTCATTCCATGCGGGAATATTCTCCTGATAAGAGAGCGAATCAACCAACGCAATACTATGCCGGGCTGCTGCATCCGCATATACTACAGCTTCTATCAGCGAGTTGGATGCCAGTCGGTTACCTCCATGCAAACCGGTACACGAACATTCGCCTACTGCATATAACCGCTCAATAGAAGAACATGCATCAGAATCTACCAGTATACCTCCACACAGATAATGGGCGGCCGGTGCTACAGGAATATAATCTTTGGTTATATCAATCCCCAGTTCAAGGCACTTTTTGTAAATATTCGGGAAATGATTGATTGTCTCTTCCGGATCTTTATGAGTAACATCCAGATACACATAATCCTCCCCTCTGGTTTTCATTTCATTATCTATCGCCCGGGCTACAATATCACGGGGAGCCAGCGATAAACGGCTGTCATACTTGTGCATAAATTCCTGTCCGTTCTGCGTACGCAGGATACCGCCATAGCCTCTCATTGCTTCTGTAATCAGGAAAGAGGGCCGGTCGCCCGGGTTATACAAAGCGGTAGGGTGGAATTGTACAAACTCCATATCTTTTACCGTTCCTTTTGCCCGGTATACCATTGCAATGCCGTCGCCGGTAGCTACTAGCGGATTGGTTGTTGTCTGGTAAACGGCACCGATACCTCCGGTTGCCATGAGGGTTACTTTGGAGAGAAATGTATCAATTTGTCTGGATGCCAGATCCATGATATAAGCACCATAACACTGAATACCACGAGTTTGCCGGGTTACCGTAACTCCTAAATGGTGCTGGGTAAGTATTTCAATGGCGAAATGATTTTCGAAGGTTGTGATATTGGGATGCCGTTTAACGGCTTTGATCAGGCTGTCCTGTATCTCTGCTCCCGTATTATCTTTGTGGTGCAGAATGCGGTGTTCGGAATGGCCTCCTTCGCGATGCAGGTCAAAGTTGCCGGTTTCGTCCTTATCAAAGTCTACTCCCCAACTGATCAACTCTTCGATCTGTCTGGGTGCTTCACGCACCACCTTTTCAACAGCCGCCCGGTCGCTCAGCCAGTCGCCCGCGATCATTGTATCCTCAATATGTTTATCAAAATTATCTACGATCAGGTTGGTGACTGAAGCAATACCGCCCTGGGCAAAATAGGTATTTGCCTCTTCCAGATTTGTTTTGGCAACCAACGCCACCTTACCTTTCTTTGCCACTTTAAGGGCATAACTCATTCCGGCTATTCCGGAACCAATAATCAGGAAATCGAAACGTTTCACCATGATAGTACTGTTTGAGAAGACAAAGGTAGGAATTAAAAACAAACGTGAAGGCAGCGAACCGGAATTTATCTCAAATAGTATAAAACTCCGTCTCTGAAACCTCCACGTTGTATCAATGGGAAAAATATACATTAAAGTGGAATCCGGATCTTTTGTCCCGGATATATTTTATCCGGATTATCTAACGTATCCTTGTTGGCCTCATAGATTTTTTGCCAGGTCATTCCGGGATATTTATCTGCAATCTTACTCAGGTTATCTCCTTTCCGGATCTCATACATATCTTCTCCGCCCTTTACCACATCAATGTCCAACACCAGGTCGGCCGAACGCATATCCGGGTCTGCCTGTTGGTACAGATTCCATAACTGGTCCTTTACGGACTCTTTTGCCATTCCTTTAATATAAAGAATATTGTTCTGTTCCTGTACCGACAGGTTCTGAACTCCGCCAGAAGTGGCGTAACTGATCAGTTTACTGTATTTATCTTTCAGACTCATTAATCAATATCTAACTGGTTGATAACCCGTTTGGGGCTTGCATCGTTTGCAATCCGCATAACTTCCTGCAGGTGGTCACGCTTTACTTTACCGGTAAGTGTCACTTCACCATTATCGATATCAACATTCACATCGTCGTATCCTGCTGCTTTCAGATTATCACGGATCGTACGGTTCAGTACATCGTCCGAACTTACTACAGGAGCAGTTGTTACCGGAGACGGTGTTGTTACAACAATATTGTTGTTAACCGACTTAACATGTTTAATTGCTTTGGCAGCTCTTTCCGCACCAGCTTTAATATCTTCGGAAGCCACATTTCCAGATAATGTTACTGTACCGTTATTGACAGTAGAAGTAACGCCCGGATAGGCTACCAGTACCGACTGAACATTTTTCTGCAAATCAGTATCACTGGTTCCGCAAGCGTAAAACATCGCAATAGATAATAAACCACACAGATAAATAAATACTGTTCTTTTCATTTTATTTTGTTTTAGTAAAACGACTCATCTTTGTCTGATTAAAACACGGGGGAACAGAATGTTGTTCATAAATATTGTAATTTTGCATAGTATGAATAAAGAAATTCTCCGGTTAGCCATACCCAATATTATCACCAATATAACCGTGCCTTTATTAGGTATGGTGGATACTTCTATCGCCGGACATCTGGATTCGGAACTGTATATCGCCGCGATTGCGCTGGCCGCTATGATCTTCAATTTCATTTACTGGAACTTCGGGTTCCTGCGTATGGGAACAAGCGGTTTTACGGCTCAGGCTTTTGGGGCAGGTAATAAGAAGGAGATGATGGCGATTCTGATACGTGCGCTGTCTGTTGCTTTCGGATTAGGTTTTTTGTTTATTATTTTACAGGCATTTATTTTGCGCGTAGCTTTTCAATTTGTGGAAGTGACTACTGAAACACAGATCTATGTGATTCAGTACTTTTCTATTTATATCTGGGCTGCTCCGGCTGTGTTAGGAATGTATGCGATTACCGGCTGGTTTATAGGTATGCAGGACTCACGGACCCCTATGTATATCTCTATCTTAACTAATATCGTAAATATCGGTTTGAGTCTGTTGTTTGTGTTTGTTTTTGACATGAAGATCAAAGGAGTTGCTTTGGGAACGGCGTTGGCACAGGTATTTTCTTTGCTTCTTTCGGCGGGGATGTGGTTTTATAAACATGGTTCATTACGATTTTTGTTTACGTTTGATAGTTTACGAGATATAGAGGCTTTCCGGCCTTTCTTTAAGGTAAACCGGGATATCTTTTTACGAAGTCTGGCATTGGTATTAGTCACTACATTTTTTACGTATGCTTCGGCTAAGACAGGAGAAATATATTTGGCTGTGAATACTTTATTGATGCAGTTTTTTATTCTTTTTTCCTATATGATGGATGGATTTGTATATTCCGCTGAAGCTCTCACCGGGCGGTTTGTAGGAGCCCGGCAATTGCCGGTTTTAAAGCAATGTATAAAGCGAATTTTTAGCTGGGGAATAGGGCTGGCCTTTTTATTTACAATTGTATATGCTTTGTTTACAAAACAAATTCTCTCTATTCTGACAGATAAAGAGCAGGTGATCAACTTAGCAGGTGATTTCCGTATTTGGGTTTTATTGTTTCCGGTAGCCGGCTTTGCCGCTTTTCTATGGGATGGCATTTATATAGGCATGACGGCTGCACGGCAAATGCGGAATGCAATGTTTATTGCTGTCGGACTGTTTTTTCTTTCTTATTTCCTGAGCTATCCTATATGGGGAAATAACGGTTTGTGGTTTTCTTTTGTACTTTATCTTTTTATGCGGGGTGTGATGCAGACTCTTTTATTCCCCCGGCTCTTCCGGAATATTTAGTGTCTCTTTACAAAGACGGATTTCTTTGGGGTTACCTGTGTGTTTACCCGGCGTGTCGGATAATTTGACAGCATATTGCCATTGTGTATTTTCTGCCATTTTTACCTGGGTTAGTTTGATCACCATATTTAGCGGTTTCGCCCCTACATCATTGGTGAAGTAGGTGCCTATTCCGTAAGCATCATGTATCCGGTTATTTACATGCTCTTTTATCTCTCTTACTCTGTCGATATTGAGAGAGTCGCTATATACAATTGTTTTTGACCGCGGATCTATTCTATTCTGCCGGTAAAAGTTCAGAGTGGCTTCTGTAAAATGTAACGGGTCATTACTATCCCAGCGTACTCCATCAAATAGTTTGGCTTGTTTCAGATTGAAAGATTCAAAGAATATATTTGTGGTATAGGTGTCAGTAAGCGTAATACCCAGGCTTCCCTGGTATACTTCCACCTATGCCTCCAATGCTTTTTGAGTAGCGGCCCGGTAACCATACAGGGCTCCGTGAAACATAAACCATTCATGTGGCATTGTACCGATAGGGGTAGTGTTGTATTTCATTGCCAGGTATATATTACTGGTACCTTTAAAATAGTCGTCTGCATGTTTAGTTAATATTTCAACGACTCTATCATGCACCTCGAAGGAGAAACGGCGACGGGTGCCAAAATCCGAGTGGTCGGCCTGTAATTCTCTGAGTGTGTTTGCTTTTATAGTAGCTTTTTCCTCCACATTTTGTGGAGAGATATTTTTCATCCGGAAATACAGTTCGGAGATGAGTGCCATAAGAGGGACTTCCCATAAAACGGTCCGGTACCAGTATCCTTCTATTATGATCTTTAACTCTCCTCCCTGCTGCTGTATTTGTACTTCAGCCGGGTTATACCGGTAACCTTCCAGAAAGTCAATGAAGACAGGATCAAAAAAATAACATCGTTGTTGGATAAACTCCTTTTCCTGTATGGTCAGCTTTAAAGAACTCATTGCCATTACCTGCCGGGAAAGCTCTTCGGCAAAGCCTTCCGGAAAATCATTCTTTCCCCGGTTCATGAATTCATAGCGTACCACAGCCCGTGGATACAGGCGTTGGATGGCAAGCATAACAGAGAATTTATACAGGTCATTATCGGTGAAATGTTTTATAATCATACCATATATAACAAGAACAGACGGGCAGGGTTTATAAATAAACGGAATGGAACGCAGATTACACAGACAACGCAGATTTACACAGATTAATTATTTATCAGAGATTAAAAAAATCTGTGTTCTTTTTTGTTATCTTTCGGAAAAAAACAGAGATGGACCGGACTTTTAAATCGAAAGTGGGATGGTGGCACCACTTATTAATATGGTTATTGGTGGCTGCGTGTATCAGAGTAGTGTTAGGGCAGAATATATTTGCTATAGCAGGTGTACTGCTGATAACTGTTTTTGTATTGCATGTATTTTTCAATACCTATTATATTATTACTTCAGACGGAAGGTTGATTGCCCGGTGTGGTATTTTTCCTAAAAAACAAATTCCTGTTAGTGAGATAGAGGCATTGGAAGCTTCTATTTTTCCAGCCTTCAGTTATGCACTTTCCTTAAACCGGATCATTATCTGGAAAAAGGAAGGCATGTGGATGCTTGTCTCTCCGGAAAATGAGAAAGAGTTTATCAAAGTGTTAAGAAGTTTCAATCCTGAGATTGAATTGAGAAATAATTCTTCCTTACTATAAAGAATAATCTAAACTTAAAACGATTTTACCATGAAGTACGATGTTGCTATTATTGGCGGTGGACCCGCCGGCTACACCGCAGCAGAAAAAGCTGCAGGCGCAGGTCTTTCTACTATTTTGTTTGAAAAGAATGCTTTGGGTGGAGTTTGTCTCAACGAAGGGTGTATCCCAACCAAAACACTCCTCTATTCTGCAAAGCTATACGACAATGCCCGTACAGGGGTTAAATATGGGATAAGTGTGGAAAATCCTTCGTTTGACCTGAGCAAAATTATCGCCCGTAAAACCAAAGTCGTAAAAAAACTGACTGCCGGTATACGGATGAAAATGTCTGAACATAACGTAACAGTCGTAAACGGTATTGCGGAAATAAAAGAAGTAATAGAAAATAAAATAACTATTGTCTGCAATGAGGAATCTTATGAAGCCCACCATGTACTTGTTTGTACAGGCTCCGAATCCGTAATTCCTCCTATTCCCGGATTAAACACTGCTGAAGTATGGACCAGCCGGGAGGCGCTTCAAAATAAAGAGGTGCCTGCTTCGCTTGTAATTATCGGTGGCGGAGTGATCGGTATGGAGTTTGCTTCTTTCTTTAATAGCCTGGGTACCGAAGTGCATGTTGTAGAGATGCTTGATGAGATATTATGTGGAATGGACCGCGAACTGGCAGCGCAGTTACGGACAGAATATACCAAAAAAGGAATCCGTTTTTACCTGCGACACAAAGTAACAGCTGTGAACAAACAGGAGGTTACACTTGAAAACGAAGAAGGAACAATTACTATTTGTAGCGAACATATCCTGTTGAGTGTAGGACGCAAGCCTGTGCTTTCCGGTTTTGCGCCCGGAGTGTGCCGGCCTGAAACCTTCCGTAATGGGCTGTGTGTAAATGAATATATGCAAACGTCTGTTCCCGGCATTTATGCCTGTGGCGATGTAACCGGATTTTCGCTGTTGGCACATACTGCTGTGCGTGAGGCAGAAGTTGCTATAGATCATATTCTGGGAAAAGAACCGGTGAAAATGAGTTACAAAGCCATCCCCGGTGTCGTATATACCAACCCGGAAATTGCAGGAGTAGGCCAAACCGAAGAAGAATTGCAGGCTGCCGGTATACCCTACCGGGTAAAGAAAGCCCCTATGGCTTTTTCGGGCCGCTTTGTAGCTGAAAACGAGTTAGGCAATGGCATCTGTAAACTGATCGTAGCGGAAGATGATACATTGTTAGGTGCACACCTTTTGGGTAATCCCGCATCCGAACTGATCGTTATCGCAGGCATAGCAATCGAAAAAGGAATGAAACTCCGGGAATTGCAATCTTTCATCTTCCCACATCCTACCGTAGGAGAAATTCTAAAAGAAACAAAATGAGCGTTTTCGTAACTTACTCCATTGAATTATAGGCTGTGATATGCTGGACTCGAAACAAATATTCAGAACGTATCAAAGTAAATAAACAGAAAAAATTAGACGGCTTTAATGCCTTGGCATTTCGATTCGATTTTTTATCTGCGTGTAAAAAAATGGGGATACGATTTACCGGGAGTTGTAATCAGTGTTGGTCGGAAGATTGTAAGGTGCTGGTTTTGTCTAATTATTTTTAATATAAAAAACAGGCCGGGTTCCCGCACTTGATGCGGGATCGCATATGGTACATCCCGGTTTATCGGGAAGAACAGACGGGAATTATCACCATAATTCAAACTGTCAGTGCCATTGCGATCCCGGATCAAAGCACCGGTGCTTTTGGGAAAGAGGGTGCATCCTTTCCGGGCATTCTTCCGGTGATATAGTTTTATTTCCTTTCCGATTCGATCGTATAGGTGAAACTATCCGCACGGTAGTAGCCGATATTGTATTCTACGGGATTATCATTTATATCGTAAACAAAACGTTTGCGGATCAGGATCGGGTCGTTGGGGGCAATTTCCAGTTTCTCTGCGATGAAATCGCCGGCCAGGCGGGCACTGATCTCTTCTTTAGAGGTCTTTACTACAATATTGTAATTCTTTTCAAGTATCTCGTACAGGGGAAGCGAGAAGTTTTCGTCGCTGCTGATAGGTATCGAGGGATTAAAATAGGAGATGAAGTAAACGAATGGGAACTCTTTGTTGCCGCGTAGCCTTTCCAGGCAAAGAATGCGGTTTTCGTTTTCCAGTTCAAAGAAGTTACTGATCTCTTCATTTGGTTTTTTCAGACCCACAAACAATTCAAAATTACGTACTTCGATACCGGCGGCAAGCATCTCCTGCGAAAAGCTCATCCAGTTTTTTGCTCCGCTTAGGATTCCCTTTTTAGCCACTTTAGTACCGTACCCCTTTTTGCGGATCAGTAAACCTTCGAACACCAGTTTGTTGATAGCCTGCCGCAATGTATTTCTTGATATGTTCAATTGTTGAGACAATTCAACTTCGTTTGGCAGAAGTTTTCCTTTTCTGTATTCTTCCTGTTTAATCAGTTCCCGCAACAGATCTTCAGCCTGTAAATGCAAGGGAATAGTGCTCTTAGGGTCCAACTGTAAGTTCATAATATATTATTTAAGGACGTAAATATACATATAATT
>JAJQAZ010000056.1 GCA_021203545.1 Tannerellaceae bacterium | reverse complement strand
CGAGATGCGTATAAGAGACCAGGTTTATGCGAATAGCATACTGAAAAGTTGAATTCTTCAAAAACATCTTCGCCATCGCTCTTAAAAATAGAACGAAGAATAGTATCATCCGCTGTAAAATAAAAAGTATAATGCATATCAGCCGGACGAAATGAGTTCCGTAAAATACGTGCTATACAAGCTTTATCCGGCAATAAATGACTATTCTTCCCCTGTACACTAAATAAATATTTATTACATCTTATTAAAGAGAAAAGTTCATTACTATTACTACTGATACTGCCATGATGTGATACTTTTACTAAATCACAAACAAATGGATTTTCTTCACTATATCCTTTTTTTCTCAAAGAGGCGACCACGGTTGAAGGATGTGCATCAGCAAGCCACAAAACTATTAAATCATGGAATGTAGTAAAAAAAGCTATACTACTTTTATTTTCTATAGAAGTATCTTCGTATCCTTGGTTTAAGACAAAATCTTTCAGACAAATAGAATAATCCCTTTGTTTTGCACTCTTAGCCTCACTTATTGTTATGCTTTCCTGCTTCTCAAAAGGATTATCCTCTAAAAGATATTTCTCCTTCAAAGAATCCACATCTTCTGGTAAAGGTGACAAAAACGTAAAATTAAGGCCCGCCATATCTACTACGTCTTCTATCAATGTGGTAATCTCTACATGTTGTTTTTCATTTAGAATAAGATACTCACTTAACAGGTCTGCATTTCTGATAGACTTAGCATTACTTATAGCACTGGCTGCTTTTAAAGCCGGAAAGTCTTTTGCAGGTTCCCGGGGGATATTATACCACCATGTAGAAACAATATCTTGTTTCCTTCCCGTTAGGATATGTTTAAGATATGTTTCAATGCCTTTAAGATGGTCGTCGTGAATATGGGTTATAACCCATAAATCTATCTTTTCTCCCTTATCCGTTAAAGAGGTAATCTCTTTGGAGAGAAATTCATTATATGTTTGTTTAAAGCCGGAATCAATAAATATTGTATGCATATTTCCATCTGTTCCTTTATAACGGATGCTGGCTGCATCGCCACAGCCAGATGGATAAAAAGTAATTGTTAAATCAGTCATCTTATTCTAACGTTTGTTTTTTCAAATTTATTTGTCCGGTTACTTCCCCCTTCTCTAATGTAAAAACACCATTAATAATACTACGGTCTACGCAATGATTCTGCCCCACAAATAGTTTTTCACCTAATACAGTCCATACAATGTCCAAATTTTTACGATTCAGAAATTCTAAAAAAACCTCTTTTAGAATAAGAGGCTCATCCGGTGAGACACACCTACTGATTATTTTATTAGAACTATTTTGAAAAATTCCTTCCTTTTTGCCATATTGCATATCCATTCCATTCCATATAATTTTAGAAGGCATTTCATAGATTCTATGTGCACCGGACTTATCATGAGAAAATTCGCCTGCACTTTTATGTGTTGTCAAAGCTACATCAAAATGCCCTCTATCGACTCTTTCCCAAAGAACAGATTTTGTATCCTCATCTAAAGAAGCTGGTGTCCAATAGTTCTCGCGGCTGAATAAATCGTTCATACTTTCGGATTCAGGCATCCATCGTCCATAAAAATCCTGTTTATTCAACCATTCTATAATCTCCTTTTTTTCATTTTTATGTATCAGATAGCTTTTTACCATATACCATATTTTCCGGTAAGGCCTATGATACTTATCTTCTCCTATCGTTTTTGGCTCTTTCCATTTAATGTAAGAATCAAGGGATAACCATTGCTGGCCTTCTTTATCTACTTTTTGAATAATATTCTTAACAGAAGGCAAATCCTGCTTGTTAGTAATCCAATCAGATAAAGATTGGTCCCAGTTGTTATAATACGGTTTAACAAAATATTCATTTTCTTGAGTTAATTCAGGTTCTAATTCTTTCGTTGAATCCTTTTCTATATCAATACATCCGATATTTATATCACGAACATATTTATTCCATATACCTTTATACTCTGTACTCCGATTACTCCATGAGGTCCTTATTTCACAATTATCAGATACTTTACCTAAAAGTTCATGTAAAGCAATCCATTGATACTTTTTACCAATACGTTCTATTTTCACGTCTTCTGTTTGAGTATAACCTAAATTTTGGTCATATTCTGCATGTTTATCCGGATGATAGCCGTACTTTTCAAATATCCATTTCACAGCCAAATTGCTCAAACCATTTACATCTACTTTCCAATTACTAAGGACTCTTTGGAAAACATACCGCCCAAAGTCTCCATAACAACCTGTTTCCCGGCTATATTCTGTAGTCATTGATGTTAAAATAGTACTCTGTTGAAAATAAGGTCTTGGTATTGTATCATCTTTATAATCAAGTTTATATTTTTCATCAATATCTTTTGTTTTTGGAAAAGTAGTTGGCATTTCACTTTTATAAGGAGGACGTAATTTTTTTGTCTCTACTCTTAGAGTCAAATTCTTATAGATTGCAAACTCAACTATATTCTGAGCATAATCTCTCTAGAGGATATGTTCCGGAGGTGTATTATTGACAAAGTTTTGGTCATAAACATATTGTGCCAATTCCTGAACACCAGAAAACTGTGTAGTCCGCAATACACAACCATATCCAACAGCATATAACCGTTCTGCAATATAGATATCTGAAACGTTCTCAAATTCAATCATCAACTTATGTAATACGGGTAATTGTTCTTCTAACAAATTGATTAATGCTTTTGTGATTTTATCCCTTAATGGTCTGTTAGTAGTACCTAAGCCCCAGATTAAAGTTTGTGCGGCCAACCTTGCTGTTTCGAGGTCAACCAGAGAAGAAATACCAGGTTGCCAGGCCCAGTCAATCAAGCGACTGAAAGGTAAAGGCTGGCCATCTTCTATTCCTGTATAATATAAAAGAAATTTCTGCCAGAATGAATCTCTGTCAGCCATAGAAAAAGGTTTCAATATTATATTTAACCGGTCACTGTTAAAGGGATGTGCCGGTAAAACAGACATTTCAATTAATCTATTAAAATACTCATAATGATTCATCCGGAAGCTATCGGATTTTATCCATTTCGTTATTTTTTTATCATTTATATTGGCTGCCTGCCGCCATTTTAAACTATTGAGTACATGTTGAATAATCTGACCTAATCTGGAACGACCTATCCGTGTATCATCAAAAGCCCAGTCATAGACTTCAAATAATTCAATATCAAATTTTTCCGGTAATAGAGATGCCATAGCCTCAAGTATTCCTTCATACCTCCAGAGATTATTTAACAATTTCCCTAATTCATTACCTTCTTTAAAGGCAATACGAACCTCTTCTTCAGATACATATTTTCTTAATAGTTGCTGTGCGATATAGAAATCGCCAAAACGTTCATAAGCAAAATAGATAGTCTCTATTGGTCTAGTCTCACGATATTTTGTATATATGTTACGGATTATTACATTTTCTGAAATCAAATCAATCATCAAAAAACGAAAGTCACTAAATTTCTCCCGAAACAAGGTTTCAGCCTCTTTATAAGTTAACCATTTCTCATCTTCCTTTTTATAACAAGCATACGCTAATTGATAAATAGCTTCCTTTACAATCCCGCTGTGTGTTGCATATTCACTGCGTTTCTCTTCCAGTTTTTTTCTATATAATTTAAATAGTCAACATATACATTAGTTAATCCTCCAAAACACAAAGGAATTTCTCTGGAAGATGTTAATGTTGCTGCCTGGCAAATAAAGTGGAGGAATAAAGGACTTGCAAATTCAGGATTCAGTATAGGAAATTGTGGTTGTTTTAACCCATAATATTCACAGAAAAGACGTAAAGCAGCATATTCATTTCCCCTAAATCCTTTATGAGTAATTTCTGTAATATTTGGATTTGAATGTACTTGTGATGGAACAACTGAATCATAATAGGTACTACGTACTGTTATTACAAATCCAATAAAAGGATATGATTCAATCTCTTTTATAAATCCAGCCAAACCATTTTTCCATAGTTCTTTTCCTCCTCCTTCATTCAGTGCATCAATCATAAATAAGACACGGGAGTTAATCTGTTTTCCAATTTCGTTTAATCCATTTAGTAACTCTTGTAATGTACCAGCATAGTCAAGTAGATTAACGATGTTTTGCCCAATAGTTTGCCCAGCCATAAATTGCTGTCCCAAAAGCAGAATCACCGGCTTTTCTTCCTTTAATTTCTGTTTAGCTATATCACCTAACAGATGAGATTTACCACATCCGGCATCTCCTTTTATAAGAAGAAAAGGATAGTTGAATAAATTAATATTTAACTCTTCCAGTTCCTGAAGTAATTTTTCATTCAGTTCGATTTGCTCATAAATATGTCTACTCCTTTTTCTAATTATTCTATCTTCTTCGACAGTTAAATCTAACTTTGGGTCTGTTACTTTTGAATTTATTCTCAAAAAGTCATTATAATGCTTTATCTTTTCATCAAGCTGTTCAATGGGAATAGGGACAGAATCTTTCCACTTTTCGGCTACATTTGTGAACCAATTGATAACAAACTCTTTTACAGCCGTATGCTGTTTTTGTAATTCCTCATTAATTTCATTAGAGTTTCTTTTCAAATAGTCATTTAATCCATATTCAAATCTCTCTTTATTTAGTAGCCAACGGTCAATCCGATGTTCTATCTTTTTTTTATATTTATTTTCTTTTCCCAAAGCGTCAAAACATGAAACAATGGGTAAACGAAAATTTAATTTTTCATTAAACCGAGGTCCCAAATCACTTACAGCTTTATTCACCCAACAGGAAAAAAATTCTTGTGTTAAACCCGGTCCTCCTATAAACGAATATGGAAGAGGTAACATATAATTCTCCTCTAACAACTGATTAATCTGGCTAATATATTGGCAATAGATAACACACCCTTTACTTTCTTCACGATAACGGGTAAAGATTCCCAGCAGAAACATTTGTTATCTACATGAAGATAGATTCCACTGCCTGAAAATCCGTCAACCTCTTCACTATCGTAATCTTCTATTAGCTTGAGCTGGAATTGACATCCTACCACAAATTCCTGAATCCACTCCGGGTAGATACAAACTATTTCTTGTCCTTGTGTGGCTACAGGATAGCCTTTTACAACAAAGGTTGAGATTGTAGAATGGTCTTTTATAATTTCGATAGAAGGTAAAAGATTAACACTTACATCTAATTCATTTTTATCTAGAAAAATAATTGCAACATCTCGCTCTATCTTGCTGGAAACAAAGCGATAATCTATTCTTTTCTGTAAAGATTTTAACTGATTAGTTTCCGGATCATAAAAATCAATTCTGATATGTTCGCGAGGTGTTGTAAATCCATCACCATCTTTATACAAGCAATGGGCAGCAGTTAGAATATATACATACTCTCTTTGATTAAGAGGAATATACAATACACCACTACCTACAGGATTAGGTGAATCACAATCATACAGACGAACAGCTAGCTGTGTAAGTAAAAGATCATTGGATGTATTTAGGCTCATATTTATTTGTTTTTTCTTCTACTACGAATATAATCATTTTACCTACAAACTCTCTTAAGATAAAAAATAGTAGTTTTAAACTTCTCGGTCTTATTGATATATCAATTTAAAGATTATTCTATAAAATAATTATTTAACTACCCATTTATCTAACA
>JAJQAZ010000084.1 GCA_021203545.1 Tannerellaceae bacterium | reverse complement strand
CTCTGCTCTGCTCTGCTCTGCTCTGCTCTGCTCTGCTCTAAAGATTGTCGCCATCTCTATTCCCCTTGTCAAGTCCTGCTTGCAACTTCTTATTTCTTTATTTTATTGATATAGTCCATCCCCATCTTTACGGCTGATTTCGCAAATCCCCAGTTCATCGCCAAAGCATACATGCAAACGACAAGCAACATAATAACGTTTGTTGCAGTCTGATTAATGTAATAAGTTACAGCTAAAACGCAGGCCAGGAGCAATGAAGAAATCAATGCACCCTTGGAGATTTTCATGCTTAGGACATTCTTGTTGATGTCAATGTAGCGGATCACAGCCATAACTCCGAATGCCACCAACGTGGAAATTGACGCAGCATAAAGCCCGATCCGATTAATCAACAGCACATGAACCACTATGTTTATTACGGCTGATGCAGCAGATGTATAGGCCACCTTCTTAGAATCCTTTTCTGCAATATAAACACAGCTGTAAAGACCGACAATTACTCTCAGAAGCATTGCATACATAAGTATAATTACCTGTGGATAAGCATCTGCATACCGTTCATTAATCATGATTGGGAATATAAACGGCATACAAGCCACAATTCCCAGGCAAGCACTCGAAAAGAGTTTGTACATCGTCGTTATCATTTCGCTTAGGAATTCATCTCTGTCCTCATCTTGAAAATGAAGGGAAACCGATTCTGTCCACGACAAATTAAATATGTTATAGAACTGAATAAACACATTTGAAAATTTATTCGCTACTGTATAAATTCCGTTGATGCCCACGCCAAGAACGTAAGAAACAATCGTTCTGTCTGAAACATTGACAACCCACCATGCCAGATTGTTAGGTATCAACGGCAGCGAATACCTGCATACAGCGGAGAAAGTTTTTCTAGTAGCATAACTGATTTTGAAATAATTCCACGGTTTAATTGCAAAGCACAAATAAAGAACCGTCAACACAAGTGCCGCCAAAGTGGCCGTGAAAAGACCTTGAAGGCCCATTTTCAATATTACAAGCGTAATAACATTAAATAGCACCGTTCCAGACGCCGAAATAAAGCTTGCTACCGCATATATTCCGTTTTTGCCCAAGCCTCTGGCAAACTGCAAAAGTAATGCTGTAAAAACATGAAGGATAACATAAGCAAGAAGGAAGTAGCCATTATTAATACTAAAAATATTTATGACCGCAACTAACAGCACTGCATAGACAGCCGATTGTAAAATATTCGCAGCAAAAACCGATGAAAACAATTTCGTCTGCTCTTCCTTGTTGCCACGGCAATCCAACATAAAGCGGAAAATTCCCTGGTCAAACTGCCAGTTCACCAGAGGCAGAAGAAGTGTTCCATACGTCACAAGAAGATCGAAGGTTCCATATTCTGTTGTATCAAGAACAGCAGTATATAAGGGAAGCATCAAAAAGCTGATGCACTGTGTACATATTTTCCCGAATGACAATATTGCTGTGTTTTTTGCTAAGTCTTTTTCTCTGGACATTTTCCCATCATCTCTCTGAAGAATATAATTTCCTCAACTTGAAAGTATTTATACTACCTTGGCATGGTTAAGGACTCAAGATAATTTAATGAATGTTCAATCCAAGGCTTCATATTATTATCTACATCTTGCCAGCTAATTTGATTTTGAATCTGCGTGACTTTCCCATTAACAAGGGCTCTGTTTTCCAAACCGGAAACTTTTAACAGATTGATTATCCTTTCACGGCGTTTCACAACAGTTTCTACATAAAACCTCTTATGGAATAAAATAGAAAAAGCCGTGGCATGAAAAGAATTTGTTACAATAATATCCGCATGATAGACATAGCTAATAAAATCCATTGGACCTATACCACGAAGATGAGTAATACCGACATATTTATATGGGACATCCTTATCCATTAAGAGTAAAAGTTTCTTATGTTCTTTTCTCGCTAACTCCTCAGCAAAACTCAACGTCGATTGCATCGGAAAACCTATGCAGAAATACAATAAATAATTATTTTCTCGTGGTGTTGAAATATACTCTTCCCATTCCCTGCCTGAAATAAGGAAAACAGGGTCAATACATGTAACAACGTCATCGCGCGCCAATAAAGATGACACAAAATCTGTCGATTCTCGCTCACGTAATGATAAATATTTAAATGACTCTAGCTCATTTTTCAATGGTAACGAATTTTCATCATTAAAACTTACGTCCCCCATGCTTGCGGCATATGAAGCCTTCTTCTGCGAATTTGAAACAAAATCCAAGAAAAAAGTATGATCGTTCTCTGTTAGGACAGTATTCCAAACCTGATCCGATCCAACAATGAATAGGTCAAAATCTTTTTCAAGTTCGGCCAACTCATTTCTCGAAACCCTACTATGCCTTGTTATAAAGTACTTTGATCTAGATTGGTTAAAAACAAGAGCCGATTTGTTAATTCCGTTCTTTCGTAAAATGTATGCTATAGTATTTTTAATTTTATTTCCTTTTCTGTAAAGTACTTTTTTGGGGTTATAGTCGTTTTCAATTGCAGGGCAAATATAATCGATGATTTCAGCGTCGACTGCCTCAAAATGATTCATTGTACTGCATAATGCAAAAGCCTGCAGAAAAGCTCCATAATTATTTGCAGACTGGAATGTAAGTATTCCAACGTTCACTTTGCTTTCTCCTCCTATCTTATTGACAATACTCGCCTCGCGGACGGATTACTATTGTAATCTACTGAAACCGCTATAGCTAAAGCAATTCCATAAAATGGAAAAACTATGTCATACAAGCAATTCCCCGTCAGACTATATATACAATAAAACAGTTGCATACTCAACGAAAACATAACTGCAGCTTTCGTATATATGTCATCAAAACGATTCAATTGCCTTACAAGGCAAATTGTTCTATACAGAGAAATTACGATAGCACTTATGTAAATAAGCAAGCCTACAATCCCCGTTTCACAAAGTAACTGTAAATATACATTGTGAGCATTAAGATACTGATATTTTGTTTCATACGGGTGAAAATAAGTTCCTAGTTCTTGATAATAAAACTCCCTATATGACCACAAACCATGCCCAAAAATAGGTTTTTCGAGAAACTTGCTAAGTGCCAATTGCCACATAGCAAGTCTTTCTATTGATCCCGTATCATCACCAATTGATTGGAATCTTTCAACAACATAACTCAAAGCAGGAATCATTTCAGAGAAAACTTGCAACAAGCCAAAAACAACTAGGCAAACGATTGCTAACCTAAGGATTCTATCCATTTTTCTCTTACTAGAAATCAGGTAAGTAGCTGCAAGAGCAATAATGCTAAACACCAATACCGCTCTTTTACTCGTCAAAAGAAGCGCAATATAAGCTAGTATAGCGCACACTAAAGCCGTCTTCCTTTTGCTTTTATTTCCACTTGCATTAATAGCAAAAAGTATCGAAATAATCATCAAAGCGAAAATTGATATGTAAATACCATTTTGCGAATAATGGTCACTTATACCTGCTCTATACCCTGCACTGCCTGCTGAGGTTCCAGTGGGAATAAAGCCATAAGCATCAATTACAAGATTATAATATTGCGGAAAAAAGTAAAAGAATATCGTAAAGAAAACATTCAAGCCCGTAATGGTCGCAATGATATATATAACTTGTTTGAGCCACTTTGAGTTATTTTTTAGTGCAATACACAGTAGAATGCCTGTTAATATTCTGGTACTACCAAGCATATTAGTTCTATAAGATATAAACACAAAAATCAAAAACAAAAGCCACGGAATTAACTGAGTAGGTATTCCAGCTTTTATTTTATACTTGAATCCGCTTATATTTGACATAAACGCCAGCAAAATTCCAAACAGAAAGGCGCAACATAATATAACGCTTGTATATTTTACTCCAAGGTACCCAGCAAACGTACTTAAGCAAACAATCAACAACAACGACAAAGTTGAAAACAATCCGCGAACCGTCATGATTTCTCACTACGCTTTCTTTTTTTAGCTATCACAACCATAGATTTCATAATGTGATTCAACGAAGATATATTGGAAAACGATTCAAGCAGACAGGACTGATTTGATTAATTTGAGTCGTGACAATAAATCAATTCTTTTATCTGTCCATACTTTTTTTCTCAAGCCAATAACCAGCGCGTCTACCTCATTACACACTTTTTTTCTGCCCTTTAATTTCTTTTTCCAAATATACCCTTTTTTCAGAAGATTATAGTCAAGCCATGCTGCTGCCTCTGGATATGAAGTCCCCAATTCTTCCCTTATATAATCAGCAGAAAGAATTTCATTTCGAATACTAACACTCAACTTTTCCACATTCTTAGCCGCATTGTACATTACGCTATTATCGTGTTGTCTATAGTTGTATACAACGTTTTCGTGATATATAACTCTATCCACCGCCATAGAATACTGCAAGACAAAGAGTCTATCTTCATTGTATGCAAGTTCTGTGTTAAACCTTATCTGTTTCTCTTCTATCAAACCCAGGTCAAATAACTTCCCCCAACAATAGCCTACATAAACCTTACGAGAATTAAACAAAGCGGTTATAAAACCGTCACGACTCAGGCAATCTTCACCCAGAATACTTTCTTCTATTACTTTTGATTTGGTCATTTTACGATACGAACCAACGGTCATTGAATGTCGGGACATACCATCCAGAAGGCTTTCTAATGATTTTGGTTCGAGACAATCGTCAGAATCCACAAACATGATGTACTGACCATTAGCTCTGTCAATTCCTGCATTACGGGCTGCTGAAACACCAGGCTTTTCTGTTGCAATCGTCATAATCCTCCGGTCATTAGTTACATACCGTTTACATATTTCATTGCTTGAATCTACTGAGTGGTCATCTACAAGAATCAATTCCCAATTTTGATATGTCTGTGCTAACACGCTCTCGATACACTCAGAGATAAAATCTTCTGAATTATGATAAGGCACTATGACACTTACAATCGGGCGGTCTTTATTATCTAACACTTACTTTCTCCTTTGAGCTGATTATCAATATATCTCCCAAATTTCTTTATTTTTCTCACTGATGCAAACACAGCTTTCTGTACGGTAACAAATTTCAATCCCTTTTCGTGTCCCTTTACAAACATAGAAAATGCCTGTCCTTCAAATCGAAGAAAATAAAACATAAACACTGCAAATCCGTCATAGAGATAGTAATTAATCAGCCTATTTCTATATTGATAATAATAATTCTTAATTCTTTGCTTATCATTTTCGTTTTTCAGATCGACATTCTTGGCATTTTTCCTTTTATGGCAAACCCAGCTATCTCCAACCAAATAAGCAGCTCCATAGTACCTTGTCAGTCTTCTAGTATACTCAGTATCATCACCCCAAACAAAATAGTCACGGCAAGGTAATCCACATTTTGTTATAGCCTTTTTATTTATCAAAAGCGATACAAATGTAGCAGATTCTATATTAACCAGTCCATCACGCAAATTCCTATACCAGAATGGATATCCATTTTCCGTTTTCTTCCTATCAAGGTCTGGAACATTCATAGGTTCATGATTTGGTCCTTCCACGCAAGATGCAAAAAAACTAGCATCCGTTACTTTGCATGCCTTTTTAACTAATTCTTCAAGGCTCGTTTTATAAGGAATGGTATCATCATCCATAATCCAAACATAGTCTACGTCCAGTGTTCTTACCAATTCCAACCCCGCGTAAAATCCACCAGAACCACCGGTATTAGTTTCCATTTTATGGTATATAACTTCTGCTCTGTTTTTTATACCATTCTGAGTCAGTATGTCTTC